>CAYPYF010000059.1:0-16565 GCA_964414675.1 uncultured Dehalococcoidaceae bacterium
CTCGGCGGGCAGTTCTTCGTCCGGCCCAACTCCCAGGACGCCATCCGCGAGTTCCGGCCGTACTTCGACAACGCGCCCGTGTACGGCCACGGCCCGTCGCTGGAGGACTACATGGCCAGCACGCCGCTGACCGTCGGGAGCCCCCAGCAGGTGATCGAGCGCTACGCCGCGATGCGCGAGCACGTCGGCGACTACCAGCGCCAGTTGTTCCTCGTGGACCACGCCGGACTCCCGCTGGAGGTCGTCCTCGAGCAGATCGAGGTCCTCGGCACCGAGATCGTCCCGGCGCTGCGGCGGGAGATGGCGATCGGGCGTCCCGCCCACGTGCCCGACGCCCCCACCCACGAGGCGCGTCGCGCGGCCCTCGTTGCCTGATCGGAGCCTGTCAGCCCCCGTGCCCACACCACGGGGGCTGACAGGCTGATTACACTCGTGCTCGCCCGCCCCTACCCGCTGCGCGGAACGGGGCACGGAGCAGCGTCATTCCCCGTCCGTGTGAGCGTGACGCGACGAAAGGCAGCGAGCATGACCTCTGAACCAACCATGCAGACCCTGGTGACCTCCGACATGGAGGAGAAGAAGGGCGTCTGGGAGAACGAGCGCACCTCCTACCCCGTCTCCGAGTCCGACATCCGGAAGTGGGCCCTCGCCTCGTACTGGCCGGAGAAGCCCCCACGGCTCTTCTGGGACGAGGAGTACGCGAAGGGCACGAGGTGGGGCGGCCTCATCGCCCCCAACGACTTCAACCCGTTCGCCTGGCCCATCGACCGTCCGCCCCGGCAGGAGTCCGGTAGCCCTCGCACGGGACAGGGACAGCGAGGCATGAACGGCGGCCAGGTGGAGACCTTCGGCGTGCCGATGCGCCCCGGTGACGTGATCACCTCGCGCACCCGCCTGAAGGACTGGAACGAGCGCGAGACCCGCCTCGGCCTGACGCTCTTCACCGAGACCGAGATGGAGTGGCGCAACCAGCGAGGCGAACTCGTGAAGACGCGCATCTCCACCGGCATCCGCTACTAGCCACCACAGCCCACCCAACAGCAGGAGACAACCATGGCCACGAACGTCTACTTCGAGGACATCAACGTCGGCGACGAGATCCCCGCCTGGTCTCGCACCACGGACTTCATGAACTGGAACCGCTACGCCGCGGTGAATGACGAGTTCGTCTACATCCACATGGACGATGAGGTCGGCAAGGCCGCCCTGAACGAACGCGGCGCGTTCGGCATGGGCAACCTCCGCTACACCTACCTCCTCAACGCCCTCCGCGAGTGGATCGGCGACGAGGCGGAGATCCGCGAGGCCGCCGTCCAGTACCGCGCGATCAACCAGAAGAACGACACCCTGACCGTGACCGGCAAGGTCACGGACAAGAAGGTCGAGGACGGCGAGAACCGCGTCTACCTGGAGACCAACGTCGTCAACCAGCTCGGCGAGGCCACCTGCCCCGGCCACGCCGTCGTCGTGCTGCCAAACAGGGCCTGAGCATGCTCGAGTTTCCCGGGAGCAGACTCCGCGACCGATACGCCATCAGCGGCATCGGGATGACGGAGTTCTCCCGGGACTCCGGCCGCACCACGCGCGCCCTCGGCGTCGAGGCGGTCCGCGCCGCCATGCAGGACGCCGGCCTCGGCGCCGGTGACATTGACGGGATGCTCTCCTACCACGGCAACGACTCGACGACGTCGCCGGTGATCGCGGGTGACCTCGGCATCCGCCTCAACTTCTACATGGACTGCTCCGGCGGCGGCTCCAGCATCGAGGCCCTCATCGGCCTCGCGGTCGGCGCGATCGAGGTCGGCATGTGCCGCACCGTCGCGATCTTCCGCGCGATGAACGGCTACACCGGCAACCGCATCGGCGGGACCGGCCGACAGGCCCCGGTCTTCCGGGGAGGTTCACTCGACTCCGGCATCCACGGGATGCACTCGGCGGCGCAGTCCTTCGCGCCCTCGTTCATGCGCCACATGTACGAGTACGGCACGACGAGCGAGCAGGTCGCCCACGTGAAGGTGGCGCACAGCAAGCACGCCTCCAACAACCCCCGCGCCCTCTACCCGAAGCGCGTGACCGTCGAGGATGTCGTGACCTCGCGGTGGATCACGAAGCCGCTCCACCTGCTGGACTGCTGCCTCGAGACGGACAACGGCGTCGCGATCATCGTGACCAGCGCCGAGCACGCCCGCGACCTCCGCCACACGCCTGCGTACATCATGGGCGTGGCGGGACGCGTCAACAAAGAGCAACCCGGAGGCTCGCACTGGAGCCGCGGCCCGATCTCGCGCGTCGCCGGCCACTACGCCGCGCCGATCGTCTTCGGCCAGGCCGGCATCGGCCCCGAGGATGTCGACGTCACCGGCTCCTATGACGCCTTCACCTTCACCACCATGCTGCAACTGGAGGCCTACGGCTTCTGTAAGGAAGGCGAGGGCGGCGACTACGTCTCGAGCGGCATCATCGAGCTGGGCGGCGCGCACCCCAACAACACCTCGGGCGGACACCTCTGCGAGGGGTATACGCACGGCATCGGCCACGTCGTGGAGAACGTCCGCCAGCTGCGCCACCAGGCCGACGACTCATGCCCGGGCTGGGCGCAGGGCCAGCACACCTACGACTACTCCGAGGGCGGCTGCCGCCAGGCGAAGGACGTCGAGGTCACCATGAACATGGGCTGGGCGAGCCCCTCCACCGGGTCCGCCCTGATCATGCACCGCTAGGAGCCGGCATGGCTGAGTACCCATATGCCTGAATACCTGGGCGCAGCGGTCGACATCGAGTCGAACGATCCCGAGCACCTGGAGTACCTCCAGGCTGCCGGCCGCGGCGAGTTCGTCCTCCAGCAGTGCGTCGACTGCGAGCACCTGCGTTACCCCATCGGCAACGCATGCCCGTCCTGCACCTCGCTCGCGTGGCAGTGGGCGCCCGTCTCCGGACGCGGCATGATCTACTCGTACGAGGTCGTCACCCACCCCATCCACCCCTCGTTCCGCGAGGCGGTCCCATACGTCACCGCCCTCGTCGAGCTCGACGAGCAGCGAGGCGTCCCCGGCCCGCACGACGGCATCCGCGTCCTCGGCATGCTCGTGGACACCGAGGGCAACCCGGAGTCCGAGGACCGCGCCGGCATCAACGCCCGCGTGGAGGTGGACTTCGCCGACCTCGGCGGCGGCCTCGCGCTCCCGCGCTTCCTCCTCTCGGACGAGCCGTCCGAGCACCCCGTCTGGCGCTTCGGCGAGTCGTCCGGCGGCTAGCCCGCAACCTGCGCCGACCACACGTCCACGGGCCGCAGCGTCGGGCTCGCCTCGATCGGGCCGGCGGTCAGCGCCGCGATCTCCTCGAACGTGTGTCCCGGCGCGTGCTCTTCGAGGACGAAGCGCCCATCGCGCACCGCGATCACGCCGAGGTCCGTCACGATCAGCGTCACGCACCCCTTCCCCGTCAGCGGCAGTGTGCACGACTCCAGGAGCCGCGACTCGCCCTCGCGCGTAGTGTGCTCCATCGCGATCCAGACCTGCTTCGCGCGCGCGACGAGGTCCATCGCGCCACCGATGCCGCCCATGTGGTCGAACGGATCGTTGGTGAGTCGCCAGTTCGCGAACGACCCGTCCGCGCTCGCCTCGTACGCGCCGAGGATCGTGACGTCCAGCCGCCCGCTCCGCACGACGGCGAACGAGTCCGCGTGGTGCACGAACGACGCGCCCTGCATCAGCGTGACCTGCTGCCCGCCCGCGTTCACGATGTCCGCGTCGCCCTCGTCCGGCCCGGCGAGACGGCTGTAGCCGACCACGCCGTTCTCCGAGGTGAACGTGATGTCGCGGTCGGGCGTGACGTAGTTCGATGCGAACGTCGGGATCCCGATGCCGAGGTTGACGAGCCAGCCGCGCTGCAGCCGCTGGCCGATGACGGCGGCGAGCTCCTGTCTCGTGAGGCGGCGCTTCTCGCCCGGCTCCGGCGCCACCAGCGGCTCGGGCGCCGTCGGCACGGTCTCCGGCCGCCCCGAGCGCTGCACGTGCACCCACCCGTCCGAGGGGATCAGCGTCACGGACTCCACGAAGATGCCCGGGAGGTGGACCTGGTCGGGGTCGATCGTCCCGGCCTCCTCGATCGGCTGTTCCACCTCGACCAGGCTGTGCTGCGCGCCCATCGCGAAGATCGGGTTGAAGTTGCGCGCTGCCCGACGGAACACCAGGTTTCCCGCCGTGTCTGCGCGATGTGCCCGCACGAGCGCGTAGTCCGCGAAGATCGCCTCCTCGAGGACGTACGTTTGCCCGTCGAAGACCCGGTGCTCCTTGCCCTCGGCGAGCATCGTGTCCACCCCGGCGGGCGTCCAGAACGCCGGCACCCCCGCGCCCCCTGAACGCACCCGTTCCGCCAGCGTGCCCTGCGGCGTCAGCTCCACCTGGATGCGCCCGTCACGCGCCATCTGCTCGGGCAGCGCCGCCCTCGAGGGGTGCGTCGCCGCGGTGAACGAGGCGATCACCTTGCGCACACGACCCTCCGTGACGAAGTCGCTGATCGTCTTCGCCGCCGGATCGGCCGAGACCATATTGAGGCTGTTGGTGACGAAGGTGAGGTCCTTCGCGCCCTGGTGGTAGAGCGCGGTCATCAGGTTCCACGGCTGTCCCGCGCCGCCGAACCCCGGCACGAGGATCGTCGCGCCGTCCGGCACGCCCGCGACCGCCTCGGCCATCGTTGCTGTGATCCTCGGACGCGGCATGCGGCCCTCCCCTACCACGTTTGTGGTCGCGCGCATGGTACGAGGCAGTGAGGACGAGCGGCGTGCGCGCGGGGCGCTAGTTCCCCTAGTCCTGCTAGTTCAGGGGGATCTGCGAGAGGCCGGTGTCGGCGGCCATCGCCCGCTTGAGTCTCGAGTTGCTGTGGGTCATCGCTTCCCGATAGATGATGTTCATCTGCGCCTGCGTCAGCGTGTAGGTGAACCGCATCGGCCCGCCCCGCGAGGGGTGCCGCTTCCCCGGCCAGAACTCGACCAGCCGCTCGCCCTCGCCGGCGCGGGCCGGCCGGCATGAGTCGAGCTCGGTGATGCGCCTCGCGCTGCCGTGGGTCTGCCAGTGGTCCTCGTAGTCCTGGTTGCTGATCGTGTAGCGGACCACGCCGGGGCAGATCGCCACCTCAGGGCCACTGCCGTGGACCAGCCGGATGCGCCCCATCGGGAAATAGATGCTCCCGACCTTCCCACCGGAGATCGAGGCGAACAGGATCTGATCGGGCGTGAAGTCCGGGTGGATCGGCGCTTCGTCCTCCCCCGATCCGGCGACGTCTCGCATCACCCACTTCTTGAGGTAGAAGTAGAGCTTCACCACATCGCCGGCAGACGCCAGGTCGAACTCTCCGTAGTTCCCGCCGCTGTCGTAGAACGTCCTCAGGTAATGGTCGAAGACACCGACGTTCTCGAGGAAGTTGCCGTACACCCCGTTGAAGTCGTCCGGGTCCGCGGCCTCGATCGCCGAGAGATGCTCCCGCACGGCAAGGCGCGTCTCGCTGACGAGGTCGTCGAGCTCGGCGTAGGCGTTGCCCTCGGCATCCTTCGCCGTGAACGTGCGCTGCGCGCCTGCCTCAGACCGGCCGATCGAGGACGACACCTCGCGACGGAGCCTCGGCGAACGCGCGATCTCGGGCCGGTCGAGGTCAGCGGCGCCAGCCTCGGGCACGCGTGAAACGAGCAAGCGTGCCGCCGCGCGGTTGCCGGCCCGCGCCTGGAGCGAACGCAGCGCACCCGGCGATCGTGGAGCCGTGCCGCCCTCGAGGGCGGCCTCCAGCGTGTGCGCGTGGGGATCGAGGTCGTGAGCGTGGTCAGTGTGTGACGCGTCACCGACGCCGTGCGACTCGGCGGATGACGATCGCTTCCGCAGCACCATGCTGCCTCCATCTCACCGCGGCTGAGCCGCGCGTGACGGTGATGGAGTATCTGCACGCCCAGAGATACCCGTACCTGCCGATCTACCCCCGCAGAATACCCGACGGGAATGCGGCGATGGGGATCGAAAGGGACAACTCACGGGCCATCACCGGATGCTCGCTACCGCTCCGGGAATCCGCCCGCGGACCGTCTCAGATACGCGTCAGCCGCAGGAGGTCCGACACCCCCGGCGCTTCGTCCAGGCTCCACGCGGCCTCGAACAACGCGCGAGCACGCTCAACCCCCAGGATCGGCTGCACGATCGCGTCGAACTTCTCCGCGAGCTGGGCGTTCGTCAGCGGGTTCTCCGGCGACCCCGAGGCATGCGCCACGTGCGTCGAGACGCTGCGGCCGTCCTTCAGCGCGATCGTCACATACGCCTCGTGCTCCGGCAGCGAGCGATCGACCTCGAACGTCACCTTCGAGCGGATCGCCGCGATCGTCGGGTCGAGCACGCGGTCGAGGTCGAACTGCGCATCGTGCCCCGCGCCGTCGACGAGGGCGGCCGCGGCGCAGTGCTGGAACGAGAACTTCGCCTGCAGGCCCGTCTCCGGCGCTGCCCGGTTCATCAGCTCCGGCACGAGGTAGCAGACCCGCAGGGCGATGCCCTCCACCTGGTCGGGCGTCAGCCCGTGCTCGTTCCGCAGGGCGATCACGCCGTCCTGGATCGGGTGTGACACCACGCCATTGGCGTACGGCTTCAGGCCGTTGCGCTGCAGCTCCCAGCGCTCCCCCAGCCCGCCGAGGAGTTCCTCCTCGTTGTGGCCGTCCGGCGAGAGTACCGCCCAGAAGCCTCGACGCCCCGCGAGGATCTCCGGATTCGCCGTCATCCCGGCGCGCGCGAACTCCGCAGACTGGAGGCCGTTGCTCGCGGCGCGCCCCGCGTGCAACGGTTTGCCGTCGCTCCCGAACACCTCGCGCACCCCTCCGGCCTGCGTCCCCGCGAACCCGAACGCGTGGCTCAGCGCGTCGGCGTCGAGGCCATACAGCCGTCCGGCTGCTGCCGCCGCACCAAGGACGCCGACCGTCCCGGTGATGTGCCAGCCCTGATCGTAGTGCCACGGATGCACCGACATCGCGATCCGGCACGCCACCTCGCAGCCGAGGGCGAACGCCACGAGCGCATCCCGCCCCGACGCTCGGCTCGCCTCTGCTGCCGCGAGGGCCGCCGGCCAGACCGGTGCGCTCGGGTGCAGCACCGTCGGGTAGTGCGTGTCGTCGTAGTCCTGCAGGTGCGCGAGGAAGCCGTTCACGAACGCCGCCATCGACGGACTCGTGGCGAGGTCGCTCGCGATCACGCTCGCCCGCGGCGCGGCGCCCTCCGCGCGCGCCCAGACCAGCATCCGCGCCGACGAGGGGTGCACCGAGGCGGAGACGGAGATGGCGAGCAGGTTCACCAGCGTCCGCTTCGCCTCCTCCATCACCCACTCGGGCGGGTCGCCGGACTCGGCCACGAATGCGGCGATCGAGCGGGTCGGGGTGGCGTCAGTCATGGGCGTCCTCGCAGGGCTGCGCTCGCTGGTCACGGCAGCGTATCCGCCCGCCTACACAGCGGGGAGATGCACCTCCACGAGCAGTCCCACCCCGCGGTCAGGCGTCCGCGCGCGCACCCGACCGCCGTAGTGCTCCGCCACGGTCTGGACGATCGAGAGGCCCATCCCCGTGCGTCGCCCGCGTCGGCGCGCTCCGTCTCCCCGCGCGAACGGCTCGAACACCGACTCGAGGTCGTCGGAAGGCACACCCGGCCCGTCGTCCTCGATCGTGAGCTCCCCCGTGGTGGCGAGCTGCCGCGTCCGCACGATCACCGTCGTCCCGCGAGGGGTGTGCGCGATCACGTTCTCGATGATGGCGCGCGTGATGCGCCCGATCTCCGTCCCAGGCGCCGCCACGGTCACGGAAGCCAGGTCATCCACCACGCGGACATCGTGCTCACGGAGCAGCAGGTCCATCCGCGTCAGCTCGCGTCCCACCACCTCCCCCAGGTCGGCGGTCACACCGGCGCTCGAGGACTCCTGCCGCATCCGCGCGAGGTCCAGCAGCGTGTCGACAAGCGCGGAGGCATCCGTCGCCACCTCGTTGATCTCGCCCAGCAACGCCCGCGTCTCCGGCGACGAGTCCCCGCGCAGGCCCACCTCGGACGCCGCGCGGATGACGCCGATCGGCGAGCGCAGCTCGTGCGCGGCCCCGGCCACGAACGCCTCCTGCCGGGCGTACGCCTGACGCATCGGCCCGAGCGCGCGCCCCGCGAGGACGTACGCGGCCACCGAGGCGAGCACGGCCCACACGAGCATGCTTCCGCCCAGCGTGGTGGCGATCAGTTGCACCTCTGCGTCGCGCCGGGCGAGGCTGCGCCCCGCCACCACGACCGCCGTCGCGGCGTCGTCCTGCATGACCGGCTGTATCTGCAGGCGGAACCGCTCGTGGTCCACCCGTCGCGTGATCAGCGCGCCTTCGCCTGACCGGCCGGCCTCGCGGATCGGGCCTTGAGGCACCACTTGCTCCACCGGCAGGTCACGTGGATTCAGGACGACCGTCCCGTCCGGGCTGAACACGAACAGGAACACCGGCCCGAACGCGACCGGGACATCGAGGCTGGTCCCATCCTCGTTGTGCCCGACGAGCGCCAGGCCCTCGTCGAGCACGTGCTGGATGTCCGCATCGATCTCGCGGTCCAGCGTCTGCACCAGCACGACGTAGATCCCGATCGCGAGGAAGCCGAACAGCACTACGCCCGCCGCGGCATACATCAGCGTCAACTGCCGGCGGGCGCTACTGAACACCGGTACGCCCTCGCCGGATCAGGGCACGTCGAGGCGGTAGCCGGCGCCTCGGACGGTAGTCACGTGGAGGCCGTTCTGCAGCTTCGCGCGCAGGTAGTGGACGTACTGTTCCACCGCGTTCGGCGCGACCTCGATGTCGTACCCCCACACCCGCGCGAGGATCGTCGGCCGCGTCAGAAGGCGCCCCGGGTTCTGCATGAGGAGCTCAAGCAAACGGTATTCCGTCGGCGTGAGTTCGACGCGCGTCCCGCGGACGCGCACCTCGTGGCTCGTGCGGTCCATCGCCACCTCGCCCACCTCGAGGACGTCGGGCTGCGTGAGGGCCGCGCGGCGGTGCAGCGCGCGCAGCCGCGCCAGCAACTCGTCGAATGCGAACGGCTTGGTGAGGTAGTCGTCGGCGCCCGCCTCCAGCCCTGACACGCGGTCCGAGACGGCGTCCCGCGCCGTCAGCAGCAGGACGGGCGTCGTGACGCCCTCCGCGCGCAGCGCGCGCAACACCTCCTGCCCATCGAGCTCAGGGAGCATCACGTCGAGCACCACCACGTCGAGGTCGGGCGCGCTCGCCCGTCGCAGCCCCTCGGCCCCGTCGTGCGCCACGGCAACCTCCCAGCCCTCCGCGACGAGGCCCATCCTCAACACCCGCACCAGGCTCTGGTCGTCGTCGACGAGGAGGATGTTCATGCCGCCAGAGTACGACGCTACCCGCCCGCCCGTTGGAAGCGACTTGTGCCTCCGCGAACGAGTCTCAGACAACCAGAAGGAGCCGCTCAGGGTTCCCTCAGGCCGCCCGTCGATAGTGATCACACAACGATCTCGACCGGGCTTGGAGGGACTCCCATGGCCTCGAACATCACAACCACCCCGGCGGCTGACGACCGCCCGAAGAGCTCGCTCGCGATGCTCTGGATCCGCTTGCAGAGCTTCCGGCCCGGCGACGCCGGCACCGCCGCCCGTGCGCAGCTGCGAGTCATGAGGGCGCTCGGTCCCTCCGCAGCGGGCGTGCGCGCTTCGGCCGTCGGCGGCTACGTGGAGCTGCGCGGCACCGTCCCGTCCCGGCAGACGTTCCAGCAGGCCGCCGAGGCCGCCCGCAACACCACCGGGGTGAAGGGCGTCCTGAACTTCCTCGACATCCGCTAGGCCCGCCCCGGCATCGAGAGAGGCCCGGAGCGACGACCGTCGCTCCGGGCCTCTCTCGTGTCGTCCGTCCGTCTCGTCCGAAACCCCTCCCCCTCGTGGGGAGGCCCGGGGTGGGGACTGGGCCACAGTCCCCGCCCACGCTCCTGTCGGACCACGAGCGCGGCTACGCCCCGCGGGTGGCCTTCCCCGCCGAGGTACCGGCCGCCCGCCCGAAGACCGCCCCGGCCATCAGGCCGGTGCCGCCCGGGTAGTTGTGCCAGAACAGTCCGCCGACGAGCTCGCCCGCCGCGTAGAGGCCCGGAATGGGGACGTCTTCCGTGTCCAGGACCTGCGCGGACTTCGCATCGATCTTCAGGCCGCCGAAGGTGAACGTGATCCCGCAGGTCACCGCGTATCCCACGTACGGCGGCTGGTTCAGTGGCAGCGCCCAGTTCGACTTCGGCGGGTCGATCCCCACCGTGCCCAGCCCGTCGAGCTTCGAGGGGTCGTAGTCCCCCGGCCGGCACGCGGCGTTGTACGCCTCCACGGTCCGCACGAGGCCCCCGACATCGATACCGAGGTCCGCGGCGAGCTCCGGGATCGAGTCCGCCTCGGCTTTGGTCGCCTCCTTGATGCGGTACTCATCGCGGAGCCGGCGCACGGTCTGCTGGTCGAACAGCTGGTACGCGACCGAGTGCGGCTGCTTCAGGATCTCGCGCCCGTACTTCGCGTACGTGTAGTTGCGCAGGTCGGCGCCCTCGTCCACGAACCGCTCGCCGTGCGTGTTCACGATCAGCCCGAGGGGATACGAGTGCTTCTGGTACAGGTCGCCGATGCGCCGGTTCCCCGTCGGCGGCGCCATCATGTCCCAAGCCACGGCGTGCGCGCCGGACCAATGCCCGTACGACTGCGCACCGATCTCCAGCGCCGCGGTGATCATCGCGCCGGTGTTGTGGCGGGTGCCCCGCACCTTCGCGACTTCCCACCCGGCGCCGAGGTATCGCGTCCGCATCTCGGCGTTCGCCTCGAACCCGCCGGCAGCGAGCACGACCGCGCCGGCCTCCAGGTCGTGGAAGCCCTCGACGTCCTTGACGCGCAGGCCGGTGACCCGGCCGGTGTTGTCAGTGAGCAGCGCCGTGCCCTTGGTGCCGTAGCGCACCTCGATCTGGTGCTTCGGCAGCTGCGCGAAGAGGCTCTCCGAGATGCCCTCGCCGCCGCCGACGCCCTCGACGATCATGCCGCCCCAGAAGCGCAGCTTGCCGTCTACCTCGTACGCCTGGCGACCGTACATCAGCACCCAGCGCTGACCGGCGACCGAGTTCATCCACTGCACCGTCGGGAATGCGTTTTCGATGAGCGTGTCGACCATCGCCTCGTCGGCGCGGCCCTCGGTCACGCGGACCAGGTCGTCCTTGAACTTCGCCGCGGGGTAGGAGCCGACATCGATGCGGTCGAGTTCCTCGGGCGAGAGGTCCGGGATCAGGCGCTGGATGTCCTCGATGCCCTCGTACGGGAACCGGTAGCCACCGCCCGTGAAGAAGGTGTTCCCGCCGCGCTCGCCTTCCTCGGCCTTCTCGATGACGAGGACGGACGCGCCGGCCTCCCGCGCGGCAATCGCGGCGCACAGCGCCGCGTTCCCCGCGCCCACCACGATCACGTCAGCGACGTTCGCCATGCCTACTCCTCGCGCGCGCGGCGCTGCTTCTCGAGTTCGTAGTTCTCGATCGCGCGCTGGACCATCGGGCGGCGCTTCTTCCCGTCCTTCCGAGGGTCGTTGAGGGCGAAGTCCGGATCAGATTCACCCAGCCCGGAGAGCAGGTGGTGCGCGTAGGCTCCCTGGATGTGCTGCGTGAACCCCTGCGCGTCCTGCGCCTGGTTGATCGCGAGCTTGATCATCCGCAACTGGAACGGGTCGTTCGAAGCGACCCGGGCCGCGTACTCCATCGTCTCCTGCTCCAGGCGCGCCTTCGGGATCACCCGGTTCACGAGGCCAAGCTCAAGCGCCTCCGCGGCGTCGATGAAGCGCGACTCGAACAGGATCTCCTTCGACTTACGGATGCCGAGGTCCCACGGGACGTGGAAGTACTGGTAGTTCGTCGGCAGGAACATCGTGTCGTCGGCCGCGAAGATGATGTCGCACGCCTCCGCGATCGCGACGCCGGCGAAGATCGTGTAGCCCTTCACCTCGGCGATGGTCGGCTTCGGCAGGTTCCGCCACTTCATGTTCGGGGTGATGTTCGTGTCCCACGAGCCGTACCGGCCGCGGACACCCTCCTGCCGCGGACGCGTGGCCATGTCGGCCTTCTGCTCCGCGCTCCCAAGGTCGTGCCCGGCCGAGAAGTGGTCCCCCTCGCCGGCGAGGACGACCGCGCCGATCGCGTCGTCCTTCCCGGCGCGCTCGAACGCGTCGTCGAGCTCCTCGGTGAGCCGCCACGACTGGGCGTTGCGCGCCTGTGGGCGGTTCAGCACCAGCCGCGCGACGCGGTCGTGCTGCTCGTAGCGGATGAAGTCGTAGTCGGGCATCGGATCTCCTCGGACGCTGCTAGTCGGGCGGCCCCCCACCGGAGACCCCGGAGGCAATGAGCGCGTCGACATCGCCGGCGCTCATCCCGAGGAGTTCCGCGAGGACCTCATGGTTGTGTTGGCCTTGTTGCGGTGCGGGCCGCGGTGTCTGGACGGAGGTGCGCGAGAAGTGCATCGGCAGCGTTACCTGCGGGAACACACCCGCCTCCGGGTGGTCGATCTCTCGGACCACGTCCCGGGCGCGCAGGTTGGCATCCGCCGCGAGCTCGAGGGCATCCAGCAC
Source organism: uncultured Dehalococcoidaceae bacterium (assembly GCA_964414675.1). GTDB lineage: Bacteria > Chloroflexota > Dehalococcoidia > UBA2979 > UBA2979 > W-Chloroflexi-9. The sequence continues at coordinate 12,623 of CAYPYF010000059.1, forward strand.
CGGCGCCGCGAGCACCCCGACGGCGCTGAGGCGTCCCGCGAGGTCATCGCGAGACTGCGAGCCCGTCCACGCCGCGATCGCCGCGTCCAGCGCGGCCTCGTTCGCCTTGCGGTCCGCCCGGCTCGCGAAGCGGGCGTCCTGCGCCCACCCCTGCCCGGCGACCCCATCGAGGGCGGCCCACTGGGCCTCGTCTTCGCACGCGATCGCCACCCACCGCTGGTCGCCTGCGGCGGGATAGATCGAGTGCGGCGCGGACGACGGGTGGTGGTTGCCCATGCGCGGGCGCTGCCGCCCGGTCATCGCGTACTCGAGGTAGGCGTCGCCGACGGCGGCGAGGCTCGACTCCATCATCGAGAGGTCGATGTACTGGCCCTGGCCGGTCTGGTCGCGATGCCGGAGCGCCGTCACGATCGCGGCCGTGCCGTTGAGCGCCGCGATCGCGTCCGGGAACATCTGGCCGGAGTTCAGCGGCGCGCCGCCCTCGTACCCCAGCAGGCCGGACATCCCGGAGGACGGCTCGATCGTGCCGCCGATGCCGGGGATGTTCGTCCACGGCCCGCTGTGCCCGTAGGCCGACAGGCTCGCGAGGACGATGTCCGGCTTGATCTCGCACATCTGCTCGTAGGTGATGCCAAAGTTGGTCAGCACGCGCGGCGAGAAGTTCTCCGCGCAGAAGTCCGCGAACACCAGCAGCCGCTTGAACACGTCCATCCCCTCGCTCGTCGCGAGGTCCAGCGTGATGCAGCGCTTGCCGAGGTTCACCGAGTTGTAGAGCGGGTTGCAGTTCCACGGGTGCACGGCGTTCGGCCGCCCGGCCACCTCGGGCGGGATCGGCGCCGAGTAGTCGCCGCGCCACGAGTCCGGCCGCTTGCGCACCTCAATCTGGACGACGTCGGCGCCCATCTGTCCGAGGAGGCTCGTGCACCACGAGCCGGCCCACGCCTGCGTGAGCACGATGCCACGCGTCCCTGCCAGCGGGCCGGTCTGTCCAGTCGTCGTCGAGGCACTCAACCCAGCACCTCCTGCGTGTGCTCGCCCGCCTCGGGCGCTCCATGGTCGAGCGTCGAGGGCGTCGCGGTCATCTGGTAGGCGGGCCCGGGGTATTCCGGGCCACCCGGATCGTCCGCGGGACGTCGCCAGTATCCGCGGTCTGCGAGGTGGTCCGTCGCTCGGAGTTCTGACATGTACAGCACCGGCCCGGCGACCACGCGCCGGATCGCCAACTCCTCGAACAGGTCCATCTTGTTCCACTGCCCCATCGCCTCGGCGACGCGTCCCGAGAACTCCTCGCGGTGCGCCTGGCGGAACCACGAGGACCCGTAGCGTTCGTCCTCGGCGAGGTCTTCCAGGCCCAGCAGGTTCATCGCGTCGCGCCAGAAATGCGCGCGGCTCAGCGTGAGCGCGAAGTGGCCGTCCGCCACCGGCACCGGCCCCGCGAGCTGGTCGTCCGCGGACTGGCGTCCCTGCGCCTTCCCTGCGTACAGCGACCGGAGCATGCCGGGCGCAAAGGTGCCCGCCATCACCTCGGTCTCCGCGACGTCGACCTCCTGGCCCTCGCCCGGGTGCGCGTCGCGCCAACGAAGCGCGGCCACGGTCGCGGCGTATGCCGCCACCCCCGTGCAGTACGAGGAGGTCCATGCCGCCGGCTTCAGCGGCTCGCGGTCGGCCATCCCGTTGATCGAGGCCCAACCGGAGCGCGCGGCGACCGTGAGGTCGTTGCCTGGCGCCTCGGCGAGCGCCCCCGTCATCCCGTGGGGGGTGACATGCGTCATGATCAGGTCGGACAGGTCGAACGAGGCGTACGTCAGCCCGAGCGCTTCGAGGCGGCTCGGCGCGTAGCTCGAGACGACGATGTCCGCGTTCTCGATCAGCTCGCGCAGCGTGGCGCGCCCGGGGTCCTCGGACGCATCGAGGGTGACCGAGCGCTTGTTCGCGAGGAAGTGCGCCGCCGCGACGCTCGCCCCGTCGTCGGTGAACGGCCCGGTGCCGCGCAGCGGATGCCCCTCGGGCGGCTCGACGAGGATGACGTCCGCGCCGGCATCGGCGAGCAGGCGAGACGTCCACGCCGCCGCCGGCGTCGAGGAGATATCGATGACACGGATACCTGCCAGCGCGCGCGGCTGCTCGCTCATCCCGAGACCGTCCATTCCCTCAACACTTCGTCCGTGTGCTCGCCCGGGACGGCTGGCCACTGGCGGGCCGGCTCGGGCGGGCCACCCTCCAGCGTGAACGGTCGCCCCGGCATCTGCACCGTCCGGCCGTCCGGCGCGACGACCTCGCGGAGCGACCCGCGCGAGGTGATCTGCGGGCATGAGAAGAGGTCGTCGACGGTCTGCACCAGCGAGAACGTGAGGTGCAGCCGCTCCGCCTCCTCGAACCACTCCTGCGCAGTCTTGCGCTGGAACGGCGGCACGAACAGGTCCAGGTACTCCTGGTAGTACTGCATACGGCCCTCGGCGGTCTGGAACCTGTCCTCGGTCAGCCTCGGCTCGTCGAGGAGCACCGCGACCCCGCGCATGTCGACGTTCGCGACGGCGCCCGGCGCGCAGTACACGAAGTGGTCGCTCGCCGGCACCATCCGCAGCGCCTGCTTCACGGCCTGCTCACGTCGCGCCACCTCGCCCGTGTACACGTAGTTCGTCGTCTGCCCGTACGTGTGCGTCGCCAGCGCCTCCATCATGGAGACATCGACGCGACGCACCTGCCTGTCCTTCGAGGCGCTGCGCACCGCCGCGAGGGCGGCGACACCGCCGGCGACGCCGCCCGTGATCGCGGCGGCGTATGGCGGCAGCTGCATCGGCGGCTGGTCGGCCTCGCCGGTCAGGAACATCAGACCGCTCGCCGCCTGCACCACCATGTCGCTGCTCGCCCAGTTCGCGCGCGGCCCGGTCAGCCCGAAGGGCGACACGGACACCACCGCGCGACGCGGCTCGAGCGCCGCGAACAGCCCCGCCGACAGGCCCGAGGCATGACACCCGCCGGGCGAGAAGTCGCCGAGGACGACATCCGCGGCATGCGCGAGGTCCACGATCTGCTCGGCGTCAACCACGACGCCGCGCTTCCCGTAGTTTGCGAAGGCGAACGCGCCCCCCCGACCCCCGCCCCACCGAGACTCCTCGGCGCGGAGCGGGTCGCCCGAGGGCGGTTCCACCTTCACCACGTCCCAGCCGACCTCGGCCAGCATCCGGCCGGCGTAGGCCGCGCCGACTCCCGTCGAGACGTCCAGTGCGCGCTTCGTCATCGCGCTACCTCGCGCCAGCGGTCGTGTCGCTCGTCGACCCGCGAGAGTTCACCGCGCTCGATCCGGATCGCGTACTGCTCGGACGTCTGGCCGACAGTGCGCGTCCCGCGGTCAAGGGCGGCGCCGACGCTGCCGGCCGCCTCGGCGGTGGCGATCTCCGCGTCGCTCAACCCACCGATCGAGGACATCACGTAGTAGTTGTCTTCCCCCACGGCGCGTGCCGCGCTCATCGGCACGTCCGCCCCGCCACCGAAGGCGGGCCCATGGTGCGGATGCGGCTCGCCCTCGCCGATGCGCAACGTCCCGAAGAAGCCGCGCGCCCACAGGTGCGGGTCGGCAGACTGGTCCGCGGCGTCCGAGACGGCATACGACGCCACCCCCGCGCCCTGGAGCGCCGCCGCAACCTCCTCGGCCGTGCGACCAGCGACCGCAGCCGCGATCGTGTCCGCAGTCACCTCGCTGACGCCAAGCACCCGTCCGAGGGCGGCCCGGTCGTCCTCGGACGCCGCGATCGCGACGTGACGGTCGTGGCCGGTCGTCGAGAACACGCCGTGGACCAGGAACCGCGGGTCGTCGTTGCCGGTGCGGTTCGGGAGTCCTCCCCCGAACGCCCGCTCCGTGACGGCCACGCCGATCTGCGCGATCGCCGCCTCGTATAGCGACAGGTCGATGTGCACCGCCTCGCCCGTCTCGTCCCGGTGG
>CAYPYF010000060.1:0-15859 GCA_964414675.1 uncultured Dehalococcoidaceae bacterium
GGGCCCCCGCAGACCGGCTGCGCCGTGGAACTAGCAGTGTAGAGACGGCGGCCCCTCAGCGGCAACGAGGACGCCCATCCGAGGCCTGACCGACGCTAGTCGAGGAGTCCCGGCACGACCTCGATGGTCGCGGTGCCGGCGGCGATGTTGACCTCGAGCAGCACGCCGTCAATGGCGGGGACGAGCAGGTCCTTCTCACCGGGGCGGCGGACGACGTAGACGTCGTTCGAGCCGGTCTCGAGCACCTCGACGATCTCGCCGAACTCCGTCCCGTCCGAGGTGACGACGCGCAGGCCGATGAGGTCGTGGACGTAGTACTCACCGTCCGGGAGGGCGGGGAGCTCTGCTTCGTCGATCTCGATCAGGGTGTTGCGGAGCCGCTCGGCGCCCTCCGTGCCGGTGACGCCCTCGAAGAGGACGCACGGGAAGCCGCGCGGGCTCTTCACGTCACGGACCGTGCGAAGCGTGCCGTCCACGTAGACGCGGCTGCCGATGCTCAGGCGCTCCGGGTTGGCCGTGAACGGGGTGACCTTCACATGGCCGCGCACGCCCCAGGGCGAGTTGATGCGTCCGACGGCGACCCGCTCCGGGTGTTCCGGAGCGGGAGCGTCCGCCGCAGCGGACGTAGCTTCCTCGGGCGGCTCGTTGGTCATCGGGAGCTTCGAGGGCTACTCGACCTACTCGATCGAGAGGGTGGCGCGGACGCCGGCGCGGACCGCGGCGACGTGCAGGAGCGAGCGGATCGCGTTGGCGCAACGTCCGTCACGGCCGATGATGCGGCCCTTGTCCGACTCGTTCACGTAGAGGTGGAGGACGACACGGTCGCCGTCATGCACCTCGGCGACGCGGACCTCGTCCGGGAACTCGGCGAGCGCGCGGGCGAGGTATTCGATCAGTGCCTTCATGGTGCGGGTCGCCTCGAACTACTCGGCGGTCGAGGCCTCGGCCTCGCCTTCGGTGGCCGCAGCGGCGGCGGCTTCTTCGGCGGCCTTGGCAGCCGCAGCTTCCTCGGCGGCCTTCGCCTCGGCGGCAGCCTTCGCGTCAGCAGCGGCCTTGGCCACGGCTTCGCGCTCCGCCTTCGAGGGCTTGGTGTCGCGGGTCGGCGGGGCCGTGTCGATCATGCCGCGCGAGTGGAGGAGGCGGTGCACGGTCTCGGTCGGCTGTGCGCCCTGGGAGACCCAGTGCCGCACACGGTCCTCCTTGACCTCGAAGGTCTCGGGCTCGGTGCGCGGGTTGTAGTGGCCGAGGATCTCGACGAACCGGCCGTCGCGCGGTGAGTCCTTGTCGGCGACGACGATGCGGTACGAGGGCTGGTGCTTCTGACCAGTGCGGCGCAGGCGAATCTTCAGCAAGGCATGTCCTCCAGCGGGCGGAACCGGGCGAGCCGGGAAAATTGCAAGAGTGCCAGTCTAGGCGTCCCGGCGCTTATGGGGGGACGGCTCGACCGAGCGTATCTGAGGGCGGGAGGCGCGACGTCCGTCGGGCGCTACATCCCCAGCATCTTCATCAGGCCCCCGGACCGCTTGCCGGAGGTCATGGCCTGCATCAGTTTGCGGGCATCCTTGAACTGGTTCAAGAGCCGGTTCACATCTGCCGGGGTCGTCCCGGAGCCGCGCGCGATGCGCTTCCGACGCGATCCGTTGATGGTCTCCGGCTTGCGGCGCTCTCCTGGCGTCATCGACTGGATGATCGCCTCGGACTGCTTGAAGTAGGACTCGCTGAGGTCCGCGTTGCCCAGCTGGCCCTTGAGCGCGCCCGCGCCGGGCAGCATCTCCAGGATCCCGGAGAGCGGCCCCATCTGCTTCATCTGCTGCATCTGGGTGAGGAAGTCCTCCAGGTCGAACTGGCCCTTCTGCATCCGGCGGGCGACTTCCTTCATGTCCCGCTCGCCGACGGCCTTGCGGGCCCTCTCGACGAGGGACACGACGTCGCCCATCCCGAGGACGCGCGAGGCGAACCGGTCCGGGTGGAACTCCTCCAGCGCCTCCAGGCGCTCGCCGGTGGTGATGAACTTCACCGGGAGGCCGGTGACCTCGCGGACGGAGAGCACGGCGCCGCCGCGGGTGTCCGAGTCGACTTTGGTGACGACGATCCCGGTGCCCTCGAGGACCTCGTGCAGCTCCTTCGCCAGCGTGACGGCCTCCTGGCCGGTCATCGCGTCCACGACGATGAGGAGCTCCGTGGGGTCGACCTCGTCTGCGAGGCCGGCGAGGTCGTCCGCAGCGTCGTCATCGAAGTTCACGATGCCGACGGAGTCCACGATGATCGCGTTGGCGCCGATCTTCTCGGCGTGCTTCAGGCCCCGCGCGGCGACCTTGCCGGCCGGCGCTTCCTGCTCCTCGACGTAGCAGTCGACCTCGATGCTGCGCGCGAGCACCTGCAGCTGCTCGCTGGCGGCGACACGCTCGAAGTCGGTGGAGATGAGGAGGGGCTTCATCCCCTCGTTCTTGAACTTGAGGGCGAGACGCCCGGCGAGGGTGGTCTTACCGCCACCCTTCGTGCCGACGACCATGATCTTGAGCGGACCGGCTTCCGGACGGAGGAGCGGCGCATTCTGCTTGCCGAGCGTCTCCACCAGCTCGTCGTTAACGATGCCGATGATCTGCTGGGCGGGGGTGATCGACTTCAGGACCTCCTGGCCCAGCGAGCGTTCGCGTACGCGGCCGACGAGGTCGCGGACGACCTTGAAGTTGACGTCCGCCTCAAGCAGCGCGATCCGCACCTCGCGGAGCGCCTCGTCGAGTTCGGTCTCGCCGATGCGGCCCTTGTTGCCGAGGCGCTGGAAGGTGCCCTGGAGTCGGTCAGAAAGTGCGTCGAGCATAGGACATCGAGTGTACGACGCCGCTCCACCGAGGCGGTAGCGATGCGCCCCGTGTGGCTACGACTCGGCGGTGGCTCCGACGCCCCACGTCCGGATCTCGCGGTCGAGGTCGAGTGGGAGGACGACCGCGTCTTCCTCGAAGCGGCCCCACGCCTCGCGGGGGAGGAGCCACATCACCTCGAACTCGTTGCCGTCCGGGTCCTTGCCGTAGAGCGACTTCGTCGCGCCGTGGTCGGAGGCGCCTGCGAGGGCGTCGAGGTTCGTCAGCGTGGTCGCGATGTCACGGAGGTCCTCGATCCGCTCCACCTGCCATGCGAGGTGGTAGAGGCCGGTGGCCCCGCGCGGTGGGGAGGGAGCCTGCGCGCCCACCGTGAACAGTCCGAGGTCGTGATGGTTGTCGCCGCCCTCGGCGCGGAGGAACGCCGCGACGCCCGGCATCCTCGTGACCTCCGTGAAGGCGAAGGCCTGGCGGTAGAACTCGACGGACTGGTCGAGGTCACGGACGTAGAGGACGGCGTGGTTGAGGCGGGCGACGGTCACGGCAGACTCCTCGGTGATGCTTACGTAAGATAAGGATACACGATGCGGAGGTTCCTCGACCGGACACAGGTTCGCCGGACACAAAGATGCGCGGACGCAGGCTCGAGCCGCCGCAACGTCCGCGCATCTGTGAGTCGGGTGGGGCAACGACTCTCGTACATAATACGACGGCGGTAGGGCATCGGATTCGCGCGCGCCTCGGCGTCTCCCCGGAAACCGGGGCGGATCATCACCGATCTGGGGAGGTTGTGACCCGAACACGCAGAAGCCCGGCGTTCGCCGGGCTTCTGTCTCGTCTGCTTCAGGCTGAGGCTAAGAGAGCCCTCGGTCGGCGATCATGGCGAGGATGTCCGTGAGGCGCGAGGAGTAGCCCCACTCGTTGTCGTACCAGGTGACGGTCTTGGACATCTTGCCGCCAGCGACCACCATCGTGGAGGGCGTGTCGAAGATGGCGGAGCCGGGGTGCTCCCGGAAGTCGGACGAGACGAGCTCGTTGCCCTCGGTGTAGAGGTAGCCCTTCATGCGACCCTCGGACGCGCCGATGTACGCCTCGTTGATCGCGCCTACCGAGGGCGTGTCGCGGAGGTTGGTCACCATGTCGACCACGGAGACGGTGGCGACGGGGACGCGGTAGGCGAAGCCGTCGAACTTCCCCTTGAGCTCCGGGATGATCTGCCCCACGAGCGCCGAGGCGCCCGAGGACGTCGGCACGATGTTCATCGCGGCGGCGCGGGCGCGTCGCAGGTCCTTGTGGGAGTTGTCCTGCAGGTTCTGGTCGTTCGTGTAGGCGTGGATCGTGGACATGAAGCCACTCTCCACCCCGAACGAGTCGTGCATCACCTTCAGCGCGAGGGCGACACAGTTCGTGGTGCAGGAACCGGCGGAGATCACGTTGTGGTTCGCCGGGTCGTACTGCTCCTCGTTGATGCCCATGATGACGGTCCAGTCCTCGCCCTTCGCGGGGGCCGAGATCAGGACCTTCTTCGCGCCACCCTTCAGGTGCGCGCCGGCCTCCTTCGCGTCGCGGAAGACACCGGAGGACTCGATGACCACATCGACGCCGGCGTCGCCCCAGGGGATCGCGCTCGGGTCGTTCTCGTTGAGGACTTTCACCTCGTGGCCGTCCACGCTGAAGCAGTCCGCGCCGGCCTCGATCTTCGCGGGGAAACGGCCGTAGTCGGTGTCGTAGGCGAGGAGGTGTGCACGGATGTCCGCCGGGCCGCGGTTCACGGCGACGATCTCGAAGTCGTCCCGGTGGTACTGCCACCAGGCCCGGAACGCGGTGCGTCCCGTCCGCCCGAAACCGTTGATGCCAACGCGCAGGGTCATCATGCCTCCCGATGCCTACCAACGCTTCCGGCGGTCACGCGCGCGGGGGGTTGCGCCGCCGCCTCATGCTACGACGCCCCGCCGAGGCGGGCCAGATCGCGGAACTCGCGAGGCCGGCCGCAGGGGCTCTCAGAAGGGGGCTCTCAGAAGAGCAACCGCTGCGCCGCGTCGCCGGGGCGCCGCTTGAACTCCGTGACCAGGTGCCGCTTCCGCCCGCGCTCATCGGGCCACTCCTCCAGCCGGCAGCGCTCCGCCCGTGCGAGGAGCGCCTCCACGGTGCGGACGTGCTCGGTCGCCTCTCCTCGCACCTCGGGGGGTGCGGGGAACGACTCTCCCAGATGTAACGCGAGGTGGATTTGCGCGACGTTGAGACGGAGTGCCCACCCGAGGAGGAGCTGCGCCCACCCGAGGTGGAACGCCTGGTCGGCGAAGACCAGCGGGTACTTCTCATGGCTCGCCTCGTTCGCGACCAGCATCGCCGTGGGGCCGAAGTTGGGACGCCCGAAGTCGCTCGCGGCCTTGTAGATCAGGCGGAGGTCGGCGTCGGACGCGATCGACTCGCCGGAGAAGTACGCGCCGAGGCCGACCTCGATCGATCGTGTCGCCTCGTGGCGTCCGTACGCCTCGTGCGTGAAGCGCCGCCACTCGTCCATCTCGTCGCCGATGCCGCGCTGGGCGCCGATGAACTCGACGGCCTGTCGGAGGAGGGGCATCGCGGACTGGTACCCACCGCGCCGCAGGAGGGCGACCGCGTCCGAGGTGCACAGGAACGCGCGGCTCCAGAGGCTGGCGAACGCGGCCATCGTCATGTTGCGCGCGGACGGGGTGTACCCGCTCCCGGCGAGGCGCGCCTGGAGGTCCAGTCCGGCCTCGATCAGCTGGAGTTCCTCACCACAGAGGAACCCGGTCTGACGCCAGGCGTCGTCGGCGAACTCGTCGAGGTCGGCGGGCTTGCCGGGGAGCTTCCATGAGGCGGGGACGCGCATGCCCGAGACGCGCTGGGGCGAGTCCTGGACGCGCATCATGCCCGGCCCGAGGTCTTGCCCGAGGTCGATGCCACCGTTGTCGGAGGGTTGGTCGGAGGTCATAGCGACAGGCTAGCGCCTGCGGAACGCCGCCATGCCGGGGTAGATGGCGTCCTCGCCGAGGGCCTCCTCGATGCGGAGAAGCTCGTTGTACTTCGCGTTCCGGTCGGAACGAGCCGGAGCGCCGGTCTTGATCTGCCCGGCGCCGGTCGCCACCACCAGGTGGGCGATCGTGGTGTCCTCGGTCTCGCCGGAGCGGTGCGAGATGACGGCGCGGTAGCCGTTGGTGTGCGCCAGGCGGATCGCCTGCATCGTCTCCGTGAGCGTGCCGATCTGGTTGAGCTTGATCAGGATCGCGTTCGCGACCCCGAGGTCGATGCCCTTCCCGAAGCGCTCGATGTTGGTGACGAAGAGGTCGTCGCCGACCAGTTGCACCGAGTCACCGATGCGGTCCGTGACCGCCTTCCAGCCGTCCCAGTCGTCCTCCGCCATGCCGTCCTCGATGGAGACGATCGGGTAGGAGGCGGCCCAGTCCGCCCAGAGGTCGGCGAGTTCGGCACCGGTGACGGTGCGGCCCTCGCGCTCGAGGACGTACTTGCCGCCCTCGAACAGCTCGGTCGCGGCGGGGTCGAGGGCGATCGCGATCTCGTCGCCGGCGCGGCGGCCGGCTTTCTCGATCGCCTGCATGAGCAGGTCCATGGCGCCGCGGTTCGTCGGCAGCGTGGGGGCGAAGCCGCCCTCGTCGCCGACGGTGGTGGCGAAGCCTTGCGCGTGGAGGATGCCCTTCAGCGCCTGGTAGCACTCCACCACCCAGCGCAGCCCCTCGCGGAAGGTGGGGGCGCCGACCGGCATCAGCATGAACTCCTGGAAGTCCGTGGAGTTCGTGGCGTGCGCGCCGCCGTTCAGCACGTTGCACATCGGCACCGGCATCACCCGCGCGTCGACACCGCCGAGGTAGCGGTACAGCGGCTGGCCGGTGGCCTCCGCACCCGCGTGCGCCACGGCGAGGGAGACGCCGAGGAGGGCGTTCGCGCCGAGGCGGCCTTTGTTGGGCGTACCGTCGGCCTCGATCATCGCGCGGTCCACGGCCGCCTGGTCGAACGCGTCCAGGCCCATGACCGCGCTCGCGAGGTCGTGCTCGACGTGCTGGATCGCCTTCAGGACGCCCTTGCCCCCGAAGCGGTCCAGGTCGCCGTCCCGCAGTTCGACCGCCTCGTACGCCCCGGTCGAGGCGCCCGACGGCACGATCGCCCGCCCGACGGATCCGTCCTCGAGCTCGACGTCCACCTCGACGGTGGGGTTGCCCCGTGAGTCCAGCAGTTCACGTGCGCGGACGTCGATGATCTCCACGGGGCGTCGCCTTTCCTCGGACGGCGCGTGGGCGCCGTGGGGGCAAGGATCGCAGCGAGGGCGGTGGGAGACAACAGCGCGTGGTTAACGGGGCGAGGAGTCTCGGTGTCTCGGTGCCTACCGGGCGCGTGGGTGCACGTTCTCGTAGACCTCGCGGAGGTGCTCGTCGGCGAGCTGGGTGTAGACCTGCGTCGTCGAGACGTTCGCGTGGCCCAGCAGTTCCTGCACGTCGCGGACGGAGGCGCCCCCGCGGAGGAGGTGCGTGGCGAACGAGTGGCGGAGCGTGTGCGGCGTGACGTGGCTCTCGATACCGCCGGACTTCGCGTAGCCCTTCAGGATCAGCCAGAAGCCCTGGCGGGTCAGGCGCTCGCCCCGGCGGTTCACGAACAGCGCCTGGTGCGGGCGTGTCTTCAGCAGTTGCGGGCGTGCGTCGTCGAGGTAGGTCGTGATCGCCTCGATCGCCTGCTCGTGCACCGGGATGGTGCGTTCCTTGCCGCCCTTGCCGAGGCAGCGGATCCAGGACGGCGGCGGGTCGAGGTGCAGCGAGTCGAGGTTCAGCGACACCAGTTCGGTGACGCGCATCCCCGTCGCGTACATCAGCTCGAGCATCGCCGTGTCGCGGACCGACTCGGGCGTGTCGTGCTTGCGCGGCTCCTGGAGCAGCAGGTCCACCTCGGTGGTGGTCATGGGCTTTGGCACCGGCTTGGGTGCGCGGGGCGAGTCCACCTGCGTGGCGGGGTTGCTGCGGAGGTCGCCGTGGTCCAGCAGGAACGAGCAGAACGACTTCACCGCGGCGACCTTGCGGGCAACGGTGGCCTTGGCGTAGCGCCGGTCGTTGAGGTCGCCGATGTACGACGTGATCGAGTCGCGCGTGACGGTCTTCTCGACCTCGGAGTCGGTCGACCCCCTGGCCTCGAGGAACTTGCGGAATCCACCGAGGTCGTTCCGGTACGCGTCGATGGTGTTCTTGGATGCGCCACGCTCGGCGGAGAGGTAGTGGAGGAAGGCCTCGACTCGGTCTTGCACGAATCCTCCAGCGACCGCCGCGGCGGTAGGTTCCGGCGGCATCCGTCGAGGAGGACCCGATCGATTCGGGCCACGCACAATCCCCAGCCGCAGTGGACTTGTATACCCGCGCCACGCCGCGCTGTCTACATAACCGCCTACATAACGAACGACACGTAAGTGCCCTGATTACAAGCGTACGACGGGTGTCACGTGCAGAACTAGTCGCAAGTGACGCGAATGATGAGGCCTTCCTGTGCGGACGGCGAGACGTGGTGAGCGCTACAGCGATCGCTTCACGGTCTCGGCGAGACGCTGCGTGAACCCCACCGTTGCGGCGATCTCCTCGATGGGCGCCGCGCGCAGGTTCTTCACGGACCCGAACTTCCGCAGCAGGGCACGCTTCCGCTTCGGGCCGATGCCGGGGATGCCGTCGAGGACCGACTGCGTCGCCGCCTTGCCTCGGACGTTGCGGTGGTAGGTGATGGCGAAGCGGTGCGCCTCGTCGCGGATGCGCTGGACGAGGTAGAGCGCCTCCGAGGTGCGCGGCAGGACGATCGAGTCGGAGACGTCCGCGACGAAGATCTCCTCTTCCTGCTTCGCGAGGCCGCAGACGGGCACGTCGCGGAGGCCGAGGTCGCGCATCACGTCGAGGGCGGCGCCGAGCTGTCCCTTCCCGCCGTCGATGATGACCAGGCCAGGCACCTCGTCCCACGGCGAGGGCTCCGGCAGGTCGACCGTCTGGCCGGAGAGCTCGGCGCGTCGGCGTTCCGCGATCTTCTTGAAGCGCCGCGTGAGCACCTCGCGCATGGACGCGAAGTCATCCTGGCCTTCCACGGTCTTGATCCGGAAGCGCCGGTACTCGCTGTTTGCCGGCTGCCCGTCCTTGAACACCACCATCGAGGCGACGGTGCTGGTGCCCTGGATCGTCGAGATGTCGTAGCACTCGATGCGCTGGGGCGCGGACGGGAGGTCGAGCTCCTCCTGGAGCATGCCAAGCGCAGAGTCGGTCTTGTCGCGGTCGGCGACCCAGCGCACGTGGTGCATGCGCAGGGACTCCTTGGCGTTCTCCTCGGCGGTCGCGACGAGGCCGCGGAGTTCGCCGCGCTCCGGCACGCGTACCTCGACGAGCGTGCCGCGCGCGTCGCGCAACATCGCTTCGAGGTACTCACGGTCCTCAGGCTCGAACGGGAGGAGGACCGTCTTCGGGACGTACGTCGCCGACTCGTAGAACTGCGCGAGGAACGCGCCCAGGATCTCCTTGTCGCTCGCGTCCTGTGTCCCGTCCAGCATGAACGAGTCCGTGTCCGCCACGACGGTGCCGCGCACGAAGAACGCCTGGACGCACGCCTCGTCCTCCTGCCGCGCGAGGGCGAAGACGTCCGCGTCCAGGTAGCGCGTGGTCGCCATCCGCTGGCGCTCCGTGATGCGCTCCACGGCCTGCAGCTGGTCGCGGACGCGGGCGGCCCGCTCGAACTCGAGCGACTCGCTGGCGCGCTCCATCTCCGCGGTGAGGTGCTGCTTCACCTCGGAGGAGCGTCCTTCGAGGAACAGGACGGTCTGGTCGATGACCTCGCGATACTCCTCGGCGGTGCAGAACGCCGTGCACGGCGCGATGCACCGCTTGATGTAGTAGTCGAGGCACGGACGCGGGTCGGTGCCGGTGATCTCCTTCGTGCAGGAACGCCACGGGAACAGCTTCTTCACGACGTCCAGCGTGCGGCGGACCGACCCGGCGGAGGCGTACGGCCCGAAGTACCTCGCCCCGTCGTTCTCGACGCGGCGGGTGATGGTGACGCGCGGCCACGGGTTCTGCACGTCCACCTTCAGGTAGGGGTAGTGCTTGTCGTCCTTCAGCCGGACGTTGTAGATGGGCTGGTGGCGCTTCACGAGCGTCGCTTCGAGGTGGAGCGCCTCCGCCTCGGTGTTCGTCACGAGGTGCTCGATGTTCCTCACGGTCTGCGCCAGGGCGTAGACCTTCGGCTCCAGCGAGCGCGCCGAACCGAAGTACGAGCGGACACGGTCGCGCAGCCGCCGCGCCTTGCCGATGTAGACCACATCGCCACGCTCGTCGCGCATGATGTAGACGCCCGGCTTCTCGGGGAGCGCGCGCACCTGTTGCAGGATCGATGACTCGTTCACACGTCGATCGTACCCCTCGTGGCGGCCTGTCAGATCGCGTGAACAATCGACCATTCAGTCGATTAAGGGTGAATTTCAGCGATCCTCGGGTGATTGCGGGAAGCCGCACGAGCGTTCGAAACGCCTGTCCGGCTTTCTGCTAACATAGGCCGGGAGGTCGAGCCCTGACTGACACGTCCACGTTCCTGGCAAACCTCGCAGTCGCGCTCCTCGCCGCGGGGATCGGTGGCATCATTGCTGCCCGCCTGAGGCAGTCCGTCATCCTCGGGTACATCGTGGCGGGCGTGGTCATCGGCCCCCATACCCCGGGGTGGATTGCTGACCAGGGGATGGTGGACGCGCTCGCGAACATCGGCATCATCCTGCTGCTGTTCGTGACCGGCATGGACGTCTCCGCGCGGGACTTCCTGCGCTTCGGTCGTGTGGTCATCGGCGGTGCGCTGACGCAGGTCGTGATCCTGATCGGGATCGGATACCTGGCGGGGCTCGCACTGGGCTGGGACCCGATCCCGTCGTTGTTCCTCGGCGCGGTCGTATCGAACTCCTCCAGCACCGTCATCGCGAAGATCCTTGGTGAGCGCGGCGAGTCCGCCTCCCGGCACGGTCGAGTCGCCCTCGCGTGGTCCGCCGTGCAGGACCTCTCCACGATCGTGCTGGTCGTGCTGCTCACGGGTGTCGTCGAGGGCGGTGACAGCCTGCCGCGTGACATCACGCTGGACGTCCTGAAGGCCGGCGTGTTCCTGGTGCTGGTCGTCCCGCTCGGCGGTTACCTGCTGCCCCCGGTGTTCGAGAACCTCCGTGGGCTGGGCCAGCAGGAGGTCTTCGTCCTGGCAGCCGCGACGCTTGCGTTGCTGACGGCCTACGGCGCGACCCTGTTTGGCCTGTCGCCCGCGCTCGGCGCGTTCGTCGCCGGTGTCGTGCTCAGTGAGTCCGATATCCGCCACGAGGTGCTCAGCGGCATCACCCCGCTGCGCGACGTCTTCGCGGGACTCTTCTTCGTGTCCGTGGGGATGTTGATGGAGCCGTCCTTCGTGCTGCACAACATGGGCACCGTCCTGGTGGTCCTGGCGCTGATCATCCCGATCAAGGGCGTGATCAGCGCGCTCCTCGCGCGGCTCCTGGGGATGACGACTCGCCGCGCTGTCCTCGTCGGCGGGGCCGAGGCGCAGAGCGCCGAGTTCTCGTTCCTCCTCGCGACCCTGGGCGCGACGCTGGCCGCGCTCAGCGAGACCGAGTTCTCAGTCATCCTGTCGGCGACCGCGATCAGCACGCTGCTCGCCCCCACGGTGATGAACGCCGTGACGCCGCTCTCTCGGCGCCTGGAGCGCCTGGAGCGGCGCGACCTGACTCAGCCGGCGCCCGGCGAGGCCGGGGGCGTGGTGGCGGGACTCGAGGGCCACGCGATCATCTGCGGCTACGGCCGCGTTGGCCGGGTTGTGGCGATGGCGCTCCGCGAGCGCGAGCGGCAGATCGCCGTCATCGACCTCGACCCACAGTCGATCGTCCTGCTCCGCGAGGAGGGCATCCCGGCCTTCCTGGGGACGGCGGACAACCGCGAGCTGCTCGAGCGCGCCGGCGTGGACCGCGCGGCGCTGATCGTCATTGCCGTGCCCGAGCGGCAGGTTGCGCGACGCGTTACCACCATGGCGCGAGCCGTGAATCCGTCCGCGGTGATCCTCGCGCGGACGCACGAGGACGGGGAGCGACAGCACCTCGAGAACCTCGGCGCGGACCAGGCGCTCTTCGGCGAGCTCGAGCTCGCGATCGAGATGACGCGCTACGCGCTGCGGGGGACGGGCCTCGACGCCGTCGAGGTGGACGAGTACGTGGACCAGGTGCGCCACCGCATGCTGATGCGCCAGTAGCCTCGGGCGGTCGGTTCGAGCGATTCCCCGGAGACGAAGCAGGGACACGAAGAAGCCCCCGCGAGGGGGCTTCTGTTCGTGCATGGCGCGCTCGGTAGGAATCGAACCTACGACCTTTGCCTCCGCAGGGCAACGCTCTATCCCCTGAGCTACGAGCGCGAGTCAGACCCTCAAGTCAGTGCGGGATTCATCCGACTGAGGTGGTGCCGAAGGTGAGACTTGAACTCACACGGGGTTACCCCCACTACGCCCTGAACGTAGCGCGTCTGCCAATTCCGCCACTTCGGCAAGTGACCGGCTACCCGATCCGCAAGCTGGCTCGCTGGTGGGCGGTACTGGACTCGAACCAGTGACCTCCTGCGTGTGAAGCAGGCGCTCGTACCAACTGAGCTAACCGCCCGGTGTCGGGCCAACCCGTCCGACCAGAGTAGCGGCCTGACGGAATTGCGAACAAGGGCGAGCGCCATCGTTCTGCTCGGTTCAGCCGTCCAGGATGCGACCATGGCGGTGTGGCCGCATGACGGATGGGGAGGCCCCCTCGATGACCGCGACTGTCCGATGCGAATGGGCCGGCGAGGAGCCGGAGATGGTGCGCTACCACGACGAGGAGTGGGGTGTCCCGGAGCACGACGACCGTCGCCTTTTCGAGTTCCTCACGCTGGAGGGCGCCCAGGCCGGACTCTCCTGGCGGACGGTCCTCCTGCGGCGGGACGGCTACCGTCGCGCGTTCCTCGGGTGGGACCTCGACCGCGTGGGCGCGATGGACGAGGGCGACGTGGAGCGCCTCCTCGCGGATCCCGGCATCATCCGCCACCGCGGGAAGATCGAGTCCACGATCAGCAACGCGCGGATCGCGCGCGACATCATCGAGGGGTGGGGCAGCCTCGACGCGTACGTCTGGCACTTCGTCGGCGGGACGAGCGTCCGGAACGCGCCGCGCGGCCCGTCCGAGGCGCCGGCGGGGACGGAGCTTGCCCGGGCGATGAGCAAGCGGATGCGGAACGACGGATTCCGCTTCGTCGGCCCGACCACCCTCTACGCCTTCATGCAGGCCGCCGGGCTGGTCAACGACCACGCGCTCGATTGCTTCCGCTACGCCGAGGTCTGACGAGTGCCGCGTCAGCGGTAGGGGAACTGCCGTCCGAGGACCTCGTCCGGGGGAATGGGACGAGAGATGTAGTACCCCTGCAGCGTGTCGATCCCGCGGTCCCATAGCCACGCAGCGGTCGCCTGGTCTTCCACGCCTTCCGCGACGGTCTTCGCACCCACGGCCCGAGCCATCGCGATCGTGGACTCGACGATGACGGCGTCAGCCTCGCTTTCGAGCGCACGCGCGACGAACGACCGGTCGATCTTCACCACGTCGATCTCGAGCTGGCGCAGGAGGGCGAGCGACGAGAACCCCGTGCCGAAGTCGTCCAGGGCGACGGTGATGCCCATCGCCCGCAGCGCGTCCAGCACGTCCTTCGCGTGGGCGAGGTTGGCCATGACCGCGCTCTCCGTGACCTCGACCTCTACCAGTCCTGGGTCGATGTCTGCGAGCTTCAGCACCTGCGTGATGATCTCCAGCAACTCGGGAGACTGGAGGGAACTTGGCGAGATGTTCACGGCGATGCGGATCGGGTGTCCTTCGATCGCCCAGGCCGATGCCTGGTTGAACGCCCGGAACAGCACGAACGGCGTCAGGACGTCCCGGACGAGGCCATGGCGTTCGGCAACGTCGAGGAACTCGGACGGCGGGACCAGGCGGCCTCCACGCTCCCAGCGGATGAGTGCCTCGACGGAATGGACTTCGCCGGAGCGGTCGATCTTCGGCTGGTAGAGCAGCGTGAACTCCCCGGCGGCAGCGGCCGCTCGGATCGCGGTCACGGAGTCCACGGCGAACCCCTCGGGGAGGTCGAGCTCCGGATCGGCGATCACGAGTTCACGGAACCCGCCCGCCCGAGCCTGTGCGGCATCGGCGAGGGACGCGAGCGTGAGCGGATCCCGGGACTGGCCCGGGTAGTGGGTCGCGGCCACGGAGAAGCCGATCCCGTAGGGCGTGGGGTTCTCGGCGACCTCGAACGGTGTGTCCAGCAACGGGATGACCTCGTCCCTGACGAAGTCGCGCAACGCCTCGTACGGCACGTCGTCGACCAGCATGACGAACCGCCGCGCCTCGCGCCCGACGGTGTCACCGAAGCGGGCGACGAGGCGGTCCGAGACCTGCTTGATGATCTCGTTCCCTGCGCCCAGGCCGAGGTGGCGGTTCAATTCCCAGAACCGCGTGAGGTCGATCACGACGTACGCGAAGGCGCGCTCGGGCTCGACGGCGACGCGGTTCAGGATGAGCCGCGTCAACGACCGGCGGTTGAGGCGGCCCGTCTCGGAGTCACGGTTAGCGAGGAATGTGAGTCGCTCCTCGGCCTCGATCCGCTCGACGGCTGCCTCGATTTCATGCGCCAGCGCGCCGATCAGGCGCCGTTCCTCGGCGAGGAACGGCCCCTCGTCCGCGGCCGGGTGCTCGCGCAGATAACCGACCGCGAAGCGCCCTCGCAGCACGCCGCCCACGTAGAGATCTTCCACCTGTCGCCACGGGGTCCCCACCCAGCCGTCGCTCCGGGCTCGAGTGCCATCGAGTTCGAGCGCGGACACGGCGTCATCGGTGAACTGCCAGCCGAGCGGTGCGAGGCCGACGACCGAATCCAGCAACTCGGGCAGTGATTGCGCGGCGTGGCACGCCTGGCTGACCCTGACGAGGGTGTCGATCTCCTTGAGCCGCTCGCGCAACGCGGCATCCAGCGCCGTCGCTGGCGTTCGATCGAGCGAGCGCATGGGAGTCTGTGCCACCCAGCTACCTCAAGTTCTCCAATGGCCGCATCCTACGCTGATCCAGGTCCCGCGAGGGGCGCGAGGCCGCCCGGGTGGGGCGATTTGGTCTCTGCCGCGTGTGGCGTAGAATCCGGGCGCCGAGCACTGTTTGAGGTCGCCCCGCTCGGTAGCCATCAGCCGTTCCCCGGCGCCTCACCGCGGGATCGCCAGCGGCACCCTCGCGTGTCGCAGCAGACAGGAAGGCATCCCAATGGCTGACACGTTGAATAGCTTTGGTGCGCGCGACACGCTGGACGTGGGAGGCAAGAGCCTCACGATCTACCGGCTGCAGGCCGCAGCGGACGCGCTCGGTACGGACCTCACGAAGCTGCCCGTGACGCACCGCATCCTGCTGGAGAACCTCCTCCGCTACGAGGACGGCACCAGCGTCGACCGCGCCCAGATCGAGGCCGTCGCGAAGTGGGATGCGACCGCCGAGCCGGACACGGAGATTGCCTTCCGGCCGGGCCGCGTCGTCCTCCAGGACTTCACCGGCGTCCCCGCGGTCGTGGACCTCGCGGCGATGCGTGACGCGATGGCCGAGATGGGCGGCGACCCCGCGAAGATCGAGCCGCTCCAGCCTGTCGACCTCGTCATCGACCACTCCGTGCAGGTGGACGTGTTCGGTACCGACTTCGCGTTCCTGCGGAACGTGGAGAAGGAGTACGAACGCAATGGCGAGCGCTACCAGCTCCTGAAGTGGGCGCAGCAGGCGTTCAAGACGTTCCGCGTGGTGCCGCCCGGTACGGGCATCGTGCACCAGGTAAACCTGGAGTACCTGGGCCAGGTGATCTTCGAGCAGGACGGCGTCGCCTACCCGGACACGCTGGTCGGCACTGACTCGCACACCACGATGATCAACGGGCTCGGCATCGTGGGCTGGGGCGTCGGCGGCATCGAGGCCGAGGCGGCGATGCTCGGCCAGCCGGTCT
>CAYPYF010000061.1:0-3315 GCA_964414675.1 uncultured Dehalococcoidaceae bacterium
GGGTGGTGCAGGCGATCGTGCTGGCGCCGACGCGGGAGCTCGCGGTGCAGGTCGCGGAGGCGATCCACGACCTGGCGAAGAGCCGTGCGATCGCCGTCCTGCCGATCTACGGGGGGCAGGCCTACGACCGGCAGCTGCGAGGCCTCCACGCCGGCGTCCACGTGGTGGTGGGCACGCCGGGGCGCGTGATGGACCACATCCGGCGCGGCACCCTGGACCTGTCCGCCGTCCGCACCGTCGTCCTGGACGAGGCGGACGAGATGCTGGATATGGGCTTCGTGGAGGACATCGAGTTCATCCTGGACCAGGTGCCGGAGGAGCGTCAGATCGCGCTGTTCTCCGCGACGGTGCCGCGTCGCATCGAGACGCTGGCGAAGCGCTACCTGCGGAACCCGGAACGCGTCACGATCGCGCAGAGCGAGAGCACCGCGCCGCAGACGCGCCAGTTCTACGTGGAGACACAGCAGCGCGGGAAGGTCGACGCGCTCACGCGCATCCTCGACCTGGAGTCGCCGAGCTCCGCGATCGTGTTCTGCCGGACGAAGCGCGAGGTGGACGAGCTGGGCGAGACGCTGCAGGCGCGCGGCTACACCGCCGTGGCGATCCACGGCGACGTGAACCAGACCCAGCGCGAGCGCCTCCTCCGCACCTTCCGCGACGGCCGCGCCGAGCTCCTGATCGCCACCGAGGTGGCCGCGCGCGGCCTCGATATCTCGGACGTGACGCACGTCTTCAACTACGACATCCCGGACGACGCGGACGCCTACGTGCACCGCGTGGGGCGCACGGGCCGCATGGGCAAGGAAGGTGACGCGATCACCTTCGTCACGCCTCGCGAGATGCGGCAGTTGCGGTTCATCGAGCAGCGCATCCACAAGCGCCTCACGCCGCTCCGCGTCCCGACGCCTGCGGACATCGTCGCCCGGCGGCGCGAGCTGTTCCGCGAGGCGCTCGAGGCGTCGATCAAGGCCGGCCCCGGCCCCGGCTATGCGATCCTCGCGAGCGAGCTCGCCGAGACGAACGACCCGCTCGCCCTCGCCGCCGCCGCGATGCAGATCGCCGCGGAGGCCTCGGGCGGACGATGGGACGGACTCGGCGAGGTGCCTGCGCCCCCGGTCGACGAGACCGCCGTCGAGGAGGGCATGACGCGCCTCTACGTGGACGCCGGCCGCCGCCGCGGCGTGCGCCCTCAGGACATCGTGGGCTCGTTCACCGCCGAGGCGGACATCCCGGGTTCGGCGATCGGCAACATCGAGCTGTTCGACGACTTCGCGTTCGTCGAGGTGGAGCCGCGCGCTGCTCGCGCGATCCTGGACCACGCCGCGAACCTCTCGCTGCGCGGCAGCCCGATCACCGTCACGCCCGCCGAGGCTGGCGCTGGTAGCGGCATGCGCGGATCCCGAGGGCCGAAGGGCCGTCCCGGCCGGCCGGGCTCAGGCGGGCCGTCGCGCAACTACGCCGGCAAGCCGCGTCCGCCGAAGGGCAGCGTGGCGAAGGGACGGTCGGGTGGCGCCCCGCGAGAGCGCACGCCGCGTCCGTAGTCAGCTTTCTGCCTGACGCGCCCGATCAGGCCGTTGCGAACGCGGGCATGACGTGCTCGGCGAAGAGCCGGAGCGACTTCGATGCCTCGGCGTGCGTCAGGTCGCCCCACTGGAACGACGCGCAGAAGTAGTTCGCGCCCGTCTCCTCGGTGTACCGCTCGACGTACTGCTTGATCGTCGCGGGTGAGCCGACGAGCAGCGCCTCCGACTCGATCGCCTCTTCGCCTGACATGCGCATCGTGAGCACGGAGTTCGGCCGCGGCGCGGGAGCGGCCTCGTTCCGCTGCTCCTTGAACCACTGCGAGTTCCGCACCACCTCGTTGAATGCGCCCGCCGCGCCCTTGGTCGCGTCGCCGCCCTCGGGCGCCGGCTTCGCGAAGTGCGAGCGGTACGAGTCGTACGCGGGGAGGGCGCGGGCGCGGGCTTCCTCGTCCGTGTCGCACACCAGGATGCGCCGCGTGCCGCCGTACAGCGGGCTGGCGGGGCGCTGCATGAACTCGCCGTCCTTCGCGCGGGACTCCTCCCAGGTGGCGAGGTACTGCTTCACGACGTTCGTCACCTGCGCGATCGATCCGTTCGCGATGAAGTTCGCGCCCCGCTGGGCCGCGCTCTCGGCCGATCCCGCCCACCACAGTGGTGGGTGCGGCTGCTGGAACGGACGCAGCTCCATCCACAGGTCGCTGTAGTGGAAGACCTGGCCGTGGAAGGTGAGGAACTCCGACTGCATCCCGCGCCGGAGGATCTCCAGCGTCTCCTCGAACCGCTCGTAGTTGTTGTCCGGGTCCTCGCCCCACATCGCGAGCTCCGTACCGCCGCCGGTGCCCGGCCCGACGCCGAGGTCCAGGCGGCCCTGGCTCAGCGCGTCCACCATGCAGATCTCCTCGATGAGGCGGATCGGGTGGTGCAGCGGGAGCACGAGGAC
The DNA here is from genome assembly GCA_964414675.1 of uncultured Dehalococcoidaceae bacterium. GTDB lineage: Bacteria > Chloroflexota > Dehalococcoidia > UBA2979 > UBA2979 > W-Chloroflexi-9. Next base: position 2,464 of record CAYPYF010000061.1, read on the forward strand.
CAGTGGGCCGAAGCGCAGCTGCTTCGTCCGCTGCGCCGCCGAGGCGAGGAACACGAGCTGGTTTGGCGCGAGGCAGAGCGGCGAGTGGTGGTGTTGCGCGACGTGGTACGAGTACACGCCCGCCGCGTCCGCGATCTCCATCAGCTGGAGGCGTTCCTCGAACTGCTGCGCCTGGCCGACGTCGTCGCGCCGCTCGATGTGGTCGAAGATGCCGAACTTCATGGTGGTCCTTACCGCGCTGCCGGCGCTCCGAATAGCTCTGCCTGGGAGACGTCGAACCGCGCGGGCTCGACGAGGACGCGACGGATGAACAGGGCGACGTCCCGCATCGCGAGGTCGAGCATCTCCTCGATCTTCACGAACTCGTGCCGCTGGCCGGAGTACAGCCGCAGCTCGGCGGCCGTTCCCACGGCGGTGACGGCCTCGTAGAACTGTTGCGAGGACCGCGACGGCACCACTTCGTCAGCCGTGCCGTGCAGCAGCAGCGTCGGTGGGAAGCCGGGCGCGACGCGTTCGATCGGGCTGGCGGCGCGCGCCTCCTCGGCGGTGATGCCCTCGCCGAGGGAGTCGCCCGCGCTGGCGGGCAGGTCGTTGTCGCGCTCCGCGCCCGGGATGATCCGCACGGGCGGGAAGAACGCCACGACGGCGTCCACCACCTCCGAGGCGTCCTCGTGCCCGCCGTTGCCGGCCAGCGCGGGGTCGCCGGGTGTTGCTGCCGCCATGAGCGCGAGGTGCGCACCTGCCGAGAAGCCGATGAGCGCGATCTGGTCCGGGTCGACGTTCATCGCCGCAGAGTTTGCGCGCAGCCAGCGGAGGCACGCCTTCACGTCGTGCACGTGGGCGGGCCAGCGC
>CAYPYF010000061.1:3325-15528 GCA_964414675.1 uncultured Dehalococcoidaceae bacterium
TGCCCTGCGCCGCGAGCGCCTCGGCGCGGGGGTGCATGTTCGCGCGCGAGCCTCGGCGCCAGCCGCCACCGTGGAGGAGGATCGCCGCCGGGCCGGGTGTACCGCTCGGTTCGGGGCGGAACACGTCGCAGAGGAGGGCGCGGCTGCCGGTCGTCCCGTACTCGACATCGTGCTCAATGGTGATGCCCATGCGGACCACCCTTCCGGCCCGAAGACCGGCGGGAATCTAGCACACGCCTAACTGTTTAGCGATAAACGATCCACGGACGGTGGAGTCGACGCCGGACAGCGTCCCGAGGGCTCGCCCTTCGACAGGCTCAGGGTGAGCGGGTGTGTGCGGGCGGTGAGGCGGCGGGGCGTCGGAGCGGTGGGGGCGGGGGCGCGAGCGGGACGCCCGAGGTCAGGCCGCGCGCAGGGTGAGGCGGACGACGGTGCCGCCCTGGAGGGGGGACTCGAAGCGGACGGTGCCGCCCATGCGCGTGACGAGTCGGGAGACCGTCGAGAGGCCGATGCCGTGACCGGGGACGTCGAGGGCGTTCGCGCCGCGGGCGCCGCGGTAGATCAGGCGTTCGGCGTCGTCCGGGATGCCGGGGCCGTTGTCAGAGATCGTGAGCTCCACGGCGCCGGCGTCCAGGGGCCTCGATCGGACCGCGATCCGGGGGGCGGTGCCGCTCGGACAGAACTTGATCGAGTTCTGCAGGAGGTTTTCGAGCACACGGAACATCGCGGCATCCTCACCGAGGATCGAGGGGAGTCTGCCCTCGACCGCGACGTTCGCCTGACGCTCCCGCATGGAGCTGTTGAGCGCGCCGACCACGTCTGAGAAGACGCGGTCGAGGTCGACGGGGACGAGTGCAGCGGACGGCGTCACGGTCGCCACGAGGCCTTCGCGTCCGAGGCCTTCGCGTCCGAGGGTGGAGTCGACGACGGTCTGCGCTCGTTCGGAGACGGCGGCGGCGCGCATCACGGCGGAGCGCACGTCCTCTGACACCACGCCGAAGGCGCCGTCGGCGATCAGTTCGAGGTAGGAGGTGACGGTGAGCAGCGGGGCCTTCAGGTCATGCGCCACGGAGCGCATCTGCTGGTCGACCTCGGCGGCGGCGTGCGCCTCGGCTGAGGCGCGGTCCACCTCGCGGCCGCGGAGGCCGATGGCGATCGAGCCGCCGATCATGAGGCACGCGACGGTGTAGGCCAGCGCCTCGCGGGGATCGCGGCTGAGGAGGGCGGCGATCAGCAGGCCACTGAACGCGCCGAGGGCGGCGAGTGCGGTGAGGAGGAGTGATCGGTTCTGGAGGATCGGGATCGTCCGCTCGATGGCGGAGGATACGGACGGCGGCACCTCGGAGAGGCGCGCGCTTGCCGCGTGGTAATCCAGAACTTGCATCGCTACCCCGCCGTCTGGTAACCGCTCGACGAGCACGATGCCGCAGACTGTTGGACGGGCGCATAAGGGTTCACCCTGTAATCGGGGCTCGGAACGCCCCGTATTGGGAAAGTTCACATGACGTTCACAGAGGCGGCAGCGATCGGGCGGGAAGCGGAGCGCGAGTTGCGTGCGCAGCTCGCCGAGGTGTGTCCGCCGCGGCTGATGGAGCACATGGACCGCGTCGTCGTCATCGCGGACGAGCTCGCACGCCGCTGGGGCATGAACGTGGACCTCGCGCGGTACATGGCGCAGGCGCACGACGTGGTGCGTCACCTCGCGGATGAAGAGTGGCTCGTGCGCGCCGCGCAATATGGCATCGCCGTCGGCGAGGTGGAGCGCGCGTCGCCGGTGCTCCTCCACGGCCCCGTGGGCGCCGAGGAGCTCCGGCGCACGTTCGGCGTGACGGACCCGCGTGTGCTGCAGGCGGTCTGGTGGCACACCCCGGGGCACCCGGACTACCCGCCGGAGGCCTGGGCGATGTTCATCGCGGACAAGGTGGAGCCGCGGAAGGCGAAGCGCTGGAAGGCGCTCAAGAAGGTGCATCGCGACGCTCTTGAGCAGGGCGTGGAGGCCGGTGCGCTCCGGTACGTGGAACTGCGGATCAGGCAGGCGCTGCGCGAGGGGTACGTGGTCCAGCCCCAGATGCTGACGACGCGTAATGCGCTGCTCACGAGGATCGCGCACAATACGGACGAGTCGGACGGATCTGGGTGATCTGGCTGACGCTTCCCACTTGCAGGGTGTAGAACAGATGTTCTAGTCTCGGCTTCCGCTGAGGGACACGTCGTCTCTCAGGTACGGAAGGATCGGGCATGAACTTCTCCTCCGGCCCCGAGTTCCACTCGAACCTCCCTTCAGCCTCGATCGTGGGCGCGACGCAGCAGGCGGCGATCGCCGTCAGCAGCGCGTGGAGCGCCTGCTACTTCTCGCTGCGTGTGGCGCGCGGCCCGCGCGGTCGCCGGGTGGCGGCCGGGATCCTCGTGCTGCTGTTCGGGGCGATCGCGGTGGAGGCGCTGGCCGGGCTGCCGGTGGCGTCGACCTCCTCGGAGGTCGCCCGGCGCACGCCGCTGCTGCTCGCCACGGTGAGCGTGGCCCTCTTCGTCTCGTACCGCCCGCGGGTGGCGCGATGAGCACCGCGACGGGCCATCCCGTCCACCCCGTGCTCGAGGCGGTGCGTGGCGGCGACTTCGAGCGTGCCTCGCTGCGCCTGCTCTACGGGCTCCTCGTGGCGCTCCAGGAGACCGCCCCGCCGGCGCGGGACGAACTGCTGCACCTGATGGTGGAGCGCCGCCTCCCCGCGCACCGCGACGCCGGCCACGCCGCCGAGGACGGGGGACATCGATGACCTCCGAGCGCCGCGACTACGAGGCGGTGGAGGGCGCCCGCGTCCGCCGTCGCCGGACGCCCACGTTCTACGAGCGCGCGCTCTCCGCCAGCGACCGCGAACTGTTCGAGGACGCGCTGGACGTGGAAGGGGTGGACGCTGAGGTCGCGCTGCTGCGGGTGCACATCTACCAGCTGATGGAGGAGGAACAGCAGGACCCGGACGCCCTCCGGGCGGGCATCCGCCTCCTCGTCACCGCGCTGAGCGCGCGTCACCGGCTGACCGGCCGCGAGGCGGAGACGCTGACCGAGACGGCGACCGGGCTGTTCGAGCAGTTCGTGGCGGCGTTCGCGACCGGGGGTGGCGCAGATGAGTGACTCCCGAGGTACCCGCCACCGTCGTCCGGACCCACTGGGGCACCTCGTGCGGGGCGTCGCGCGGCAGCGCGCCAAGCGTGCCGAGGTGACCACGCCCTCGCGTGACCTGCACGCGCGCCTCGACGCGCTGGAGCACGACATGCGTGAGGTGCGCACGCGCATCAACGCGCTGTTCTTCGCCGTGATGACGGCCGCCCTCGGCGACCTCGCCGGGCGGGTGGTGCTCTGATGGATGCGCCGGCCGTCGACCGCACTGCGGGGATGCCGCCGCTGCGTCCGTACCAGGCGGAGATCGCCCGCGCGATCCTCCGCCGGATCGCGGACGGACAGGGCGGCTCGATCTCCGTGGAGGTCTCCCGCCAGGGCGGGAAGAACGAGGTCTCCGCGCAGGTCGAACTCGTGACGCTGCTCGGGCACGCGGCGAGCGGCGGCACGGTGGTGAAGTGCGCGCCGACGGCGACGCCGCAGGCGCTGCTTTCGCTCGACCGGCTCTACGCCCGTGCCGTGGGTGCGGGACTCGATGGCCTCGTGCGGCGGCACAGCTACCAGGTGCGCTGCGGGTCCGCGCGCGTCGCGTTTCTCTCCGCGGAGCGTGGCGCGAACGTCGTCGGCCACACCGCTTCGCTGCTGCTCGAGGTGGACGAGGCGCAGGACGTGGACCCGGAGAAGTTCGACCGGGACTTCCGGCCGATGGCCGCGTCCACCAACGCGCCGGTCGTCTATTACGGCACGCCGTGGGGCGCCGGTTCGCTCCTCGCGCGGGCCCGTGCCGAGCACATCGAGGCGGAGCGTCGCGACGGCGTCCGGCGCTGCTTCCGGTACGACTGGACGGCGGTCGCCGAGCACGTCCCGGCCTACGCCTCGTACGTGGCGGGCGAGCGGGAGCGGCTGGGCGAACGGCATCCGCTGTTCCGGACCCAGTACCTCCTCGAAGAGGTGGACGAGGCGGGACGTCTGTTCGATGACGCCACCCTCGCGCAGGTGCAGGGGCGCCATCCGCGCCTCCGGAGCCGGGTCGCCGGCGAGCGGTACGTCGCGGGCCTCGACCTCGGCGGACCGGACCTGCAGCAGCGGGGCGGCGACCGCGACTGGACGGTGCTGACGATCGCGCGCGTGCGTCAGGGGGTGCGTTCGGGCCCGAATGGGCTGTCGGACTCCTCGTCGCTCGCGCACATCGAGGTCGTGGAGCACCAGGCGTGGCAGGGCGCGGCGACCGAGGACCTCGTCGCCGCGCTTGCCGACCGCCTCCACCACGTCTGGCGGGTGCGGCGGGTGGCGGTGGACGCCACCGGCGTCGGTGCGCCGGTCGCCGACCTGCTGACGCGCCGCCTCGGACGCGAGCACGTGGAGGCGGTGACGTTCACCTCGGAGCGGAAGTCGCGGCTGGGCTTCGGCCTGCTGGCGGCGGCCCACTCCGGACGACTGCGGTTCTACGCGCCGGACGGCAGCCGCGAGCACGTGGAGTGCCGTCGGCAACTGGCCTGGGCGCGCGCGGAGTACCGCGAGGGCGGATCGATGCGCTTCGACGTCGACCCGGCCCGCGGTCATGACGACTACGTGATGAGTGCAGCCCTGGCCGTGCATGCGGCCGGCGCGGACGGCGGACCCCGTGTGGCCCGTGGTCTGTCCGAGCCGGCCGATGTCCGTGCGGCCGGGGAGATAGGGGTACTGCGATGACGATGATGGCTTCCGTGGGTGCGATGTCCGTGCAGGCGATGGGCCTCGACGAGCTCGGGGTGCGGCGGCTGGCGCGCGAGGCGCGGCAGATCCGCAGCGATGCGCTGCCGGAGCACCTGGACTACCGGGACGACGGGTGCGACCTGTTCCCCTCGTGCCTGTCGTGCCCGCTGCCGCGCTGCCGGTACGACGTGCCCGGCGGCGTCCGCGCGATGCTGAACCAGGAGCGCGACCACCAGATCCGCGTGCTGCGGGAGGACGTGGGCCTCTCCGTGGACGACATCGCGGACCGCTTCCAGGTCTCGCGGCGCACGGTGTTCCGTGCGCTCTCCCTGCCCACCCGTCGCTCCGAGCGGACCGCATCTTGAGCGCGCCGGCGGGCTCGAGGGCATCCGGCGGCACGACCAGCACGACCGGCGAGGAGGTCCCGCTGCCGCGCCAGCTCGCGCAGCGGGACGCCGACCGCCTGCGGCGGTACCGCGAGTACCTCGACTACCACGAGGGCCGGCGCGGCGCGCCGGCGAACCCCCGGCGGTCGCGGGAGCGGACGCTCGTCTTCAACTACGCGCGCTCGATCGTGGAGAAGGGCGCGGCCTACCTCGTCACGGAGCATCGCCCCGTGGTGACCGCCGCGCCGTCCGCTGCCGTCCGCGCCGATGCCGAGCGCGTGCTGCGCGAGGCGTGGGACACGGACGACCTCGCACGTCTCGATGTCGAGACCGAGGTGGACGCCGCGGTCCTCGGCGACGGTGCGTACAAGGTGACGTGGGACGACGAGGAAGGCCGCGTCGTCGTCTCGGCGCCGGACGTGCAGGGGCTGTTCGCGTGGTGGGCGGGCGACGATGTCCGCCGGCTGCGCCGTGTCGCCTCTCGCTACGAGGTCGACGGCGTCGAGGTGATCGAGGCGTGGACGGCGCAGCGGTTCGAGCTCTGGGCGGACGGCGACCGCGTCGAAGAACGCGAGAACCCGTACGGCGTGATCCCGTTCGTCGTCTACCCGAACCTGCCGCGCCCGAAGCAGTTCTGGGGGATGAGCGACATCGAGCCGCTGCGCGAGCCGCTCGAGGAGTTGAACCGCGCGTTCACCCAGCTCAGTCGCATCCTCGAACTCTCCGGGAACCCGATCGCGGTGCTGGAGAACGTGGAAGAGGCGCGCGACATCGCCGTCCAGCCCGGCGCGGTGTGGGAGGTGCCGGAGCAGGCGCGGGCCTACCTCCTGGACCTGTTGCAGGGCGGCGGCGTGCGCCTCCACGTTGAGTACGTGGACCTGGTCTACCGCGCGCTGCACGACCTGTCCGAGGTGCCGCGCGTCGCGTTCGGGGAAGGGCGGTCCGTCCAGTCGGGCGTCGCGCTGCGCGTGGAGCTGGACCCGCTGATCCGCCGCGTCGCCCGCAAGCGCCTGATCCGCACCGCGGCGATGCGACGGCGTGACCGCCTCATCCTCGGGATCGCCGGGCACCACCTCGGACGGTCGTTCGAGGGGGTGGACACCACGATCGAGTGGTCCCCGGTGCTGTCGGTCGAGGCGGAGCGTGGCCCCGACCAGCGGGAGGATGCGGGTGACCCGCCGGAGATCGAGGTGAGCGCGGCCTAGGGGGCGGCGAGTCGGCCAGGTCCGGTCACAATCTGACCTAGATCGGCTTCACGTAAGGGTGAGGGTGTTATTACACTCTGGTTTCGCAGTTGCTGACCTGACCGACTCGCCTGCCCCCTCGGGGCCCTGTCCTTCGGGCACATCGCTGGCGCATCAGCGGCTGCCGGGAGGGATCACGCTTGGGCAATTCGGGCACGCCCATCCACCTGCGGCTCCTCTACCAGTCCTTCAAGTACCGGGGAACACTGGCGCTCGCGGTGTTCGTGCTCGTCGGCGCCAGCGTCCTCACGATCATCACGCCCGCCCTCGCCGGGTACGCCATCGACACCGGCCTCGACGTGGTCGAGGTCACCGAGGGCGGCGTCGTGGTGCAGGAGCAGGCCCAGGGCGACATGAACACGCTCATGGTGGCGGTGGGCCTCGTCGTCGCGACCGCCCTCCTGCGCGGCGTGTTCGTCTACGTGCAGACGTATCTCGGCGAGTCGATCGGGCAGAAGGTCGCGCGCGACCTGCGCAACCAGGTCTACGACCGCCTCCAGCGACTCTCGTTCGCCTACCACGACAGCGCCGGCGTCGGCGAGGTCATGTCGCGGGCGACCGCGGACGTGGAGGGCATCCGCTTTTTCGTGAGCATGGGCGTGATCCGCCTGCTCTACGTCGTGGCGCTGGTGACCGTCTCATACGGCCTGATGATCAACACGAACCCGAAGGTGGGCCTCATCGCGCTCGCGTTCGTGCCGCCGGTCGCCATCCAGTCCACGGTGGTGTCGCTGATGATGCGCCGCGTCTGGCTGCGCATCCAGGAGATCCAGGGTGAGATGGCGACGGTGCTCCAGGAGAACCTGACCGGCCAGCGCGTGGTCAAGGCGTTCTCCCGGCAGGAGTTCGAGCAGGCGAAGTTCGACCGCAAGGTCGACGAGCTGTTCGTCCAGTCATATTCCACCGCGAAGTTCCAGGCGTTCAATGAGCCGTTCCTCATCTCCGTCTGGCTGCTGTCCGCGGCGGTGGTGTTCTGGGTGGGCGTACAGGAGATCCAGGCCGGACGCATGACCGAGGGTGACCTCGCGGCGTTCCAGCTGTGGCTCACGCTGCTGCAGGTCCCCGTGCGGTCCACCGGCTTCATCATCAACATCTTCGCGCGCGCGCACTCATCCGGGAGGCGCCTCTTCGAGATCATCGACGCCGAGTCCCCCGTACAGGAGAAGCCGGACGCCGTCCCGCTGGCGCCGGGGCCGGGACACGTGCGGTTGGAGGGCGTCTCGTTCGGCTACAACCCGAAGAAGATGGTGGTCCGCAACCTGGAGATCGATGCCCTCCCGGGCCAGCGCATCGCCATCCTCGGGCCGACCGGGTCCGGGAAGTCCACGGTGGTGAACCTCCTGCCGAGGTTCTACGACCCGACCTCCGGCCGCGTGCTGATCGACGGACAGGACGTGCGCGACCTGCAGATCGACTCGCTCCGCGACGCCATCGGCATCGTGCAGCAGGACGTGTTCCTCTTCTCCGCGACCATCCGGGAGAACATCTCCTACGGTCGCCCTCAGGCGACGCAGGCGGAGATCGAGGAGGCCGCGAAGGCCGCCCGCATCCATGACTTCATCATGGCGCAGCCGGATGGCTACGACATGTGGGTGGGCGAGCGCGGCTCGACGCTCTCCGGTGGCCAGCGGCAGCGGGTCGCGATTGCTCGGACGCTGCTGCTGGACCCGCGCATCCTCATCTTCGACGACTCCACCGCGGCCGTGGACATGCGCACCGAGTTCCTGATCCAGGAAGCGCTCCGCAACCTGATGGAGGGGCGCACCACGTTTGTGATCGCGCAGCGCCTCCGCACGGTGAAGGAGGCGGACCTCATCCTCGTGATGCGGGACGGTGAGGTCATCGAGCGCGGCACGCACGACGACCTCCTCGCGCGCGGCGGCGCGTACCAGCGCATCTACGACCTGGAACTTCGCGACCAGGAAGAGGCGGCCGCGGCCGCCCTCGACCCCTCTCTCGGTACGGTCGGGGAGGACGAGTAGATGGCGTACTGGGGCGGCGGCGGCGCGGGTGGTTGGTCCGGCCCCGAGGGCGGTGGCGGCGGCCGCCGAGGGCGCTCGGACGGTTGGGACTACGACGAGCTCGGCAAGGTCTACGACGCCCGGCTCGTCGGTCGCCTGGTCCCGTTCCTCGCGCCCTACAAGGGCCGCGCGATCATCGCGCTGATCTCGGTCATCGTGGTGTCCGTGACGCAGTACGCCCAGCCCTACGTGATGGGCCGCGGCGTCGAGCACGTGATCAACAGCCTGCGCTCGGGCGAGGACGCGAGCGACGACGTCCAGACACTCGGACTGCTGCTCGTCGCGATGGCGGTCGTCGGGTTCGTCGCGATGTATGTGCAGCGCCGCATGACGGGCTACATGGGCCACGGCCTCCTGCTGCACCTGCGGCAGCTCATGTTCAACCACCTCAACCGGCTCTCGATGCGGTTCTACGACAACGAGGAAGTCGGGCGGGTGATGTCGCGCGTCACCTCGGACGTGGTGACGCTGCAGGAGCTGATGACCAGCGGCGCGCTGAACGTGCTGTCGGACGTGGTGGGCCTGGCGCTGATCATCGGCTTCATGTTCGCCTTCGATGTGCAGCTGGCGCTCGTCTCGCTCGCGGTAGTGCCGCTGCTCGTGATCTTCATGTGGGTCTGGCAGGGCTTCGCGGCACGGGCGTTCATCCGTACGAGGATCGCGATCGCCACGGTGAACTCCAACCTCAACGAGAACGTGTCCGGCGTCCGCGTCGTGCAGTCGATGGGCCGCGAGGACGCGAACCTCCGCCACTTCGGGCGCCTGAACGACGACAACCTGAACACGAACCTGGACGCGGCGCGGCTGCAGGCGATCGTGATGCCGACGGTGGAGATCCTCTCGTCGGTCGCGTCTGCCCTCGTGCTGGTGATGATCGGCGTCCGGACGTTCAACGGAGACCTGGACGCCGCGCGCGCCGTTGGGTACGCGACCGGCTTCCTGCTCTACATCCAGCGATTCTTCAACCCCGTCCGGGACATCACGCTCCAGTACACCCAGTTGCAGCGCGCCATGGCCGGCGCTCACCGCATCTTCGAGGTCCTCGACACGGTGCCTGAGATCCAGGACGCGCCGGACGCCATCGAGCTGACCGAGGTCGAGGGCCGCGTGGACTTCAACCACGTGAAGTTCCACTACGTGGAGGGCTCGCCCGTCCTCCGTGACTTCGACCTGCACGTGCAGCCCGGCGAGACGATCGCCCTCGTCGGACACACGGGTGCGGGCAAGACCTCGGTCACCGCGCTGATCCCGAGGTTCTACGACATCCAGGAGGGCGAGCTCCTGATCGACGGGCACCCGATCAAGGACATCAAGCTGGCGTCGCTGACCCGCCACATCAGCATCGTGCTGCAGGAGCCGTACCTGTTCTCCGGGTCGATCGCGGACAACATCCGCTACGGGAAACTCGACGCCACCGATGAGCAGATCCGCGCGGCGGCCGAGGCCGTCGGCGCGAATGTCTTCATCGATCAGCTCGATGACGGCTACGAGACGATCCTCCACGAGCGCGGGCAGAACCTCTCCGTCGGGCAGCGTCAGCTGATCTCGTTCGCGCGCGCGCTCGTCGCGGACCCGCGGATCCTCATCCTGGACGAGGCGACGGCGAACGTGGACACGCAGACCGAGAAGCTCATCCAGCGCGCGCTGGACGTCATGCTGCGCGACCGCACCTCGTTCGTCATCGCGCACCGGCTGTCGACGATCCGCAACGCCACAAGGATCATCGTGATGCGGGACGGCGAGATCGTGGAGATGGGCAGCCACGACGAGCTCATGGACCAGGACGGCGTCTACGCCGACCTCTACCGCATGGCCTTCACCAGCCTCACGTCCGAGGAAGCCGCCGCCGCCGAAACCCAGGGGTAGCCAACTCACCGATCGAGGGTTCCGCAGGGGCTGGCGCGGCTGGGTACTATGGATCCATGGCTACCAACCGACTCTATCGAGACCAGGACGAGGCGATGCTCGGCGGCGTCTGCGCCGGCATCGCGAAGCGATTCGACACTGATCCCACGCTGATCCGCGTGATCGTCATCGCCGCGGCGGTGCTCACGCTGGGCACCACGGTGCTGCTCTACATCGCCGCGTGGATCATCATGCCGGCCGGGCCGGAGGCGCCGATGGCGCGCCCCTCGCGTGACCAGCTCACGAGTGAGGTCCGCGATGCCAGCGGGCGGGTGACCGAGGCCGGGCGCATCCTCGGACGCGCCGCGCGGCAGGCAGCGGACGAGATCTCAGCGCTGCGCACTCGCCCGGTGGCGGCGCCACCCGTGGGCGACGAGGCAGCCGGCGCGCAGGCCGTGAACGAGGACGTGCTGTCCTCGGACGGACCGCCGGGCGAAGGCTCCGCGCCGCCGGCGTATCCGGAGACGCAGTACCCGACCCAGCCTCAGGAGCCCCGCGCTCCAGAGGCCCAGGCCCCCGAGGCCCAGGAGGCCCATGACACCGGGGCGCAGGCCTCGGAGCCTCAGTTCCCGCAGACGCAGTACCGGGAGGCCCATCCCCCGGAGGCGCTCCACCCCGAGTCGTCCGACACGCCTCCTCCGCCGCCACCGCCGTTCGGCAACGCCCACGACGAGCGCCCACAGCCGTGACGACCGGCGATCCGACGCTCATCGAGCGCATCGACCGGGACGGCGTCACTTACTGGGTGTCGCTCGGCATCGTCGTCGAGGATGCCGTCGCGCCGGGGCACCTGTTCCTGCGCCTGCCGATGCAGCCCGCGCTGGGCACGCGCCGTCCGGACGTCATGCACGGCGGCGCGATCTCGTCGCTGATCGACGCCGCTGCGGGCGGCGCGATCATCAGCCAGTTCGCGGGCGACGAGGACTACGCGGGCCAGGCGACCCTCGACCTGAACGTGACGTTCCTCAACGCCGCGACGAGCGACGTGATCGCCGAGGCGCGCATCCTGCGCACGAGCCGGGCGCTCGCGTTCACGCAGGTGGACGTCCGCACGGAGGACGGCACGCTGGTCGCGACCGGCCGTGCGACGTTCTCGATCATCCGCAAGCGCTGAGGCACCTGTCCGCTAGTCGCCGGACCCGGCGACCGCCTGGATCTCGATCTCGATGCGCTGCTCGGGCGTGATGAGCGCGGCCACCTGCAGCGCCGTCATCGCCGGCTTGCTGCTCCCGAAGTGCTCGCGCAGCACCGGGTAGATCGACTCGAACTCGGCGAAGTCCGCGAGGTAGATGCGCACCATCACCGCGTCGGTGAGCGTCGCCCCGCCCTGCTGGAGGGCGCCCCCGGCGACCTCGAGGGCGCGCGCCGCCTGCGCGACGATCCCGGTGGCGACGGTGCCGTCCGGCATCGTGCCGGTGCAGCCGGACACCCAGATGGTGTCGCCGACCTTGATCGCGCGGGAGTAGCCAATGATGTCCTCCCACGGCCCGCCGGAGGAGATGCGTTCGCGACCCGTCATGCCTGTGTCCCGTCCCCTGGTCTGAGGGGGCCGGTCTGCCCGCTCAGTCGTCCTCGAACTCGCTGTCGTCGAAGAGTGCGACCTGCGGGCCTGAGCGTCCACGGTCCTCGCGGTGCTGGCGCGGCGGGACGAGGCCGAGGTGCTGGTAGCCGAGGTGGGTGAGGATGCGGCCGCGCGGCGTGCGGTGGAGGAACCCGATCTTCAGGAGGTAGGGCTCGTACACGTCCATGATCGTGTCGGACTCCTCCGAGATCGCGGCTGCGAGCGTCTCGAGGCCGACCGGGCCGCCGCCAAAGCGCTCGGCCAGCACCGTCAGCAAGT
>CAYPYF010000062.1:0-15503 GCA_964414675.1 uncultured Dehalococcoidaceae bacterium
CCGTTACCGCCGCGCTCGACGGGGTCGAGGACGGCCCGCTCGTGTTCTACGAGATCACCGACGACCTCTACACCGTCTCGCCGGACTCCTTCATCGGGGCGGCGTTGACCGTGCTCAAGGTCCGCAACATCGCCGAGGGAACCCAGGGCGCCTTCCCGCAGATGTCCTCCGAGGCCATCGTCGAGGCGGACCCGGACGTCATCCTGATGGCGGACGCGAGCTTCGTGGATCCCGCGGGCGTGCCTCAGCGGGCCGGCTGGTCCGGCATCACCGCCGTGGTCGAAGGTCGGATCCACCCCGTCGATGGCGACATCATGAGCCGCCCCGGCCCCCGCATCGTGCAGGGGATCGAGGACCTCGCGAAGTTGTTGTACCCGGATCGGTTCCCGTAGCCGATGCCGTCGCCTGTGACGTTGCTCACGGGCGTCGCGATGGACGCGGCGTTCGGCGATCCGCCGAACGCCGCGCACCCGGTCGCCTGGTTCGGCAGCCTCGCGGCGTCCGTCGACCGGAGGACGTCGAGGACGCGCGTCTCCGGGATCGTCGCGACCTCCGGCCTGGTGGCTGTCGCGGCAGTGGCCGGCGCGCTGGTCGAGCGCGTCGCCGGCCGCGCGGGCGCCGCCGCCGTGCTGTGGGCGTCGATGTCGCACCGCACGCTGCTCGCACGCGCTTCGGAGGTGGTGGAGGCGCTCGAGGCGGGCGACCTTGATGCCGCCCGGATCCTGCTGGCCCGCCATCTCGTCAGCCGTGACACCTCGACGCTCGACGCGTCCGAGGTCGCGGGTGCGACGATCGAGTCGGTCGCGGAGAACCTCTCGGACGCCGTCGTCGCGCCGTGGTGCTGGTACGCCCTCGGCGGCCCCGCTGCCGCGGCGGGGTATCGCGCCCTCAATACCCTCGATGGCATGTGGGGATACCGCACACCGGCCTACGAGTCGTTCGGCTGGGCCGCCGCCCGAGGCGATGACCTCGCGAACCTGCTTCCGGCACGACTGACCGCGCTCGCGTTGGTCCTCGGAAGTGGCGAGGGCGCCCGGCGGGCGACGCGTGCGTGGTGGGCCGGGCGGGCGCTCACGGACAGCCCAAACGCCGGGCACCCCATGGCCGCGATGGCGGGCGCGCTCGGCGTCGTCCTCCGGAAGCGCGGGCAGTACGTGCTCGGATCGCCCGGACGCGAGCCCGAGGCGTCCGATGTCCGCGCCGCGGTCGCCCTCGCGGACCGCGCGAGCGCCATCGCGCTCATGGCCGTCGTCCTCGCCTGTCGGTGGCGACGATGATCGTGGTCCACGGCGGCCTCGACGAGGCCGAGCTGCACGCCCTGGGCGTGGATCCCGCCGGCGTGCTCGACCTCTCCGCGAACCTCCCCCCCGCCGGCCCGTCGCCCGCGGTGGTCGAGGCGGCACGAAGCGCCCGCCTCGACCGCTACGCACCCGCGGACGCCGCCCCGCTTCGCGCCGCGCTCGCCGCGCACGAGGGCGTCCCCATCGAGTGCATCCTGCCCACACCGGGCGCGACGGCAGCCATCCACCTCGTCGCCCGCGCGTTCCTCGCACCTGGCCTCCAGGCGGTGGTCGTCGGGCCTACGTTCGGGGAGTACGAGGCAGCGGCACGCGCCGCCGGAGCCACGGTGGTCTTCGCCACCACCGAGGCGTCCGCGTTCAGCCCGCCAGCCACGCTGCCCGACGCCCGCCTCGCCTTCGTCGCGAACCCGAACAACCCGACGGGCGCACACCTTCCGCGCACCCTCCTCGATCGATGGCTCGCCCCGGGGCGGACGCTCGTCGTCGATGCCGCCTACGAGGCGTTCGTCGCCGACGGCTGGGATGCCGTGGACCTCGTGCGGGACGGTGCCGACGCCATCGTGGTCCGATCGATGACGAAGCTGCACGCGATCCCCGGTGTCCGCCTCGGCTACGTGGTCGCCGCCTCCGAGGTCATCGCCGTCCTCGCGGCGCTGCAGCCCTCGTGGAGCCTCGACGCCGTGGCGCAGGCCGTCGCCCCGGTCGCCCTCGCCGAGCACGGCGCGCGCATCGCGCGCCTCGACGAGATGTGGGCGACACGCGGACGGATGCTCGCCGCGCTGCGCGATGCCGGCGCGTGCGCCGGCCCGTCGATGGCGAACTTCGTGCTCGTCGAGGTACCCGGCGGTAATGCCCACGAGGCGCGGCTCACGCTGCTGCGTGACGGGATCCTCGTGCGTGACTGTGCTTCGTTCGGCCTGCCGTCGTGGGTGCGGGTCGCCGTGCCGGCGACCACGGACGAAGCGCGCGTGATCGAGGCACTCGCGCGGGTGCTCGGCCGGTGACGGCGCCGGTCTTGCTCGTCGTCGGGACGGCGTCCTCGGTGGGCAAGTCCGTCCTCGTGGCGGCGCTGTGCCGCTCGTTCGTCCGCGCCGGGGTGCGGGTGGCGCCGTTCAAGGCTCAGAACATGTCGAACAACGCCTACGTCACCGCGGACGGCCTCGAGATCGGCCGCGCGCAGGCTGAGCAGGCGGCGGCTGCGCGCGTGGACGTCGAGGTCGACATGAACCCGGTGCTGCTGAAGCCGCAGGGCGACCGCACCTCGCAGGTGGTCCTCAACGGACGGCCCGCTGGCACCATGCACTCCCGCGACTTCCTCGCGAGGCGGCGTGACCTCTGGCCGGACATCGCGGCGGCCCTCGGGCGGCTCCGCGAGGGGTACGACCTCGTGATTGCCGAGGGCGCGGGGAGCGCCGCCGAGCCCAACCTCTATGACTCCGAGGTGGTGAACATGCGCGTGGCGCGCGAGGTCGGCGCGGTCACGCTGCTGGTGGGCGACATCGACCGTGGCGGCGTCTTCGGGCACTTCCTCGGCACGCTGGACCTGATGCCGTCCGAGGACCGCGCGCTCGTCCGGGGGCTCGTGATCAACCGTTTCCGGGGCGATCCGTCGCTGCTGACCCCGGCGGTCGAGGTTGTTGAGTCACGTGGTGGCGTCCCGGTGGTTGGCATCGTCCCGTGGGTGGACGACATCGGTGTCGCCGAGGAGGACGCCGTCGCCCTCGAACGGCGCGAGAGCAGGGGCGCCTCGATCGGCGAGGTGGACGTGGCGGTCGTGCGCTTCCCGCGCATCGCCAACTTCGACGACATCGATCCCCTGCTGCGCGAGGACGGCGTCCGCGTGCGCTGGGTCGAGCGGGCCGAGGACCTCGGCCTGCCTCATCTCGTCATCCTCCCCGGCACGAAGGCCACGATCGCGGACCTCCGCTGGATGCGTGCGCGCGGACTCGATGTCGCGATCGCCGCGCGTCGCGAGGCCGGCGCGCTCGTCCTCGGGATCTGCGGCGGCTACCAGATGCTGGGCGCGACGCTGGAGGATCCGGACGGCGTGGAGGCGGAAGCGGGGACGGTGGAGCCCGGCCTCGGGTTCCTCGTCACGCGCACCGTCTTCGAGCCGGAGAAGGCCACCCGTCGCGTCCGAGGCCACACGCTCGCGGGGGCGTGGGGCGGCCCTGGCGTCCCCCTCGACGGGTACGAGATCCACATGGGCCGCACCATGAGCGACGAAGCCCCGTTCCAGGAGATCGAGGGGCACCTCGATGGGGCCGTGTCGCCGGATGGCCGGGTCGTCGGTACATACCTCCACGGCGCGTTGCACAACGACGAGTGGCGCGCGGCGCTGCTGGCACTGCTGGGGCGCACCAGTGGGCGCGGCGGCGTCACGTCGGCCGGCCAGCGGGACGCCGCCTTCGACCGGCTCGCGGACGTGGTGGAGGCCCACCTCGACCTTCCGCGGATCCGGGAATGGCTGGGTTTGCCCAGTTCCTGAACCCGTGAAGGGCGGCGAGCATTCACGTAGGGCGCCCGAGTGGCTAGAGTCAGATCAGGCGGGACAGTGGGAGCGTGACCTTGCCTCGCCGACCCTTCGTGCGCCTCGGCGCGCCGATCCTCGTAGCACTTGCCCTGGCCCTCGTCGTCACGGCCGGCATGCGTGCGGGCGTCGCATCCGCGCAGACCTTCACCCCCGGCACACAGGCGCTCGTCAGCTCTGACGGCGACTCCCTCCGCATGAGGTCCGCCCCGACCGTGTCCGCCACCGTCATCGCGAGCATCCCGCACGGCTCGCTCGTGAACATCCGCGAGGGCTCCGCGCAGGCCGACGGCTACACGTGGCAGTTCATCGAGTGGAGTGGCGCCTTCGGCTGGGTGGCGGCGGACTACCTCGTCCCCGTCGGGGCGACACCCACGCCCAGCGCTACCGGCACGGCGACACCCACCCCGACGCCCACGCCGTCCGCGACGCCTCCAGCGACCGGTGCGGCGACGGGGACGATCACGGGGTACGTCCCCCCGCCCGGCAAGGCGGGGCTCATCACCTGGGGTGGCGGATCCATGGACTCGCTCGTCGCCACGGCAGCCGGAAAGGGCTGCAGCGTGCGCTCCGTGTACGCGATCAGGAACGGGCGGTTCGTTGGGTATTCGCCCGGCGCGCCGGCGTTCGTGAATGCGACCTGGTTTGCCGAGGTAGGAGACCTCACCAGCATCTCGGCGCTCGTGCTCTCCTGCCAGCAGTCCTCGCAGGCGCTGACGAACACGCCCGCCGGTGGTGGCACGACGACCGGGACGCCATCCGCGCCGGCCACCGCGGGCGGGCAGCCACCCGGCCCGGGCGGCAACGAGCCGTAGCCCCGGCCTCGGTGATGCCTGACTAGGCGTTGAGGGCTGCCTCGACCTGTTCGAGGTGGTTGCCGTCGTGTCCCGGCCCGCCCATCACCAGGAGTTCCGCCACCGTCGCGTCCCCCGGACGGAAGCCGAGCGGGATCGAGCGCGCGAGCGTGGCGTCATCGATCGCTGCGGCAGCAGTGAGGGCGGCGGCGTGGCCGTCCCGGATCTCGTCCAGGAGCTGCTCCACTGATCGGTCGACGCGTTCGTCCACCTGGCCGGCGTTGATCTCGTCGATGTTGCGTGGTGCAGGCGCGCCGACACTCGAGGGGTTGTCCGCCGCCTCGACCCGTGCGAGGACGCGCGGGACGCCGTTCGCACGCGCGGCGAGGTGGCTCAGGGCGTCGCGGACACGCCACGTGCCTTCGAGCAGTGGCTTCTCGCCGTTGGCGAGGATGTCGTCACGGATCGCGGCGATGCGGTCGTCGACCTGGTGGACCGCTGCGATGAAGTCTTCCCGGCTGGTCATGATGCCTCCTCCAGTAGGACGGCATCGTACGCCCCGCGGCACGGAGGCCGCTCGGCAGCTGTGCGGCTACGCGGAGACCTCGAGGTGCGCCGGGAGCGCGCGGCCGCGGCCGCGGACCAGTTCGTCCAGGTGGACCTGGAACGGCACCATCCCGGCGTACGAGACCAGCAGGACCATCATGCCGGCGCCCATCGGGCGCGCCTGGACCTGCGAGACACCGGGGACGCCGCTGATCGCCTTGCGGACCGCGTTCAGGTCCGAGAACGACCGGAAGCCACTCACCCGCAACTGGATCTGCTCCAGGCTGCCGGTGTCGGTGGTGCTGACGATGGTGGTCGTGGGGTTCATGGGAAAGATGTCCGTTCGTCCTTGCAAGAACAACCCTACGGAACCACCGTCAGACACCGCAGATCGTTGCGAGTAGAACCGTGTAGAGAACAGGTGAAGGCCAGTGAAGACGCGTGAAGACGCGTGAAGACGGGCGCTCCGGGGTAAGGGGTTCAGCCGCAGATTCCGTCCAGAAACGAGCGCATCGGCGGGATCGGGAGGCCTCCTCGGGCGCGCTACACTGCGCCCGCATCCCGGGAGGATCACCATGGCCAGCGCACTCGCGGGCATCCGCGTCATCGACTTCGGGCAGTACATCGCAGGGCCGCTTGCGGCGCAGTTGCTCGCCGACCAGGGCGCCGAGGTCGTCCGCGTCGATCCGCCGAGCGGCCCCGCCTGGGACACCCCCGCCAACGCGACGTGGAACCGCGGCAAGCGCTCAATCGCGCTGGACCTGAAGACCGAGGACGGCCGCGCGACCGCGCGCTCACTGGTCGCGAGCGCGGACGTGGTCATCGAGAACTTCCGGCCCGGCGTCATGGACCGTCTCGGCCTCGGCGCCGCCGCGATGACCGAGGCGCATCCGACGCTCATCTATCTCTCGATGCCCGGCTTCGCCTCGGACGACCCGCGTTCTGGCGTGCCTGCGTGGGAGGGCGTCCTCGGCGCGGCGTCCGGCCTCTACCGCCGCAACCGCGTCGCGAACGACGACGGGCCGCCCGTGTACACCGCGATCCCACTGCCCTCGGCCTACGCGGCCATCCAGGGGTCGGTCGCGGTCACCATGGCCCTCAACGCCCGCGAGCGCGACGGCGTCGGGCAGCGGATCGAGGTGCCCCTGTTCGACGCGATGTACGGGGCGATTGGCTACAACGGCTACCGGGTCCACGGCGACACCTCGCCGCCTGCGGGCGCCGGCTTCAGCCTCACCACGCAGTGGGAGTGCGCTGACGGCCAGTGGATCATGTTCCACACCGGCAACGGGCGCACCGAGGATGTCCTCACCGCCGCGGGCGTCGCCGACTGGATCGCGAAGGGCTACGCCGACCGCGAGCGCCTCGCGTCTGAGCCCGAGCTCGTGAAGCAGGTGATCGAGGAGGCGCGAGCGCTCTTCAAGACTCGCCCGGCGGCCGAGTGGGAGCGGCTGGTGAACGACGCCGGCGGCGAGTGCGGCGTCTGCCGCCCCTCTGCCGAGTGGGTGACGCACCCCCACGCCACCGGCTCCGAGATGATCGTCGAGGTGGACGACCCGGTCCTCGGCACCACGAAGCAGCCCGGCATCCCGGCCCGCATGTCGCTGACCCCGGGGGCGATCCAGGGCCCGCGGCGCGCCCTCGACGCCGACCGCGACGCGATCCTCGCGTCGCTCGCGCCCACGGTCGCCGGCGTCGGCGGCGGCGCACCCACCGACTCGGTGCTGCGCGCCGCGCTGGAGGGCGTCCGCGTTCTCGACCTGTGCATCGTGCTCGCAGGCCCGACGTGCGGCCGCACGCTGGCCGAGTACGGCGCGGACGTCATCAAGATCGAAGCGCCGGGACGCTTCCAGCCGCCCGCCTTCCACGGCGACGTGAACCGCGGCAAGCGGTCGATCGTCCTGGACCTGAAGACGCCGGAGGGGCAGGAGGTCTTCTGGTCGCTGGTGGACACGGCCGATGTCGTCGTCCAGAACTTCCGAAAGGGCGTCGCCGAGAAGCTCGGCGTGGGCTACGAGCAGGTGAAGGCGCGACGTCCCGACGTGATCTACGGTTCGCTGAACACCTACGGGCAGGTCGGCCCCTTCGCGGGCCGCGCCGGCCACGAGCAGATCGCGCAGGCCGCCACCGGGATGCAGGACCGCTACCGCCGGCCGGACGGTATGCCGGAGACCCAGAAGTACGCCGTCAACGACTACGGCACGGGCTACATGGGTGCCTTCGGCGTGGCGCTCGCGTTGCTTCACCGCCGCAAGACCGGCGAGGGCCAGCACGTCAACGCCGCCCTCGCGTACACCGCGACGATGCTCCAGTCGCCCTTCCTGATCGACTACCAGGGCAAGCAGTGGGACGAGCCGCGCGGCCAGGACTCCGTCGGCGCCGGGCCGCTCCACCGTGCATACCGGGCGGACGACGGCTGGGTGTTCATCGGCGCGCCGAGCGCGGCTGCCCTCGACGGCGTGGAGGGCCTCGCCGGCGTGGGTTCGTTGGAGGGGGCGGCGCTCGCGTCGGCCCTCGAGGGGCGCTTCGCCTCGGCCAGCGTCGAGGAGTGGGTGTCCCGCCTCACATCTGCGGGCGTCGGCGCGCACCACGTGGTCAGCAGCACGGACGAGCTGATGGACCTGCCGTGGGCTATCGACCACGGGCTCAGCATCACCCGCGACCACGAGACGATCGGCACCGTCACGAGCACCGGGCCTGCCCCGCGGCTCTCGAGGACGCCGGTGCGCCCGGGTCCGGTCGCGCCGTCGCTCGGCCAGCACAGCCGCGAGATCCTCGGGGAGATCGGGCTCGGCGACCGCGCGGAGGCGCTCATCGCTTCCGGAGGCGTGCGCGCGGTCTAGTCGAGACGGCGGTAGGAGGGCAGGAAGGCCGCCACGAGGATCGCGACCAGGATGAGGGCGACCGCGACCGACCCGAAGGCGAACTGTGCTCCGAACGCCGCAGCGACCAGCGCGATCGCGAACGTCCCGAACGATTCGAGGCCCATCTCCATCATCATGATGGAGCTGATGCGGCCTCGATACTCGTTCTCGGTGTGCGTCTGGATCAGGATCTGGCTGAGTGACTGGCGCCCGGACTGGCCGATGCCCAGGACGAACGCGATCGGCAGGCTCACCCAGAAGTTCTGCGAGATCGCGAACGCCATGAGTCCGAGGCCGAACACGGCGATGCTCCAGAGCATCAGCCGGCCGCGGCCCTTGTTCGGCATCGAGGCGATGACGAGCGAGCCGAGGAGCGCGCCGCCGCCCATCACCGTGAGCAGGACGCCCAGCCGCCACGCCGCCTGGTCTTCGTTGTCGGACAGCACCTCGCTCACGAACCCGGGAGCGAGTCGCTGGAACGTGAGCGCGAGGACCACCACGAACAGGTGGACGATCAGCAGCATGCGCAGGGTGGGGTTCCGGCCGAGGTAGCGGAAGCCCTCCATCATCGCGGTGAAGCCACCGCGCGTGCCGGCGCCTCGGCCGCGGCGGCCGGCAGGGACGGCGGTGCCGGAAGCCATCCCTGAGGTCTTCGGCACCTTGAACATGCCCACGACGGCCATCGAGAAGAGCACTGCCATCAGCACGTAGACCCAGCCGAACCCGACGAGGGCGATGAGGAGGCCCGCCGTCGCCGGTGCGAACAGCCGCATCGTGTTCATGCCTGAGGCGTTGAGCCCGATCGCGTTGGTCAGGCGGGCCTCGCCCACGATGTCCGGGATCATTGCCTGCCGCGCGGGCATCGAGAAGGACATGGCCACGCCCTGGAGGGCGGCTGTGATGTAGAGGTGCTCGATCCGGAGACGGTCCGTGAAGATCAGGGTGGCGGTCGCGACCGTGAGGATCGCGCTGACCGTCTGACCGCCCTGGAGGACCAGCCGCCGGCTCGCCCGGTCCGCGAGGACCCCGCCCACCAGCGCGAGGAACAGACGCGGGATGGCGTTCGCCAGCGCGACACCACCCAGTGCGCTGAACGAATCGGTGATCTGGTAGGCCAGCAGGCCACGGACGACCTGCTGCATCTGCATGCCGGACCAGTTCGCCGTCATCGAGAGCATGTACCAGCGGAACGCCGGCACCTCGATGAGCGAGGAGAAGGTACGGAAGCGCTGGGACGGCGCGTACTCGGCCCCGAGCGAGCGGTCGATCGTCAGGATCGGTTCCTCAGGCGCTAGTGTGTCTTCCGGTGCGGCGAGCGCCTCGGCCGCACCGGTGGTCGCCCGTGAGGGAGTCGGCGACGACGGGCGGGAAGGCTCAACTGCAGACACGGCGCGGACGCTGCCCTTCGATGCCAACCCGGCGATCTGTACCTTGACGTACGCGGGAGCGTATGCCATCCGTCCACTGGTGGCGACGCCCCCGCGAGGATTCTCGGGACGTACTTGGCGTCGCCTGACGGGCGCGTCCTTGCTGAGGACACCACCCCCGGCGATAGTGCCCGGGTGACCCTGAACGCCTACACCCGCATTCCTCGCCGCTGGCGGACGCTGATCGCGGTCGGGTTCGGCACGTTCATGGCGACGATGGACTTCTCCATCGTCAACGTCGCGCTGCCGACGTTTGCGCGTGAGTTCGACCGCTCGCCGGACACCGTCGTGTGGGTCGCCCTCGGCACCAGCCTCGTGGTCACCGGGCTGACGCTCACCGCGGGGCGCGCCGGCGACCTGTACGGGCGCAAGCGCGTCTACCTCCTCGGGTGGCTGATCCTCACGCTGGGCCTCACGGCCGCCTCGTTCGTACAGAACCTCGAGCAACTCATCGCGGTGCGGCTCGTGCAGGCGGTGGGCGTGTCGTTCGCGATCGCGAACGCCAACGCGATCGTGACCGACGCCTTCCCCGACCACGAGCGAGGGCGTGCGCTGGGTACGGTGACGGCAGTCGTGGGCGCGGGACTGATGTCCGGCCCCATCTTCGGCGGCTTCGTCCTGGAACTCCTGGACTGGCGCGCCATCTTCTACGCCCGCATCCCCATCGGCCTGCTGGCGATCACGATGGGCATCCTCGAGATCCGCGAGGAGACACGGGAGCGCGAGGTCAACCGGCGGCTCGATCTGCCGGGCGCGGTGCTGCTGTTCGCCACGCTCACGAGCCTCCTCGTCGCGGTAAACCGAGGGCAGTCGTGGGGCTGGGCATCCCCGGCCACGCTCGGGCTGGCAGGGGCCGGTGTGCTCGCAGGTGTCCTGTTCGTCCTCGTGGAGTCGAAGGCCGTGAGCCCGATCGTGTCGCTGGCGCTCTTCCGCATGCGGCAGTTCTCGTCCGCGATCTCCAGCCTTACGCTCAACTTCGTCGGCCAGTCCTCCGTGATCTTCCTGACGCCGTTCTACCTGATCGAGGTGCGCGAGTTCTCGACCGCCCAGACGGGCCTGATGATGGCGATGGTGCCGCTGATGATGCTCGTGCTGGCGCCGCTGTCCGGCTGGGTCGCAGACCGTACCGGCTGGGCGCACCAGGCGACCATCGGGATCGCGCTCGTGAGCCTCGGGCTGCTGAGCCTCGGCACGCTGCAGCAGGACACCGCCGTCCCGCTCGTCCTCGCACGGCTCGCGCTGATCGGACTCGGGTCGGCCGTCTTCGGGCCACCCAACACCAGCACGATCATGGGCAGCGTCCCGCGACGGATGCTCGGCACCGCCTCGGCGAGCGTCGCAACGTCGAGGAATGTTGGGAACGCCGTCGGGCTCGCGGTGGGGAGCGCCGTGCTCGTCGTCGTCGGCGGGAGCGCCGCCGGCGTCTCCGCCGAGGACCTGCCGACCGCAGATCTGCTCCGCGGCATCCAGGCCGCGTTCATCGTCGCGGGCTGTCTCTCGTCGCTCGCGATCTTCGCGTCGCTCGCCCGCGGCAGCGAGTTGCCGAAGCCGCCCACACCCGGGGCTGCAACCGTCGCGCCTCCCGAGGTCGCTGCCCGCTAGGCCGCCCTACGCCGCCCTGAGTGCCCGTCGCATCCCGAGCTGAAGCGCGAGGACCGAGAGGAACCCACAGCCGGCCATGAACGGGATCGAGATGAACCCGAACTGCTCCACGTGGCGGGCGGTGCACGGCACGCCGCTACTGCAGGAGCCGCCCTGCTCCGGGAAGAGCTGCAACTGGTAGTGGTAGACCGACAGTGCGAGCCCGATCACGGCGATCGGCACCACGTACTTTGCGACGCGATCGTCGCGGGTGATCGCGGCGACCAGGAGGATGACGGCGAGCGGGTACATCGCGATCCGCTGGTACCAGCAGAAGTCGCAGGGGATGAACCCGGCCCCCTCCGAGTAGTAGAGCGACCCGGCCATCGCCGTACCGGCGACGGCGAACGAGAGCCACCGGCCGTGACGCAGGAGGAGCGCGCGCAGGCTCGTTGCGGCCGGCGCGCCCGCGCCGAGTGCCATCGCGATCGACGCGCCGACAGCGAGGAGTGCGCCGGTCGCGAGGATCGGCGAGATCGTGGACTCGTTCATCGTGCCTCTATCGCCACGTGGGGGATGTCCAGCGTACGTGCGTCCGGTCCGTCGAGCGAGATCGCTAGGCCTTGAGCCGCTCGAAGAACTTCTGACGCGCCTTCGCCACCTTCGGCGCCACCACCACCTGGCAATACGGCTGGTACGAGTTCCGTCGGTAGTACTGGTGGTGGTAGTCCTCGGCCGGGTAGAACATGTCGAGGGGCGCGACCTCCGTCACGACCGGGTCGTTCCAGTGCCCCTGGGCGGTGAGGTCCTCGATCGCCGCGCGCGCGACGGCCTCCTGCTCCGGGGAGTGGAAGTAGATCGCGGAGCGGTACTGCGTGCCCACGTCGTGCCCCTGCCGGTTCAGGGTCGTGGGGTCGTGGATCGTGAAGAAGACGTCGAGGATGTCGCGGTACCCGATCTCCTCGGGGTCGAACGTCACCTGCACCACCTCGGCGTGTCCGGTCGTGCCGGAGCACACCGCCTCGTACGAGGGGTCCACGACGTGCCCGCCAGCGTAGCCGGACTGGACAGACTCGACGCCACGGAGGAGTTCGTAGACCGCCTCCAGGCACCAGAAACACCCACCAGCCAGAGTCGCTTGTTCCTGGATCGCCATTCGGTGTTCTCGCCTTCCGGAGTCGTCAGAGAGATCGTACGCCGTGATGCTCCGCAAACGGACGGGATCGCGCTAGGCTGCGCATCCCCGCTGCACCTCGGCGTGTCCAGGGTGGCAGGGCAGGAGGTCCATTCGTGGTCGAAACGGTCACAGGGCCCGGCTTCTCGGACATCGAGGAGCCGGACGACGAGCCGCGTCGCGGCATCAAGGGCGTCTACTACGGGTACTGGCTGGTCTCGGCTGCGTTCATCGCGCAGTTCATCTCCGTGGGCGCTCAGAACTATGTCATCGGCGCGTTCCTCAACCCGATGACCGAGGAGCTCGACTGGACGCGGACCGAGTTCACGCTCGGCCGCACCATCGGCCAGTTCGTGATGGCGTTCACCGGGCTGTTCATCGGTGGGTTCGTGGACCGCAACGGCGGCAAGTGGCTCATGCGCGTCGGTATCGTGATCCTCACGGTCGCGATGATGCTGCTCGGCTCGATCACCGAGCTCTGGCAGTGGCTGCTGCTGAACGGCCTGATCCTCACCACCGGCGCCGCCATGATCGGCAACCTGGTCGTGAACGTCACGATCTCCAAGTGGTTCGTGGAGCGCCGAGGTCGAATGATCGGCTTCTCGTCGATGGGCGTGTCGTTCGCCGGCATCGTCATCACGCCCTTCTCGGCCTACCTCGTGGAGGCGTTCGGCTGGCGCGACGCATGGCGCATCCTCGCGGTGTGCGCGGCCGCCGTGATCATCCCGCTCTCCTTCGCGATGCGACGGGCGCCCGAGGACCACGGGCTCAATCCGGACGGGAAGACGGCGCGCCAGATCGCGCAGGGCCACGGGCGCGCGGCGGCGGTCGACTTCGCCTCGTCCCTGACGCGCAAGGAAGCGATCCGCACCCCGGCGTTCTACATCGTGTCGGTCGCCTTCGGGCTCGGCGTCATCTCGATCGGGGCGATGCTGATCCACACGATCCCGTTCATGGAGGACGCCGGGTACTCCAAGAACATGGCCGCCGCGATGATCACCGTGACGTCGGTGCCGGCGTTGCTGCTGAAGCCAGTGTGGGGCTACTTCATCGACAAGGCGGACGTGCAGAAGATCTCGCTGATCGGGTTCCTCGTGAACGCGATCGCGCTCGTGACGATCGTCGTGAGCGTCCGCGCCGACATCCTTCCGGCCGTCATCCTGGGGTTCGTATTGCTCGGCTGTGGGTGGAGTGGATTCATCCCGCTGCAGGAGGTGGTCTGGGCCACGTTCTTCGGCCGCCGCTACCTCGGCGCGGTCCGGAGCGCGGGGCTGCCGGTGGCCCTCGGGATCAGCGCGAGTGCGCCGCTCCTCATCGCCGTCTACTTCGACCACATTGGCAACTACAACGGCGCCTTCCTTGGAATCGCCGTCCTCAGCCTCCTTGGCGGAGCGCTGCTCACACTGGCACGGCCCCCGATCCGGGTCGAGCGCGAGGGCTAGCCCGCCCGAGACGCGAGCGGCGGTCCGGAAGTCCGGACCGCCGCTCCAGCGCGCTGCAGGTCGGGGGCCTTGGCGCGCTGCCCGCAGGGGTCAACTCGTGGCGGCACCTTCGAGGTACTTCGCCGGGCTCGCGATGAAGCGGTTACGGCAGCCCATGTCGTCGAAGACATACCACTTGCCGTCGTGGTTCCACTTCATCCCGTTTTCCTTCTCGAAGCCTTTGTTGCAGACCATGCACGTCTCGCTCGCCATGACTCGCTCCTTGTCGCAGCGTCCTCGGTAGGGTGGCGCGGCCGGGCGCGCCTCTGACACCACGCATGTTATCCAGCGCTGGCAAGTCCGAGGCCGCTCGACCCGCTCCCGATCGCCTGCAACGCCAGCGCCTCCGCGAGGATTGACCGTTTCAGCTCCCCGAGGTCCTGGCTCTCGTCCGGCCCGTGGATGCGTGAGGTCGGGTCGCCGACTCCCGTGATGAGGATGGCGGCCTGCGGGAACCGCTCGGCGAGCATCGCGACGAGAGGGATCGACCCGCCGATGCCGATCTCCGCTGCGGGTGTCGCCCAGGCCTCCGCCATGCCGGCCGCGAACGCCTGGAAGATTGGGCCGCGCTCCACGAGGGCGAACGGCGGGGCGCTCGAACCCGGCGTCACCGTCACGCGCGCCCCCCACGGCGCATTGCTCTCGAGGTGGCTGACGAGCGCCGCCATCGCTCGCTGCGGGTCGTCCCCGGGGGCGAGGCGAAGGCTCACCTTTGCTCGGGCCACCGGGACGATCTGGTTGATCGCCTCGCTCAGCCTCGGCGCGTCGAGGGCGAGCACGGACACCGCGGGCCGCATCCACAGCCGCGAGGTGATCGAGGCGTCCCCGACGGCCTCGACGCCCTCGATCATGCCGGCGCTCCGCCGGAGCTCCTCCTCGGCGAGGTCGACCGCCGGAGCGGGCGCCTCGGCGAGCCCCGCGATCGCGCAGTTGCCGCGCTCGTCGTGCAGCGTGGCGATGAGGCGACTGAGCGCGGTGATGGCGTCCGGGACGGCGCCGCCGAACTGCCCGCTGTGGACACCCACCTCGAGTGTCCGCACCTCGACGGTGGCGTCGACGAGGCCCCGCAACGAGGTGGTCAGCGCCGGCTGGCCGACGGCCCAGTGCTCCGAGTCGGCGATCACGAAGGCGTCCGCGAGCAGTCGGTCGCCGATCCGTCCGAGGAGCGCGGCGGCATGCGGCGAGCCCAGCTCTTCCTCGCCCTCGACGAGCACGGTGACCCCGGCACCTCCCCCACCGCCGGTCTCCGCCAGCGCCCGTAGCGCGCCCAGGTGGATCGCGATGCCGGACTTGTCGTCCGACGCGCCGCGGCCATGCAGCCGTCCGAGGCGCTCGGTCGGCTCGAACGGCGCCGTCGTCCACCCATCGAGGTCACCGGTCGGCTGCACGTCGTAGTGCGCGTAGAGCAGCACCGTGGGTGCGCCCGGTCTTCCAGCCTTCGTGGCCAGCACCGCCGGCGGCGAGTCGGGCACCTCGAGGACCTCGACGTCCAGTCCGACCCCCGCGAGGAGTTCCCGGACGTGCTCGGCGCAGGCCCGGAGGTTGGCGGCGCGGGCGGGGTCGGCACTCACCGAGGGGATGCGGACGAGGGACTCGAGGTCTGCTCGGACCTGGGGGAAGATCCGCTCAACGGCGGCGCGTAGCTCCTCGGACATTCCGTCTCCTCGTCCATCCGCACCATGCGGGCGCGTGTCCGGCCGATCGTAGTAGCGTCAGCGCGCACGCATGGTTTGCAGCGCGAGAGGCCGCCCGATGCCGGACACCACCCCTGACCAGTCAGAGGAATCCCCGCTCCTGATCGAAGA
>CAYPYF010000063.1:0-15312 GCA_964414675.1 uncultured Dehalococcoidaceae bacterium
CGGATCCGCGAGGAGTCGCCCGTGCCGGTGCACATCCCGCCGCCCGTCCTCTGCACGGACAACGGCGCGATGATCGCGGCGGCCGCGTTCCGCCACCTGGACGACGCCGTCCCGGCCGAGTCCGCGATCGACATCTTCAGCACGGCGGTGCGCAAGGCCTCCGTCCGGAAGGCCTCCATCCGGACGGCCTCGGCGCGTCGGGCGTCCGCCGAGTCGCCCCGCTAGTCAGCCTCCCCGGATCCGCCCGTCGAGAGCGGGCAGACCCCGCAACCGCCGCGCGTGCACCAGAGGTCCTGCAGGTGGAGGAGGCCCTGGGCGTAGAGCGCCCCGCGCCGCGTCGCCGTTGCGCCACCGCCACCGCCACCGCCACCGCCACCGCCACCGCCACCGCCACCGCCCTCGCCCGCTGCAGCGCTGGCCGCCTCGCTGAGCGCGCGCGTCCGTCCGTACCGCCGCGGCGCCGGCCAGTCCTCGGCCAGCGCCGCCGTCGTTCGCGCGAGCGGCACGTCGTCGTACGCGGCCGAGAGGGCGGCGACCAGCGGCAGGGCCACGTTCCAGGCCACCTCGCCCGCGCGGGCCGCGCCGAGGCCGCCGGCGCGCATCGCCTCGACCAGCGCGCCCCGCCCCGCCGTCGCGCGGCCGGCGAGCGCTGCCACGGGGTCGTCTCCGAGCGCCTCGAGGATGCCCGCGACCACGGCGGCGCGGTGCGCCTCGGACTCGCGGGCGCGCCCGGCGCTGGAGGCGACGGCGCGATCGAGCAGCATCGTGAGCGCGCCGTCGAAGCCGTAGCGGTCGGCGAGCCGCCAGGCCCGCCACGTGCGCTCGGCGAGGCGCCTGCGGCCTTCGTCTCGCACGGCGCGCACCGTCTCGTCGGCTGCGCGTGCGGCGACAGCCCCGGCGCACGGCGGCGTGACGACGGCGAGGTCGGGGCCGAGCGCCACCAGCCGCTCCACCTCGGCAGCCGTGAGCCACGGGGCGAGCGCAACCGTGGGTGCGGCGCCGCCGCCCGGCAGCGGCGTGGGCGTGCCGGGCTCGGCGCGGTCGTCCTGCCAGCAGAGGTGCAGGACGACGTCCCCGTAGGCGGGGTCATCGGCGTGGCCGTGCCGCGCGAAGTCGGAGGCGCGCAGGTGCACCTCGACGGCCCCGGCGACGGTGGCGCCGGACGGGGCGAGGAAGGCCGCCTCGCGGACGTCTGGCCCGGGGCCGCGTCCCGCGCGGCCGGGACGGAGGAGCGGCGCGGGGAGCGCCTCGCGCAGGACGCGCGGGGGGATACGCCCGAGCAGCCAGAGCGCGGTGAGGGTCGCCTCGGGGAACGGCGCGGCGGACGCCTCAGCCGGGTACGCGTCCGGTGTCCCGTGGGCGGTGGTGTCCGGTGCGGTGTATCGGGTTGTGTCTCGCGCCCGGTAGTGCTCCGGGTCTTCCGCGAGGCCGCGACGAGGGGGTGCCGTTGCGGTCATCGGTCCGCCTCCGGCGAGTCCGCCGCCGCCGAAGCGTCGGCGGGAGGGCCCTCGGATGCGTCGCGTGCGTCGGGGTGTGCGTCGTAGACGCCGGCCTCCTCGGCGACCATCTGGAGAAGGCGCTGCGACATCCGGCGGGGCGCGGAATGGCCGGTCTCCCACTCGGAGACGGTCTGCTGGCGTGTCCCGATCCGGTCCGCAAACTCGGCCTGGGTGATCCCCAGCTGCTCGCGGAGCCGGCGCACGCCCTCGGCGTCCCACTCGTGTGACGTTGCGTCGCGCGCCATCGCATCGCGTGGGGTTGCATCTCGTGGCATTGCTGTCCTCCGCTGGCTCATCCGGAGGCCCCCTCCCCGGCAAGGGGAGGGGGTTGGGGGAGGGGGTGTTCACACTGATCAACCTCCCCTTCCCGCGCAGGGAAGGGGCCGGGGATGGGCGCCCCGCGACCACGGCTGAGCGGATCGTCGGCGCTGGACCGGCGGCAGTTTACACGGTTCCGCGTATGAAGGGCACCGCAGTGCCTCGCGAAATTCCTCGACAACGAGGGCTAGCACTCTCATGGGGCGAGTGCTAACATCCGGCACCGAGGCCGCCTCAGGGCGGTCTCTGCGACGGGGAACGTATCTGGCACGGCTCTCGGGATGCCCGGCTCGGGCTCGACTGAGAGCGCACCGCCGGCCGCGCGACCCTCGCACCCAACATCGTACGACCGAGCGAGCGCGCATCCCCGGAGCGCGCGAGGACGGCTGCGGCGGGTCACCGCGCGCGGGTGTCTGGAGGGCGGGCGGCCCGGCTGAGACGCGCCAGTCGCGTCCGTGCCGGGGTGTCATGTCCGGGTGTGCAGACCGGAACGCTGAAGAAGGAGACTGGTGCCTTGGCCACGAACGTTGTCCCGATGACCGACCACATCGTCCTCACCGCTGTCGAGCAGGAGGAGATCTCCTCCTTCGGCCTCGTGATCCCGGACTCCGCGAAGGAGAAGCCGCAGCACGGCCACGTGGTCGCGGTCGGCCCCGGCAAGCGGAACGAGAAGGGCGAGCTGGACACGATGGACCTCGCCGCCGGCGACCGCATCCTGTACCAGAAGTACACCGGCCAGGAAGTGACCGTGGACTCCACGGAGTACATCATCATCCGCTTCCAGGACGTCCTGGCGAAGCTGGACGAGGGCGCTCCCGCCAAGAAGGGCAAGAAGTAGCCCCGGCTGCTTCATCCGTCCGTCGTCTGACCGACGGCGGTCCGCACCATTCCCTCCGGTGCGGGCCGCCGAATCCACCCCGCCGCCGTCCCTGCTGACGAGACGCGCGCGGACCATCCCGAAGGGACTGAACCATGCCCGCGAAGCGGCTCCGGTTCGATGAAGACGCTCGCCGTGAACTTCGACACGGCGTGGACATCCTGGCGAACGCCGTCCGCGTGACCCTCGGGCCCCGCGGCCGCAACGTCGTGCTGGACAAGAACTACGGTCCCGCCGTGATCACGAAGGACGGCGTCACCGTCGCCCGTGAGATCGACCTCAAGGACCGCTTCCACAACATGGGCGCGCAGCTCGTGAAGCAGGTGGCGATCCGCACCAACGACGTGGCCGGCGACGGCACGACGACGGCGACGGTGCTCGCGCAGGCGCTGTTCCACGAGGGCATCCGCAACATCGCCGCCGGCGCGAACGCCATGTACCTCCGCAAGGGCATGGAGACCGCGCTGCACGAGGCCCTCCCGGCCCTCCGCGCGATGGCTGTCCCCGTCGAGGACAAGAAGACGATCGAGGCGGTCGCCGCCATCTCCGCCAACGACCGCAAGATCGGCACGCTGATCGCGGACGTGATGGAGCAGGTCGGCAAGGACGGCGTCATCACGATCGAGGACGGCCGCGGGATGGACGACGAGGTCGAGATCGTCGACGGCCTGCAGGTCGACAACGGCTGGCTCTCGCCGTACTTCGTGACGAACGCGGACCGCAACGAGGCCGCGCTCGACGACCCGTACATCCTGATCACGGACTACACGATCGGCGACATCCGCGCGCTGCTCCCGGTGCTCGAGAAGGTCCTCCAGGTCTCGAAGAACCTGGTGGTGATCTGCACGGACCTCACCGGCGACGCGCTCTCCGCGATGATCGTCAACAAGATGCGCGGCACGATGAACCCGCTGTTCGTGAAGGCCCCGTCCTTCGGCGACCGCCGCAAGGCGATCCTGGAGGACCTGGCGGTCCTCACCGGCGGCACGTTCATCACCAGCGACATGGGCCGCAAGCTCGAGGACACGCAGCTCGCCGACCTCGGCCACGCGCACCGCGTGGTGGCGGACAAGAACCGCACCACGATCGTCGAGGGCGCCGGCTCCGACGAGGCGATCCAGAACCGCATCCGCCAGATCCGCGCGCAGGTGCAGGACGCCGGCTCCGACTTCGACCGCGAGAAGCTCCAGGAGCGGCTCGCGAAGCTGGCCGGCGGCGTCGCCGTCATCAAGGCCGGCGGCTCGACGGAGATCGAGGTCCGCGAGAAGAAGTTCCGCCTGGAGGACGCCCTCTCCGCCACCCGCGCTGCGGTGGAGGAAGGCGTGGTCCCGGGCGGCGGGGTCGCCTACATCCGCGTGCAGAAGACGCTGGACAAGCTGATCGACTCGATGGTGATCGGTGACGAGCGCACGGGCGCGATGATCGTCCGGCACGCCCTCGCGTTCCCGCTCCGCCAGATCGTCGCGAACGCGGGCCGCGAGCCGTCCGTGATCGTCGAGGACGTGCGCGACGCGAAGGACCCGAACATCGGGTACGACGCGGGCAACGAGCGCATGGGCGACATGTTCGAGCTGGGCATCCTGGACCCGGTGAAGGTGACGCGCGTCGCGTTGGAGAACGCCGTCTCGGTCGCATCGCTGATGCTGACCACGGAGGCGGCGGTCGGCGAGATCCCGGAGAAGGGCGGCGGCGCCCCGCAGCACGCGCCCGGCATGGACATGATGGGCGGCTTCTAGCCCCCGCTGCTTCCGCACTGACCGAAGAGGCCACCTCCGTAGGGAGGTGGCCTCTTCGTACGCGGCGTGTGCCCGCAGGGCGGTTCGGTCAGGAGCGGCGGCGCTGGTCCGGCTCGCCCTGGACGAAGCGCGGGCGGTAGTCCGGCTCGCGGCCGGCGATCTGCGCCCGGTGCATGCGGTCATGCCGGTAGTAGGAGCGCAGCCACTGGAGGACGGTGAGCTCACCGAAGTTGCGTTCGGTCGCCGTCCGCTCGAGGTCAGCCGGGGTGAGGCCGGCGACGAGCTCGTCCGTGAGGCGCCGCTGGCGCGCGAGCTCCTCGAGCAGCTGGGGCACCGTGGCCGTGTGCGCCCGCTCCAGCGGGACGGCCACCGGGTCGGCGACCGTCCCCGTGAGGTCCGGGCGCTCCTCGGTGACCGCCCGCGAGGCCCACGCCCGGTACTTCGACTCCATCTCCGCGAGGTGGGAGAGCTGCTCCTTGATGGACCAGCCCTCCTCGCCCTCGCCGTCCGGTGGTTGCACCTCGGCGCGCGCCTCGTCGATGTCCGCGCAGAGCGCGAGCAGTTCGGCGCGTTCCTCCGCCATCTTGGCGCGGAGGTCCGCCAGCGCGTCCGGGGTCGTCATCGGTAGCCTCCGCCCGTCGGTCAGTTCTTCTTCGCCTTGGCGACGATCGAGTGCTTCTTCTTCGGCGGTGCGTCATCGCCACCGGTGTCCGCGATGCGGGTGCCGCTGCGGCTGACGACCCACGCCGAGTGGTGGGCGATCATGTGCGGGGTGAAGCCCTGCATGTCCAGCATCTGGTTGATCGACATCTTCATGATGCGGAGCTTGAACGGCTCCTGCTCGCAGACCCGCTTCGCGTACTCGAGGACGCCGGCGTCCAGCTCCTCGCGCGGGAAGACGCGCTGCACGTAGCCGAGCTCCTTCGCCTCCGCGGCGCCGATGAAGCGGTTCTCGTAGAGGATCTCCTTCGTCTTCCGCGCGCCGAGGTCCCACGGCATCGTGAAGAACTCGAGGTCGGTGGCGAGGAACTCCGCGTCGTCCGAGGCGAACACGAGGTCCATGGACGAGGCGAGCATGAACGCCGCGAAGATACAGTGGCCGTGCACCTGGGCGATCGTCGGCTTGGGCAGGCTGCGGAAGCGCAGGTAGTGGTCCATGTCCAGGGACCACGTCCGGTCGTACATCGCGTCCGTCTTCGCCATCACGCTCCGGTCGCGGTCAGCGACGTCCGGCGAGCCGAGGTCGTGCCCGCCGGAGAAGGACGGCCCCTCGCCGCGGAGGACGATGACGCGGACGGTGTCGTCGTCCACGGCCTGCTTGAAGGCCGCGTCCAGCTCCTGCATGGTCTGCATGCTGAGGGCGTTGCGGTAGCGCGGCCGGTTGAGGCTCACGACCGCGATCATGCCGTCATGCGTGGTGGTGTAGTCCACGCGTCGTTCCGTGGTCTGTTCAGTCGTCATGCGATCCTCCTGGATCTGCGGCTCTCTGGCTGCTCAGGGCCGGTGGGCCTTCGTTCGCTCATGTGGCACTGGATGGGTGGTCCGGGACGGCGTCCCAGCGCGCCATCGTCACGCGCGCCCCGTGGGGCTCGGCGAGGTCGACGAGGGCGTAGCCCGAGGCGCCCTGGAGTGGCGACGCCGATCCGCTGTAGCAGACGACCGTGCGGCCCCACTCGCGCAGCGAGTGGGCGTCGTGGTGGCCGAGGGCGACGTAGTGGACGCACTCGAGGGCGTCGCGGTGACGTTCGAGGATGATCGGCGAGCTGCGGGAGACGCCGTAGCCGTCGACGAGCTCGCCGTGGGCGATCACCACGCGCCACGCGCCTGCTCCACCTCTGTCTGGGCCGTCGCTGCCATCGGCATCCCCGCCGTCCGGGGTGAAGGCGATGCCGGCGAGGGGGTCGTTGCGTGGCGAGTGTTCCGGCATGCCGCGGCCCCAGACCTCGAGCGCGCCGTCCAGCAGGGCGAGCGACTCGCCCTCGCCCGCGACGATCACGCGGTGCGGGTCCGGGAGGAGCGCACCGAGGTCGCCGAGGGCGTCCGGCTCCGTCGCGGAGTAGCGGATGTCGTGGTTGCCGGGGATCACGACCACGGGCCGGGTGAAGTGGGTGAAGGCGGCGGCGATCTCCTCGACGAAGGCGGCGGGCTGGTTGGCGGTGTCGAAGATGTCGCCGGCCATCAGTACCACGTCCGCGCTGTCGCGCACTGCCGCGGCGGCGAGGCCGCGGACGGAGGCGACGGCGTGCGTCGGCTGCTCCCAGTGGAGGTGGAGGTCCGAGGCATGCAGCAGCCGGACGGGACGCCGTCCCGACGGGCGGTCGCCGTCCGCGGCCGGTGTCATGCGTCGCCCGCGGGGACGGCGCCGACAGGGGGCTCGTCGCCGCTGATGCCGCGCTCGACGAGGCCTTCGTACTCCGCCGGCGACATGCCGAGGAGCTCCTCGAAGACCTCGAGGCTGTGCTCGCCCAGCATGGGCGCGGGGCGGGAGACCTCCGGCTGGGTCACGGACATGCGCCAGGGCGCGCCCGCCGCGTGGCGGCGGCCGGCCTCCGGGAACTCGACGTCGACGCCGAAGCCACGCGCGACGAGGGCGGGGTGCGTGATCACCTCGGGTCGCTCACGCAGGCGCGCGGCGGGGACGCCGGCGGCGCCGAGCGCCTCGACGAGGGCGTCTGCCTCGCGCTCCGCAACCCACGCGCCGACCGCGTCGTCGAGGTCCGCCTCGTGCGCCTTGCGGTCCGCCATCGTGGCGAACCGGGCGTCCTCGGCGAGCGCGGTGTCGGCGGCCTGGTCGACGAGGGCGTCCCACTGCGCATCCGTCTCGACGGCGATGGCGACCCAGCGACCGTCGCCGGCGAGGTAGGTGTTGTGGGGGGCGTACTGGGGGTGGCGGTTGCCGGACGGACCGCGGACGCGGCCGTTCGCCGTGTACTCCAGGAAGGCGTCCCCGGTCAGCATGGCGTTGGACTCCATCATGCCGAGGTCGATGTACTGGCCCTCGCCGGTGCGGTTGCGGTGGCGGATCGCGGTGACGATGGCGGCGGCGAACCAGGAGCCGGCGATGGCGTCCGGGATCATCGAGCCGGAGTTCATCGGGCGGCCGCCCTCGTATCCGAGGAGCGAGGAGAGGCCGGACATCGGCTCCATGGTGCCGCCGATGCCGCGCACCTCGCGGAGCGGGCCGGTGGCGCCGTAGGCGGAGAGGGAGGCCTGGATGATGTCCGGCTTGATGGCACGCAGGACGTCGTAGCTGAGGCCCCACTTCTCCATCACCATGGGCGTGAAGTTGTCCGCGATGACGTCCGCCAGGGGGATCAGGCGCTTGAAGATCGCCATGCCCTCCGGGTCCACCACGTCCAGCGTGATCGCGCGCTTGTTGAGGTTGACCGAGTTGTAGGACGAGGCGGTGTTCCACTTCCGCTGGCGGCGCGTCGGGTCGGCGACGCCGGGCGGGACCGGGCCGACGTAGCCGCCGCGCCAGACGTCCGGGTGGGTGCGCGACTCGATCTGGATCACGTCCGCGCCGAGGAGTCCCAGGAGCTGGGTCGCAGAAGTGCCGGCCCAGGCCTGCGTGAACGTGATGATGCGGATGCCTGCGAGCGGTCCGGTCATCGTGCGCCTCCTTCGGCGAGCCACTCAGCGAGCACGGCGTCAGTGTCCGCGCCGAGGCGCGGCGCAGGGGAGCGGAGCGTCCACGGCGTCTCGCTCATCTCGCAGGGCGAGGCGAGCGTGGTGACGGTGCGGCCGTCCACGACGGTGTCCGCGAAGGCGTTCCGCACCGCGAGGTGCTCGCTCTCCGCCATGTCGCGCATCGTCATGACCACGCCGACGGTGCAACGGCGGCGGGACATGTCCTCGAAGAGGTCCCAGGAGTCGCGCTTCGCGATCTCCGCTTCGATGCGTGCCTGGAGGCCCTCGGAGTCGGCGTTGCGGTAGACGCGGCTGGAGTAGGACGGGTCGTCCGCGAGGTCGTCCAGCCCGAGGGCGCGCATCGCCTCCACCCAGAAGTGGGGACGGCTGAAGGTGACGGAGAAGTAGCCGTCGCGAGTGGCGACGGGGCCGCGGAAGACGCCCGGCTTCGTACGGCCCTGGCCGAGGGTGTCGCCATGCGCGGCGGCGAGGACGCCCGGGGCGCCCATCCACACCATCGGTTCGAGCTCGCAGACGTCCACCGTCTGCCCGCGGCCGCTGCGGTCGCGCTCGACGAGGGCGGCGATGCAGCCCGAGTAGGCGACGGTGCCGGCGACGTAGTGCGACTGGTTGAGCGTGGGGCGGAGCGGGGGCTCCCCCTCGTCGCCATTGATGAGCGCCCAGCCCGTCGCGGCGGCGGTCGTGAGGTCGTTCCCGGGGGTGTCGGTGAGGGGGGTGTCGAGGCCATACGGGGTGATGGCCAGCACGATCGCGTCGGGCGCGGCGGCGGATGCCTCACGCGCGGTCAGTGCATCGGAGACGACCACGATGTCCGCGCGGGCGAGGAGGTCGGCGCGGCGCGGGTCGCCCTCCGGCAGGACGACGGAGCGCTTGTTGAGGTTCGCGTAGGCGTGGACGAGCGAGCGCTCGATGCCCTCGACGTCGTCGAGGAACGGGGCGAGGGTGCGGAGCGGGTGGCCCTCGGGCGGTTCGATGAGCGCGATA
The DNA here is from genome assembly GCA_964414675.1 of uncultured Dehalococcoidaceae bacterium. Classification (GTDB taxonomy): domain Bacteria; phylum Chloroflexota; class Dehalococcoidia; order UBA2979; family UBA2979; genus W-Chloroflexi-9. The sequence continues at coordinate 9,066 of CAYPYF010000063.1, forward strand.
TCCGCGCCCTGGTCGCCCATGAGCTTCGCGGCGAACGCGCCGGAGAGCCGTGTCGAAAGGTCGACGACGCGGATGTCCTCCAGCGCGCCGGGGAGTTCTGTGCGGGTCATGTGCGATCACCCTTTCGCTTCGAGGCGGGATTGCGCGGGGCCGTGCGGGCGTGGGCGACGATGCCGTGGGCGCGGCCCTGCACCTCGCCGACGTCTGGCGTGCCGCTGCCGCTCCGGCTGGTCGCCCAGCCGGTGTGGTGCGAAATGATGTGGGTGGTGAACCCCATCATGTCCTGCATCTGGTTGAGCGAGAGCTTCATCAGGCGCAGGCGGAAACTGTCCTGCTCGGCGACGCGGCGTGCGTACTCGAACGCGCGGTCCTCCAGCGCCTCGCGGGGGACGGCCTCGTAGACGAAGCCGAGGTCCACGACCTCCTGGCAGGTCATGAAGCGGTTCTCGAAGGCGATCGCCCTGGCGGCGCGGATGCCGATGTCCCACGGCATCGAGAAGTACTCGATGTCCGAGAAGAGGAACTCCGTGTCGTCGGCCGCGAAGACCACGTCCATGGACGAGGCGAGCATCCACCCGGCGAGGATGCAGTGCCCGTGGACGGCCGCGACGGTCGGCTTGGGCAGGTTGCGGTAGCGGAGATAGTGGTCGATATCGAGTTCCCACGTCCGCTCGTACATGGAGCGCGTGCGGTTCTCGGCGGGGACGCGCCCGGCGACGTCCGGGCTGCCGAGGTCGTGGCCGGCGGAGAACGCCTCGCCCTCGCCGCGGAGGACGATGACGCGGACCTCGTCATCCTCGACGGCGCGTGAGAAGGCGGCGTCGAGCTCGTCCATGGTCTGGAGGCTGAGGGCGTTGCGGTATCGCGGCCGGTTGAGGCTGACGACGGCGATCCGTCCTCCGTGCTCGGTGCGGTAGGTGACGCGTGGATCGTCGGTCATGGGCGTACTCCTGCGGTAAGGAATGAAGCCGGCCCCGCGGGGGCGCGGAGCCGGCTTCGCTGCCAACCAACCCGGGCGGAGGGTCCCGGATTGCTGCCTGTGAGGTGCGGCGGGTTAGACCGGTGGCTCATCGCCGCTGACGTTCTCCGCCACCAGCTGGCGGTACTCCTCCTCCGTGGTCCCGAAGAACTCACCGAGGACTTCCTGGCTGTGCTCGCCGAGCATCGGCGCGGGGCGGGAGACGCGGGCGGGCGTGCGCTCGAAGCGCCACGGCACGCCGACCATCGTGTGCGTGCCGGCCTCGGGGTGTTCGACCTCGATGAGGAAGCCACGGTCGCGCAGACGCTCGTCCGCGAGGACCTCGAGGCGGTCGCTGACACGGGCGGCGGGGCTGCCGAGGTCGAGGAGCGCTGTCTCGAGCAGGGGGGCGTGCTGGCTGCGCACCCACTCGCAGAGGATGTCGTCCAGCTCCTGCTCGTGCTGCTTCCGCGCGGCGTTCGTCGCGAACTCAGGGCGACGCAGGTCCGCGATGCCGACGAACTCGACGAGGGCGCTCCACTGCGCCTCGGTCTCAGCGGCGAGCGCGATCCACTCGCCGTTGCGCGCCTCGTACATGTTGTGCGGTGCGAGGCTGAGGTGGTGGTTGCCGAGCCGCGGCCGGACGGTGCCGTTGGCGGAGTGCTCCGCGAGGGCGTCCCCGATGAAGGTCGCGTTCGCCTCCATCATGCCGAGGTCGATGTACTGGCCCTCGCCGGTCTGGTTGCGGTGGTGCAGCGCGGTCACGATGGCGGCGGCCATGTAGGCGCCGGCGATCGGGTCCGGGTACATCGTGCCGGAGTTCATCGGCCGGCCACCCTCGTAGCCCATCAGCGACGACATGCCGGACATGGGCTCGATGGTCCCGCCGATGCCGGGGACGTTGCGATAGGGGCCGGTTGCGCCGTAGGCGGAGAGCGAGGCCTGGACGATGCCGGGGCGCAGCTCGTTGAGCGCCTCGAACCCGAGTCCCCAGTTCCCCATGACGCGCGGGCTGAAGTTGTCGACGACGACGTCCGAGAGCGGCACGAGCCGCTTGAAGTAGTCCATCCCGCGCGGGTCGCTCATGTCCAGCGTGATGCCGCGCTTGTTGAGGTTGACCGCGTTGTAGAGCGGGCTGGTGTTCCACTTGCGCTGGCGTCGCGCGGGGTTGCGGATGCCCTCCGCGACAGCGCCCTCGTAGCCGCCTCGCCAGTTGTCGGGGCGGCGGCGGGCCTCCACCTGGATGACGTCCGCGCCGAGGAAGCCGAGCAGCTCCGTCGCGAACGTGCCGGACCAGGCCTGGGTGAGGGTGAGGACGCGGACACCGTGGAGCGGGCCGGAGGTCATGATGCTGCCTTCCATTCCGCGACGACCTCGTCCGTGTGCTCGCCCAGGCGGGGCGCATCGCGCCGCTTCGACCAGGGGGAGGCGGAGAGCTTGAACGGCGCGCCCGGCATCTGGACCGCATGGCCCTCGACGGTCGTCTCGACGAAGACGTCGCGCTCGTGGAGGTGCTCGTTGGCGTTGATGTCGGAGACGTCGAGGAGGACGCCGCAGACGCAGCGCAGCGTGCTGAGGAGGTCGAAGAGCTCCCAGCGTCCGCGCGCGGCGAGCTGGGCTTCGATCACCGGGGCGAGGTCGCCGCGGTACTGGCGGCGGTTCCACGGGTCGATGTAGCGGGGATCCTCGGCGAGGTCTTCGAGGCCGAGGGCGTTCATCGCGTCGCGCCAGAAGTGCGCGCGGCTGAACGTGACGGAGATGTAGCCGTCGTTGGTGGGGACAGGGCCATCGAAGACGTCCGGCAGGCCGCGGTCGCCGGAGCGGCCCTCGTAGGCTGACGAGAGCAGGCTGGGGCCGGCCACCAGCGTGATCGCCTCGAGCTCGCTGACGTCGATGGTCTGCCCGAGGCCGGACGTGTCGCGCTCGATCAGCGCGGAGACGATGCCGGTGTAGGCGAGGAGCCCCGCGAGGTAGCCGACCTGGTTCATGCTGCCCTTGAGGGGTGGCTGGCCCTCGTCTCCGTTCATCGACGCCCAGCCGCTGGCGGCGAACGCGGTGAGGTCGTTGCCGGGCGCATCGGCGCGCACGCCGGTGAGGCCATGCGGGGTGAGGACGGCGATGACGGCGCGCTTGCTGGCGTGGCCGCGGGCTGCCTCGTACGTCGCGCCGTCGCTCACCACGATGACGTCCGCGCGCGCGATGAGGTCGGCGCGTTGCGCGTCGTCGAGGGCAGCCGAGCGCTTGTTGAAGTTCGCGTAGTGGTGGAGGAGGGAGCGCTCGACGCCGGGTTCGTCACCGAGGAAGGGCGCGGCCTGCCGGAGCGGGTGCCCGGCGCCATCCTCGACGAGGACGACATCCGCACCGTGGTCGCCGAGGATCCGCGCGCAGAAGGCGCCGGAGAGGCGCTGGGAGAGGTCTGCGACCCGGATGCTGGACAACGCTCCGCCTGACGCGCCCATTGCGCGTTCCTTTCTCTGCCTGATCGACCCCGCGCGAGTTGGGCCGCGCCGGGGTTAGGTCCCCTTGAAGTCCGGGGCGCGCTTTTCGCGGAAGGCCTGGCGGCCCTCCATCGAGTCCTTCGCCGTCGGTGTGAGCAGCGCTGCCATGGAGTTCAGGGCGAACGCGGTGTCCAGCGGCTGGTAGAGGCCGTGGTGGAGCGCGTACTTCGTGAACCCCAGCACCTTGGTGGGGGCGATGACGAACTTGGCGACCCACTGCTGCACGGTCTCCTCCAGTTGCTCCGGAGGCACGGACACGTTCACCAACCCGATGCGCTCTGCTTCGTCGCCGGAGACGGTCTCGCCCGTCATCAGCAGCTCGTGCGCCTTGCCCAGCCCGATGTAGCGGGCGAGGAGGGTGGTGCCGCCCGTGATCCCACGCCGCACGAAGACGAACCCGATCTTGGAGTCGTCCGCGGCGATGCGGAGGTCACTGGCGAGCGCGATCATCGCGCCGGCCCCCACGGCGTAGCCGTGGAGGACGGCGATGACCGGCTTGCGCACGTTGTAGAGCGCGAAGAACAGCTTTTCGTACCCACCCTCGCGACGGCGCGTGAAGTCCATCTCTTCCCAGTTGGGGATGCCTTCACGCATGCCCTTCACGTCGTCGCCGGCGCAGAAGGCGCGGCCGCGCCCCCGGAGCAGGATGACCCGGACGGCCGGGTCACCCTCCCACTCCTGGAGCTGCTCACACGCCTGGTCGATCAGCGCGACGTTGAGCGCGTTGAGCCGCTCGGGACGGTTGAGCCACAGCGTGGCGCAACCGTCCGCGAACTCCGTCTCGAGGATGGGCGCATCCGTCATGCGAAGGAGACACCCTCCACGCCCTGGTAGTCCCAGCCCTTCGGGACGAAGTGACCGGTGACGGCGCTGCTCCATGCCTGGTGGGTGTTCTGGTTCACCGTGTACGTGCGGTACAGGTAGTCCGGCCACTCACGCTGCAGGTTCTTGATGAACTCGATGCGGTCCTCGTCCACGAGGATGCCCTGCGACTCCTCGATGGCCGCGTCCAGCTTCGAGTCCGCTGCCTGACCGTAGTTCTTCGTCCCGGCGGAGTGGAACGTGGGGTACAGGTAGTTGTCCGGGTCCGGGTAGGCGCCCATGCCGATGCTCATGAACTCGAAGTTGTTGTCGACCTGCGCCTGCAGGTAGACGGTGCGCTCCTGCGGGACGAGCTCCAGGTTCACGCCGATCTCGGCGAGGGTCTGCTGCATGAGCGGGCCTTCGTCCGCCGACAGGGCGGAGGTGTTGGCGTACTCGTTGCGGAGCGTCATGCCGGAGAAGCCGGACGCGTCCATGAGCTTCTTCGCCTCGGCGGCGTTCCAGGCGTAGGTCTCGGCGACCTCTTCGTTCGAGAGGGACCAGGAGCCGTAGCCCAGCGGGAGCGGCGGGCCGGCGATGACGCCGTCGCCACCCTGGACGAGGTCCAGGATCTGCTCGCGGTCGATGCCCATGTCGATGGCCTGGCGGACACGGAGGTCGCGCAGCGCCTCCGGGCCCTTCGGGCCGACGTTGTAGACCTTGTGCGTGCCACCAAGGTTGGTGAACGAGGTGACCACGGCGTCCGTGGAGCTCTCGATCTGGTCAGCCGCCTCGCGCCCGTCGGTCGAGTAGTAGTGCAACTGGCCCGCGAGGAAGTTCGCGAGGTTGGTGGAAGCGTCGGCGATGAATCGCCACTCCACGCTGTCCGCGTACGGGAAGCCGTCGCGGTGGTAGTCCGGGTTGCGCAGGAAGCGGATGCGCGTGCCCTGCTCCCAGCCCTCCAGGATGAAGGGGCCGGTGCCGACCCAGCGCGTGTTGAGGTCGCCGTCGGCCTCGATCACCTCGCGCGGGACGATGCCCATGCCCTGGCCGGAGGCCAGGTCGTACAGGAGGCTGGCCGAGGGGCGGGCGAGGTTGAGGACGACGGTGTAGTCGTCCGGGGTCTCGATGCTGGAGATGGGGCCAGTCTTGTAGGCGTGGACGAACTCCGGGTCGTTCGTGCTGACGCGCTCCAGCGAGTACTTGATGTCAGCGGAGGTGACCTCGCGCCCGTTCATCGGGTCGATGTTCTGCCACTTCGCACCCTTCTTCAGGTGGAAGGTGACCTTGTCCGCCTCGACTTCCCAGGAGTCGGCGAGGTCCGGCTGCAGGACGTAGTCGTTCAGGCCGCTGTACGGGTCGTAGCGGACGAGGCGGCTGAAGACGAGCGACGACGCGTTCTGCGTCGGGGTCGAGATCGTGGCCTGGAAGTCCAGCTTCTGCAGGTCCGTGCCGGTGAGGATGATCTCGCCGCCGTAGTTGGCGCTGGCAGCCGCCGTGGCCGTACCGGTGGCCGCGCCCAGGGTGGACGTCGCGACAGCCGTCGAGGTGGCCTTGCCGCCGTCGTCGCTGTCGCCGCAGCCGATCAGGGCCGCGCCGGCGAGCCCGGCGAGGCCGAGGCCCGCACCGCGCAGGGTGGTGCGGCGCGAGACGCGCCGTCCCGTCCAGTAGTTACTCGATCGCATGGGTTCCCTCCAATGGCCGACGCCAACGGCGCCGGTGTTCCCTCTGTTTGGTTAGCCGCGAAGCCGCGGGTCGAGGACGTCTCTGAGTGCGTCGCCAAAGATGTTGATCCCGAAGATGACGACGCTGATCGCCAGGCCCGGGAAGATCGCCATCCACGGGGCGGTGGTCATGAAGCGGCGGCTGGGGCCGCTGAGCATCGCGCCCCACGACGGGGTGGGCGGCTGGATGCCGAGGCCGAGGAACGAGAGCGACGCCTCCAGCAGGATGATCCCGGTCAGCTCCATCGTCGCCAGGACGATTAGCG
>CAYPYF010000064.1:0-14654 GCA_964414675.1 uncultured Dehalococcoidaceae bacterium
GGCCGAGGAACACGCCGTGGCGACATTCCACATCTGGACGCTGGGCTGCCAGATGAACCAGGCAGACTCCCTCAAGCTGGCGGCCGGCCTGGAGAAGATGGGCTACCGCCCTGTCGAGGACGACGCGGACGCGGACCTCGTCGTGATCAACACGTGCTCCGTCCGGCAGCACGCCGAGGATCGCGCGTACTCGCGCCTCGGGATGCTGAACAAGCGCCGCAACGAGGGCCAGCGCGTCTCCATCGCCGTCATGGGCTGCATGGTCGGCCCGAAGACGGACGACCTCCGCAAGCGCTTCCCCTACGTGGACGCGTGGGCCCGCCCTCAGCAGTTCGACCCGATCCTCGAGCTCGCGAGCGACGCCCGCGACACCTCGGAGGGCGAACTCGGCAACCTGATCCCTGCCGAGGCGATCGCGCGCGGGATGGCCCGCACGTACGCCATGCCCACCGGGCCGACGGCCTACGTCCCGGTCATCCACGGCTGCGACAAGTTCTGCACGTACTGCATCGTCCCGCTCCGTCGCGGCCGCGAAGAGTCGCGCGATGTCGACGACATCCTCGACGAGGTGCGCCACCTCGCCCGGCACGGCGTCCGCGAGGTGACGTTGCTCGGACAGACCGTCGAGGCGTACGGCCACGACCTGCCCGACCTTCCGGACGGCTCCCGCCCGGACCTCGCCACGCTGTTCGAGGGCATCGACGCGATCGAGGGCATCGCGCGGGTGCGGTTCCTGACCTCGTACCCGAAGGACATGACCGACCGCATCGTGGAGGCCGTGGCCTACCAGCCGAAGGTCTGCGACTACTTCAACATCCCGGTGCAGTCCGGCTCGGACTCGATGCTCGAACGCATGCGGCGCGGCTACACGGTCGCGGAGTTCGAGGAGCGCGTCGCGAAGATCCGCTCGCTCATGCCGGACGCGGCGATCGTGACCGACGTGATCGTCGGCTGCCCGGGCGAGACCGAGGCGGAGTTCCAGGCGACGCTCGACCTCCTCGAGCGGATCCAGTTCGACACGGTCCACGTCGCTGCCTACTCGCCGCGCCCCGGGACGTTCGCCCACCGCAAGATGGAGGATGACGTCCCCCTGGCGGTGAAGAAGGCCCGCCTCCAGGCCGTCGAAGCGGTCCACAAGGCCTCGTCCGAGCGGATCAACCGCGCCATCCTCGGACAGACCGTCGAGGTCCTCGTCGAGCAGATCGAGGAAGGGCGCGCCTCCGGGCGCACGCGCCGCGGCCAGATCGTGCACTTCGCCTACGGACAGCCGGGCGCGACGTGCGGCGACCTCGTGGAGGTCACCGTCTCGCAGGTCACGCCGTGGTCGGCGCAGGGGCACCTCGCCGACGAGCTGACGCTCTCGGTCGTCTAGCCCTCACTCGCCGCGATCGCGATCCCGACATCGACCCGCACGTCGAGTACGCTCGAAGCATGGCTCCGGACGCACCCCAGGCCCCTGTCGTCGCGACGGTCGTCGTCATCTTCGCCGTGCGCGCGGGTCGGCTGCACGTGCTCCTCGTGCATCGCTCCGGCCCGCCCGAGGAAGACCGCTGGGCGCTGCCGGGCGGACGCTGGGACGGCGTCGAGGATCTCGAGCGGGCCGCGACGAGCGTGCTGGAGCGCGAGACCGGCGTGACGAACCTCTACCTGGAGCAGCTTTTCACCACGGACTCGCTCGACGCCAGCGCGCCCTCGCTCGCGGTCGCATACATCGCGCTCGTGGAGCCCTCGACGGTGCGGATGCGTACGGGCGAGGCGTGGCGACCCGAATGGCATCCCGTGGACGCGCTCCCGGAGCTGGCGTTCCGCAACAACGAGCTGATCGACCAGGCGGTCGCGCGCGTGGGCGCGAAGCTCGAGTACACGAACATCGCGTACGGCCTGCTCCCCGAGCAGTTCACGTTCCGGGACCTGCACGCGACGTACGAGGCGATCGTCCGAAAACCGCTGGACCGACGGAACTTCCGGAAGCGGATGCTGGCGATGGGGTTCATCGAGCCGACCGGCGGCACCCATCGAGAGGGCGCTCACCGCCCGGCGAAGCTCTACCGGTTCACGTCGCGTGAACCGGTCTTCCTCTAGCAGTCAGCGGGAGTGGTGCGGGCGTGCGATCCGGATGCGGCCCTCTCGGGCCTTCGACTCGCGGCGCAGGCGCTCAAGGCGGTCGCGCACCTCGTCGGTGGCGCGTTCAAGTTCCAGCATCGCGTCCTGATGACCAGGCATGCCCAGCGCGCGCCGACCAATGTCGATGGCGCGCCGCAGGCGAGAGCGTTCAGTCTGGATCATTGCCGGGTACTTCCCAGCCGCCCGAACATTCAACAGCATATCCGTACTCCACTACCCAGGTGCTTCAGATTCGTGATCAATCTGGGTGAACCTGCAGACGAACCATGCCCGAGGCGGCGGAGCCTCCTCCAAGTACCATTCGTTACATGCATAACGTTCGGATCACCTGCGGCGTTCTGCCTGGCGGATCCACACCTGCCGAGTTCCTTGTCGCGTGCCAGACGGCCGAAGCGCTCGGGTACGACTCCGTCTGGGTGGGCGACCACGTCCTGTGGCCCTCGTTCTGGCCCGAGCCGATCACCATGCTCGCGGCGGCGAGCGCCGTCACCGAGCGCATCCACCTCGGCACGGGGGTGCTCCTCGCGGCGTTGAGGCGACCCGCGCCGCTCGCGAAGCAGGCCGCGACGCTGCAGTGGATGAGCGGCGGGCGCTTCCGCCTCGGCGTGGGCGCGGGCGGCGAGTACCCGAAGGAGTTCGAAGCCTCCGGCGTGCCGCTCGGCAAGCGCGGCGCCTACCTCGACGCCACGCTCGAGGCCCTGCGCGCGCTCTGGTCCGGCGACGAGGTGTCGCTGCACAACGCCCAGATCGAGGTCGACGCGGCCCGCCTCGACCTCCCGCCGGACCCACCGATCCCGGTGTGGGTGGGCGGACGCTCCCCCGCGGGGCAGCGCCGTGCCGCGCAGTACGGCGACGCCTGGATGCCGTTCGTCATCTCAGCCGACCGCTTCGCCGAGGGCTGGGCGAACGTCCGAGGCCGCGCCGAGTCGTTCGACCGAGACCCGGACGTGATCCGTCCGGCCCTCCAGCTGTGGTGCCAGTTCGACGACGACCTCGCGGAGGCACTCCCGGTGATCGCGTCCCGCATCGAGGCGACCTACGGCGTCGAGTTCGGGCGGTTCGAGCGTTACACGGTCTACGGCGACGCCGAGATGTGGGTGGCGCGCCTCCAGGAGTTCATCGACGCCGGCGTGCGGCACTTCAACTTCGTGCTCGCCGGCGGCGACCGCCTCATGCAGCTCACGAGGATCGCGACCGACGTGGTCCCGCGCCTCCAACGCCGGGACTAGGGCGTCCGACACGCCTCAAGCATCACATATGTAGACTGCGCCCGGCCCCCGTCCCGGAGGGTCTGGAATGGACTCCTCGTGACCCGCCCGCACACCGAGCCGCTGCCGCCCCCACTTCGACCGCGCAACCCCCTCGCCGCCCGACTGCTCCCGAACCGCCTGTTCTACGGCTGGTACATCGCCCTCGGGTGTGCCGCGATGATGATGGTCGCCGGCGGCGTCGGGTACTACGGCCTCGCGGTGTTCCTCGAACCGCTGCAGGAGGAGCACGGCTGGTCGAACTCGCAGGTCTCCGGCGCGACGAGCATGTTCTTCCTCATCGGCGGCGTGATGGGCGCCGTGATCGGGCCCTACGTCGACCGCTACGGGCCGAGGACGTTCCAGATCCTCGGCGTGCTGGTCACCGGCGTCCTCGCCATGCTCATCGGCGGGATCACGGAGCTCTGGCAGCTGTACGCGCTCTACGCCCTCATCGCGGTCGGGAACGGCCTCGCCTCCGCGGTATCGATCAACGCGATGATGTCGCGCTGGTGGATCCGCCGCCGCGCGAAGGCGATGAGCGTCTCCGCGACCGGGATCTCCCTGGGCGGGGTCATCCTCACCCCGCTCGGGGCGTGGATGGTGGAGCGTGGTGGCCTCGCACTCGCCGCGCCGGTCCTCGGCGGCGCCGTGCTGCTCGTGGCCCTGCCCGTCGTGCTGTGGGTGCTGGTCTTCGACCCACGCGAGATGGGACTGCTGCCCGACGGCGACCGCTCCGTCGAGGAGGCCGAGGCGGCCGTGCGCGCCTCGGGGCGGCGGCAGTTGTCGGCGGAGTCGCAGCTGCGCCCGTGGACGCGCGCGCAGGCGATGCGGACGCTCTCGTTCTGGGCGATCCTCGTGGGGTTCGTGCTCGTCCTGATGGCGCAGACGGGCTTCGTCATCCACCAGATCGCGTTCCTGGAGGAACGCCTCGGCTCGCGCAGCGCCGCTGCCTTTGCGCTCTCGACTACCGCGCTCGGCTCGATCATCGCGAGGCTCGTGGTGGGCCAGTTCGCGGACAACCTGGACAAGCGCTGGCTGACCGCGGGCATCTTCGCGGTGCAGGGCACGGCGGTCCTGCTCGTGCTCGCGGTCGACAACTCGATCGCGACCTACATCCTGATCCTGGTGTTCGGGTTCACGATCGGCAACGTCTACATGATGCAGTCGCTGCTGGTCAGCGAGATCTTCGGCATCGTCTCGTTCGGCTCGATCTTCGGGCTCATCACCCTCGCAGCGCAGGCGGGCTCGGGCCTCGGGCCGTTCGCAGTCGGCATGCTGGAGGATGCCACGGGCTCGTACAACGCCTCCTTCGTCGTCACCTCGATCGTGACGTTCGTGGCCGCCGGCATCGTGCTCCTCGCGCACCCCGTGCTCCCGGAAGCCGCCGAGGACGCGCGGAATGCCGAGGCGGCCGGCTAGCGACGTCGGCTAACAGGGGACGCCCTCGGGCGCCACGTCCTACGCTCCGATCGAGGTCGGCGCGCAGCCTGAGGAGGCAGCGATGGCTGGATGGGGTGTCATTCCCGCGATCCGCGTGCAGGACATGGCAAAGGCGTGGGCGTGCTATGTCGACACGCTGGGCTTCGAGGTACGCCGAGGCGGCCCGGACGAGGACCACAACGGCCTCTTCCTCGGCGACGCGAACCTCATGCTGGAGCAGGTAACGCCGACCTACTCTGCCGAGTACGACGCCGCGATCCAGCAGCGCCTCGGCGGGACATCGACGGTCGCGCTCTACATCGAAGCGGAGGACCTCGCGGGCCTCGAGGATCGCGCGAAGCACGCCGGGCTCCACGTGGTCGATCGGCTCGCCTCGCGCCCCTGGGGGCAGTCCGAGTTTACGGTCGAGGATCCCGATGGGAACTGGCTCACATTCTGGAAGAAGGACGACTGATGGACACAGTGAACGTCCGCTACATCGTGACTGATGTCGAAGCCGCCATCGAGTTCTACCGGGACGCCCTCGGCTTCACGCTGGACATGCACCCGGCTCCCGGGTTCGCGGGGCTCTCGAAGGGCGCGTTGCGGTTGCTGATCAACGCCCCCGGCGCCGGCGGTGCGGGGACCTCGATGCCGGACGGCAACGTCCCCGCGCCCGGCGGCTGGAATCGCTTCCAGTTCGTCGTCGAGGACCTCGACGCGACAGTCGCCGACCTGCGCGGTCGAGGCTGCGCGTTCCGCAGCGAGATCATCCAGGGCAACGGCGGTCGCCAGATACTGGTGAACGATCCGTCGGGCAACCCGGTGGAACTGTTCGAGCCGAAACGCGGCTAGTCCTCGCCGCCTACTCTGCGGTGAGAAGCCCGTGTTCGCGGAGCAACCCTTCCTCGTCGCCGGCGATGAAGGCGAAGACGCGCCAGCGCTCCTGCCGCTCGAGGAGATATGTGACGTCGAAGTCGATCTCGATCGGCTTTCCATCGCTCGGGCGAACGTACCGGGAGCCGAAGTCGACGCGGGCCATCGCGTGTTGCTCGTCGATCGGCGTCACGACGACATCTTGCACGGTCATGCGCTCCGTGCCGATGGCGCGGTATCGGTCGTAGACCTGGCCCAGCATCTCGATAAAGGCCGCGTCATTCTGGCCCGGCGTGACACCGCCAGGCCCCGCAGCCAGGAACGCATCGGTGTACTGCGCGGCGATAGCCCCAAGGTCGGGCGAGCCGTCGAGCGCCTCGTTGAATCGTGCGACGTAGTCGTCGAAGAACGCTCGCAGCTCGGTCGTCTGTTCCTGCATGGGACCCTCTCTCGAGCCGCCGCCCCTCCCCGACCCTACCGGAGCGCGGCGGATCCTGAGCGTTGACCAGTCGGGCTGACTAAGCGTAAGGTGGACACAATCTAGTTTGTGTATGAAGTACGCAAAGTCACTGGGACGCGGTTTCAGCACAGACGATGGCCGCGCAGGATCGGCTCCCGACCCTACGAGGGAGCGCCGCGCTAGCCGGATGGGATCATCGTTATGACCACCACCCCCCTCATCCCCCTTGAAGCATTCCCGGTCTCACAGCTCCAGTGCGAGACGGACACCGGCATCCAGACCATCCCGCTCGCCGAGGAAGTCTCTTTCGCCTCATGGCAGCCGGAGATCCCGGAGCGGTACTGGAGCATGGACGCCGAGGAACTCTCCACCCGCATCCGCGCGGCGCGCGCGACGCTGGGCGAGAAGGTCGTCATCCTCGGGCACCACTACCAGCGCGAGGACATCGTGCAGTTCGCGGATGAGCGAGGCGACTCGTTCGCCCTCGCGCAGTACGCGGCCGAGCGTGGCGAGTCGAAGTACATCGTGTTCTGTGGCGTGCACTTCATGGCGGAGGCTGCGGACATCCTCCGCGCCGACGACCAGGTCGTGATCCTGCCGAACATGGAGGCCGGCTGCTCGATGGCGGACATGGCCTCCGAGCCGGATGTCTGGACGGCCTGGCGCGAGCTCGGCGAGTTCTTCGGCAGCACGGACGGCATCATCCCCGTCACGTACATGAACTCCGCGGCCAGCCTGAAGGCGTTCTGCGGCGCGAACGGCGGCGTGGTCTGCACCTCCTCCAACGCCGCGAAGGTCCTCGAGTGGGCGTTCGAGCGAGGCAAGCGCGTCTTCTTCTTCCCGGACCAGCACCTGGGCCGCAACACCGGCCACGCCATGGACATCCCGCTGGAGGAGATGGTCCTCTGGGACTGGCGCGCCCCGGCCGGCAGCCTCGGCCGCGCGACGCCGGAAGCCCTCGATCGGTCGCGGATCATCCTGTGGCAGGGCCACTGCTCCGTGCACCAGCGGTTCTCGCTGGCGCAGATCGAGCAGGCCCGCGAGCAGTACCCGAATGTCCAGATCGTCGTGCACCCCGAGTGCCGCTACGACGTGGTCCAGGCCGCCGACGCCAACGGCTCCACGGCGTTCATCGCGAAGTACGTCGCCGAGGCCCCCGCGGGCTCGGTGATCGGCATCGGCACGGAGATCAACCTGGTCTCCCGCCTCGCGAAAGAGAATCCGGACAAGACCGTGTTCTGCCTCGACCCCGTCGTCTGCCCGTGCAGCACGATGTACCGGGTGCACCCGGCCTACCTCGCGTGGGTCATGGAGTCGCTCGTGGCCGGCGAGGTCGTGAACGAGGTGAGGGTCCCGGAGGAGCACCGCCGCGATGCGAAGGTCGCCCTCGACCGGATGCTCGCGCTCAAGTAGCCGTCCGCCCCGACTGGATCTAGGCGCAACGCCCTCGCGCGGCGTATAACACGCACGCGCCGAGCATCATCCGGCTAGATCGAGGGGACGAACGTGCCGCGACCGACCATCTACCAGACCATGGACGAGGCCCTCGCGGACGTCGCGGACGGCTCCTCGATCATGATCCCCGGCTTCGGCCCCGGCGCCCCGATCAACCTGATGGCGGCCCTCTGGCGCCAGGGCGCGACCAACCTCACGACGATCTCCAACGGCGTCGGGTTCGGTGACTCGCCCGACGACCTCAAGGGGCAGGGCGACCTCGTCGAGGCCGGGCGCGTGAAGAAGGTCATCGCGGCGTTCACCGCCTCCACCCGCCCGTCCCGCGTCGGCACCGCGGAGGGCCTCATCCGCTCCGGCGCGATGGAGGCCGAACTCGTCCCTCAGGGCACCCTCGCGGAGCGCATCCGCGCCGGGGGCGCGGGCATCCCTGCGTTCTACACGCCGGCCGCCGTCGGCACCCGCCTCGCCGAGGGCCGCGAGACGCGCGACTTCAACGGTCGCACCTACCTGATGGAGACCGCGCTCTTCGCTGACTACGCGTTCATCCGCGCGTACAAGGCCGACACCGCCGGGAACCTGATCTTTCGGCGCTCGGCGCGAAACTTCAACCCGATCATGGCGATGGCCGCGAAGTGCACCATCGTCGAGGTGGAGCAGCCAATCGTCGAGGCCGGCGAGATCGACCCCGACATGGTCCACACGCCCGGCATCTTCGTGCATCGACTGGTCCACATCCCGGTCGGCGGCATCCTCCGCTCCGCCCGAGCCTCGGGTGCGGTGATCCGCCAGACCGAGACGCCGGAGACCTTCCCGCGCGTCCCCGCCGAGTAGCCAGCACCGAGTAACGATCCAGCCCAGCCGAACCCGATCCGCGTTCCGAGGAGCCCGACGATGGCAGACGAAGAGAAGCAGCCACTCACCCGCGACCAGATGGCCGCCGTCCTCGCACAGCACATCGGCTCGGGCTGGATCGTGAACCTCGGCATTGGCATCCCGACGCTGGTCTCGAACTTCCTCTACCCCGACCAGGAGATCACCCTCCACTCCGAGAACGGCGTCATCGGCTACGGACGCGTCGCGGGCGAGGGCGAAGAGGACCCCGACACCGTGAACGCCTCGGCGGTCACGGCCGTCACCCTCGACCCCGGCGCGGCGATCGTGCATCACGCGGACTCGTTCGCCGTGATCCGGCGCGGCATGGTGGACGTCACCTGCCTCGGCGCCTACGAGGTCGCCCCGGACGGGTCGTTCGCGAACTGGAAGACCACGGACGACGAGTGGGCGCACCTGGGCGGCATCGGCGGCGCGATGGACCTCGCCGCCTGCGCGCAGCAGGTCTACCTCGCGATGGAGCACCAGACGCGCGACGGCCAGCCGCGGCTCCTGGAGAAGTGCAACCTGCCCGTCACGGCGCCCTCGGGCGTCACGCTCGTCGTGACGAACATCGCGGTCGTGGCCGTCCGAGGTGGCAAGTTCATCCTCGAACAGCACGCGCCGGGCTACTCCGCGGAGGAGATCCAGGCCGTCACGGGCGCGCGGCTGGAGATCAGCCCGGACTTCCGGCGCGTCAGCGTCTAACCCTCCGAGCCCGATTCGCCATCGCCACGAGGTCGTCGAGCCCTATACACAGGGCTGACGGGTGTTACGGTGGATCTGCGGTGGAAGCACCGCATTCCCTCAGTCCGCACTTGGTCGTTACATCCGAGCCTCCACGTCGCGTTCTCTTGGATTGTCCAGTTTGACCGGCCCCACACGCGTGGTGGCCAATTTGCCGGCATGAGCCGGCGTGGAGCATGAGTTTTTGAACCAGAGAATTTACGTTGGCAACCTTCCGTTCTCCGCTCGCCAGGAGGACGTGGAGCAGCTGTTCGCCGAGCACGGCGAAGTGCTGTCCGTTGCACTCCCGACTGACCGCGAGACCGGCCGCCCGCGCGGCTTCGGCTTCGTCGAGATGTCGAAGGACGACGCCACGAAGGCCATCCGTGCCCTCGACGGCCAGGACTTCGACGGCCGCAACCTGCGCGTGAACGAGGCTGAGCCTCGTGAGGAGCGTCGTGGTGGCGGCGGCGGTGGTGGTGGCGGCTACGGCGGCGGCGGCGGTGGTAACCGCGGCGGCGGCGGTGGTGGCTACGGCGGCGGTGGTGGTGGCGGCGGTTACGGCGGCGGCGGCGGTGGCAACCGCGGCGGCGGCAGCCGCTACTAGGATCGGCTCAGTACGAACCCCAGCCTGAGCGATGCTGAGCGGCGCTCCTCGTGAGCCCGTCGGATGCCAGCAGTGCACAGATCGAGAGAGCCCGGGAAACCGGGCTCTCTCTGCGTCTCGGGGCGTCTCGGGGCGTCTCGGGCGCGCCAACGTCCCAAGCGCGCCACGTCCCCGCATTCCTGGTGGTCGTCGCGATGCGCGATGATTGCCGCGTGAAGCGGACACAGCCACAGAAGCACCTCCCGAGGCCCCTCGCGCAGCTGATGCGCGCAGCCGTCCCCACCTCGCACCCGTCGAGGGCCACGGTGATCGGCGTCGGCTTCGACGTGATCGCGTGGCGCGTCCCCGATCCTACGGGTGACTGGACGCTGAGGGTGCCGCGACACCCCGCGGCCGCCGAGGTGATCCGCGAGCAGACGGCGCTCATGCAGCACCTCGGAGGCACCGTCCGAGTGCCCCGCGATGCGACCCTCATCGGCGACGACAATAAGTACCGCTGGGGCATCTATCGCTTCGTCGACGGGCGGCCCGCCGAGCTCGACCACGGCGATGGCATCACGGCAACCCGATTCGCTTCGCAACTCGCGGACTTCCTCGGTCGTCTCCACCGGAGCGAGCCTCCTCCACTCACGACTCCGCGCGTCGTCCGACCGTCCGAGGATCGCTTCGGCCCGGTCATCGAGCGGTGCCGGCCGCACCTTGAGGGCGAACGGCGCGCCTGGCTCGACGCGATCGCTGCCCGACTCGACGCTCTCGCGGAGGACGCGCCCGAGTCCGTGCTCGTGCACGCGGACCTCAAGCCGGACCACGTCCTGCTCGCGGCGGACGGGACGATCGAGGCGGTCCTGGACTTCGAGGGCATCCAGGTGAGCGACCCGGCGATCGACTTCGGCCGCATCATTCAGCACTGGGGCCGCCCGTTCGCCGAACTGGTCCTCGGCCAGTACGTCGGGACGACGGGCCGCGGCTTCCTCGACCGCGCGCAGATCTACCGCGACCTCGACGGCGTCGAACTCCTCCACACGGTGATCGAGGACGGCGCGGAGGAGTGGCGCGACCTCGCGCTTCGCGAGATCGATGCGGCGGTCGCCCGGAGCGTTGACGCCTCGAATCGGCGGGCCTAACCTCGTCCTTCACCTACTTTGTGTACGAAGTACGCAAAGTCGCGAGGGACATTCCATGGCCGACCCAACTCCCGCCGCGGACAGCGGCTTCCGCTTCGAAGCACGCTATCCCCTGCGCCACACCGACACCTTCGGCGGCACCCCGTTCGTCCACGGCGGCGTCCTCCTCGCCCTCACCGAGGTCGCCCTCGACGCCTACGACGGCGAGGCGGGGATCCCGAGCCATCGCGACGTCCTCCGCTTCCAGTCCGGCTCCGAGGTGCGCTATCGCTCCCCGCTTCGCTGGGACGACGCCGCGATCGTCCGGCTGCGGTGCACGGAGCTCCGGCCCGGCCGCCTGACCTTCGAGGCTGAAGTCGCGGCCGCCTCGGACGGGCGCCTCGTCGCCCAGTTCACCCACCGGTACGCGACGATCAACGCGCAGACCGGACGCCCGGAGGTGCCGGCGGACTGGGACGCCATCGCGCGGGCCGTGCAGTCGTATGACGTCGGCGTCGTCGTGCACGAGTCGAGCGAGGCGCGGAAGTGACCTCCCCGCAGCACACCGAGTACGACCTGATCGTGGTCGGCTCCGGCATCGCGGGCCTCTACGCCGCGCTCCAGGCGCACGAGGCCGGCGCGCGCGTCCTCGTCGTCACCAAGGGCGGCATCGGCGAGGCGAGCACGCGCTACGCGCAGGGCGGCATCGCCGCCGCGGTCGGGCCGGACGACGATCCCGCCGACCACCTCAAGGACACGATCGACGCCGGCGCCGGACTCGTGGACGAGGAAGCCGCGCGCATCCTCTGCTACGAGGCAGCCCCCCGCATCGCCGACCTCGTCCGCTACGGCGTGAACTTCGACTCCACGAACGGCGAGGTCGCGCTGGGCCGCGAAGCGGCGCACTCCCGCCCGAGGATCCTCCACGCCCGCGGTGACGCCACCGGCCTGGAGATCGAGCTGTCGCTCTCATCGCTGGCCCAGCGCGAGATCGCGATCCTCGAACACACCTTCGCCACGCAAATCCTCGTGGCCGAGGGTCGCGTCACGGGGGTCGAGGTCTTCGTCCGTGCCGAGGGCGTCCGGCGTCAGTTCGGGGCGCCCCGCGTCGTCCTCGCGACCGGGGGCGCGGGGCAGATGTACCGCACCACCACCAACCCACCGGTCTCCACCGGCGACGGCGTCGCGCTCGCGTACGAGTGCGGGGCCGAGGTGATGGACATGGAGTTCACCCAGTTCCACCCGACGGCGCTAGTGCTTCCGGGCCGGCCCGTGTTCCTGATCTCCGAGGCGGTCCGCGGCGAAGGCGCCGAGCTCTACAACACGACCGGTGAGCGCTTCATGCTCCGTTACGACCCGGAACGCGCCGAACTCGCGCCGCGCGATGTCGTGGCGCGCGCCGCGCTCAAGGAGATGCTCGCGACCGGTGCAGACCACGTCCTGCTGGACGTGACCGCGCACGACTCGCAGTGGCTGGCGGCGCGGTTCCCCTCGATCTACGCGCGCTGCCTGGAGTCCGGCCTCGACATGGCGCGGGACCGCATCCCCGTCTCGCCCGCCGCGCACTACACCATGGGCGGCGTCCGCACGAACACCTGGGGCGAGACCACCGTCCGAGGGCTCTTCGCGGTCGGGGAGAGCGCCTGCACCGGCGTCCATGGCGCGAACCGCCTCGCCTCCAACTCGCTCCTCGAGACCGTGGTCTTCGCCCACCGCGCCGTCGAACGGCTGCTCAACCCGCCGGACCCGCTCCCGCCACCCGAGGAGCCGACAGCCGATGCCGTCGCGCTCGCTGCGCCCGAGGCCAATGGCGCGCCGCCCACCACCGACGAGGTGAAGGAACTGATGTGGCGCGAGGTCGGCATCGTGCGCACGGCGGAGGGCCTTGCCGCTGCGGCCGAGCAACTGCGCCGGTGGGCCTCGGCGGTGCCGCAGCCGACGGACCGTGAGGGCTACGAGCTGCGCTCGATCGTCACGTGCGCGCGACTGGCGACCGAGGCGGCGCTGCGGCGCGAGGAGTCGCGCGGCGCGCACTTCCGGACGGACTTCCCCTCGCCGCGAGAGCAATGGCGGCACCACATCGTCTTCCGACGTCCCACGGAGGCGGCTGCGGCCGTCCCGGCGGTAGAGAGCACGCACGCATGACCGTCCCCCCTCCGCCGGCTGACGCGCTCGCGATGATCATCGCGAGCGCCCTCGACGAGGACCGCGCGTCCTTCGACGTCACGACCCGGGCGACCGTGCCCCCTGACCAGCCCGGCGAGGCGACCGTGCTCTACAAGGAGGCGGGCGTGGTGTGCGGCCTGGAGGTCATGGCGTCCGTCTTCCAGCAGGTCTCCGACGAGATCGAGGTGACCTCGACCGTCGAGGACGGCGACTGGGTGGAGGCCGGCACGGAGGTCGCGGAGATCACCGGGCCGCTGGCGGCGATCCTCTCCGGCGAACGCGTCGCCCTGAACCTCATCCAGCGCATGTCCGGCATCGCGACGATGTCCCACGAGTACGTCCAGGCCGCCGCGCTCGGCGGCCCCGCGCGCGTCGTCGACACTCGCAAGACCACCCCGGGCCTCCGTGCGATCGAGCGCTACGCCGTACGTGTCGGCGGTGCCCACAACCATCGCAACACGCTCGAGGACGGGATCCTCATCAAGGACAACCACATCGAGGCTGCCGCCCAGCGCGAGGTCGACCTCGCGGGGGTCATTGCCCTCGCGCGCGATGGCGCAGCGCACACCGTGCGCATCGAGGTAGAGGTGGTCGACGCCGCGATGGCGCGCGAGGCCGTGGCCGCCGGTGCGGACATCATCCTGCTGGACAACATGACGCCCGAGGAGATGCGCGCCGTGGTCGCGGAGCATCGTGCCGATCCCTCGAAGCGACACGTGCTGTTCGAGGCGTCCGGCGGCATCACCATCGAGACCATCGCCGAGGTTGCGGCGACCGGCGTCGACCTCATCTCGTGTGGCGCCCTCACCCACTCCGCGCCCGCGCTCGACATCTCGCTGGACGTACGGCCCGCCTGAGGTCGTTCGCGGGGACAGGACTCATGAACCTATGAATCAGGTGCTGATCCTCACCGGCCCTCCGGGAGCCGGGAAGACCTCGGTCGCGCTCGCCCTCGCGGAGCGGTTCGACCGGATGGTGCTCGTCTCGGTGGACGACCTGCGGCACTGGGTCCGCGCCGGCTACCGCCAGCCGTGGGCGGGTGACGCGCAGGCGGCCGAGCAACTACGCATGGCAACCGACGCCGCGATCGCGGTGACGCGGAACGCCGTGGGTTATCGGTACTCCGTGATCGTGGACGACGTGGTCATCGGCGCCGATGCCGAGGCGTACCGTACCGGCCTCGCCGGACTCGACGCACAGGTGCAGTTCGTCACGCTGCTGCCGTCCCTGGAGCGCGCCCTTGAGCGCGACGCCGGGCGCGGCCCCGCCTCGATCCCGGATCGCGTGCGGGCACTCCACGGACAACTCACCGAGGCGGTCGCGGCCGGCACACAACCCGGTGCGGTCCTCGACACGAGCGCCGACGGCGACGCGCGGATGAGCACGGACCGGGTACAGGACGTGATCTCGCGCGGCCTCGCGCAGTTCGGCTGACGCCCCAGCAACTGACTAGCAGCCGGCAGACAGGGCGAAGGGCCCGGCGATCGCCGGGCCCTTCGTTCACCGCATCTCATCCGAGTAGAGCGGGGAGGTTCTCCCTCTCGGGGGTGCTACTCGTTAGTAGCGGTCGCGACCACCGCCACCGCCGCCGTAGCCGC
>CAYPYF010000065.1:0-14649 GCA_964414675.1 uncultured Dehalococcoidaceae bacterium
CGCATCCTCGACCTCTCGATCTGGCAGCAGGGCACCTACGCCACCACGATGCTCGCCGACATGGGCGCCGACGTGATCAAGATCGAGTCGGAGTCCAACCCCGATCCCGGCCGCGCCCCGCGCGAGGGCGGCGAGCGGAACTGGTACTTCCACTCCCTCAACCGCGGCAAGCGCTCGCTCGTCCTCGACCTGAAGTCCGAGGCCGGACAGGCCGTCTTCTGGAAGCTCGTGGAGACCGCGGACGTGGTCCACAACAACCTGAGATACGGCGTGCTGACACGCCTCGGCGTCACGTTCGAGCGCATCCAGTCCGTGAACCCGCGCTGCATCCTCTCCAATGCCTCCGGCTGGGGGCACCTCGGTCCCGACGCCTACCGGGGCGCCATGGACACGCTCGCCCAGGCGCGCGGTGGGTACATGGCCGTGACCGGCGAGGGCGCGGACGGCCCGCCGACGATGGCCGGATTCCCTCAGGCGGACCAGGTGGGCGGCTTCATCTCCGGCTACGCCATCCTCCTCGCCCTCTACCACCGCGACCGCACCGGCGAGGCGCAGGAGGTGAACACCTCCCTCTATGGCACCCAGATCGCCCTCCAGTCCTTCGGCATCACCAACTCGATGTGGACCGGCGAGTTCCGAGGGCGTCTCGACCACACCCAGCGCCGCCCGACGTGGAACCACTTCATGGCCGGCGACGGCAAGTGGTTCATGATCGGCGCGCTGCCGCCGGACAAGTGGTGGCCTCAGTTCTGCGAGGTCATGGGTACCCCCGACCTCTGCGAGGGCGACTTCGCCACCCACGCCCTCCGCATGCAGCGCAACGCCGAGGTCATCGCGCGCATGGACGAGGTCTTCCTCACGAAGTCCCGCGACGAGTGGATGGCCGCCTTCCGCGAGCGCGACCTCCTCGTCGAGCCCGTCGCGGACTACCTCGAAGTCTCGAAGGACCCGCAGGCCTGGGCGAACGACTACCTCGTCAACGTGCCGGACGAGACCGGGAAGGAGTGGCCGATGGTCGGCTCCCCGGTCCACCTCTCGAAGAGCCCCGCGCAGTTCCCGAAACAGGCCCCCGAGTTCGGCCAGCACACCGAGGAAGTCCTCACCGACCTCGGCTACACCTGGGACGACATCGAGGCGTTCCGCGCGCAGGGCGCGTTTGGGGTGCAGAAGGGGTAGCAGGGGCCTTTCCCGAGTCCGCAACGCCCGCTCGCGTCCAAGTAGACTGCTGCTCATGCGGTGGTCTGTGATGCTCTGGACAGTGGCAGCGCTTGCGCTCGGCGTACCTGTGGCCGCGATGTTCTTCGACCAAGACACGACCGTGCTTGTGGGGAGTATCGGGCTAGCTGGATCAGTAGCGACGGGCGCGCTTGTCGGTGTAACGGCGGCGACGACGGAGCGCGCCCAGGAGGCTGAAAGGTCTCGCGAACTAGAGAGACAGAAGCACGAGCGAAAGTTGGAGTCTGCCGCGCGGCTGGAACGCCACCGGGCGCGGCTGTCTCTCCGGGGCGAGCGGCTTCTCTCGCCAACCAACGGAGCGTCTCCGAGCAACTTTTTGTCGTCTCGAACGCTCGCGGCGGAAATCTCGACATAGAGGTGGTTCAGTCTCGCCTCGACAGGCTGACCCGGTTTCACGCAGGCCCGAACGGACTTCAAGCGGTTAGTCCGCTGATACCGAACGGTGCACTGCAAGAGGCATTCGACGCTTGGGTCGGCTATCGGCTCGAGGTTCAGAACTTTGCGGATGGGAACATCGATGCGCTCGCCGGGGGGAGCCGGCCATGCCGACACATACCGGAGATTCCAGGAGATGTTCGTCGCCTTGGATGACCGCAGTCGGGCCGTGGCACGAGAACTAGAACGATTCGTTGTGGGTGAGGACGATGTGCCCTGAGTCGAGGCGCCTCCCACCCACACGAAAGGTGTCTTGATCAGAAACGGCCCGCTCGTGAGAGCGGGCCGTTCGTTCTGCCATCGGCGCGTCGAGGGCTAGATCGCCGCGATGCTCTGGAGGAACTCGCGGACGTTGAGCGCCAGCGACGCCGGCTGGTCCGTCGGCACCTGGTGGCCGGCGTCCTCGATCAGCGAGACGCGCGAGCCGGCGATGCGACGGTGCAGGCGCTGGATCGCCTCCGGGGTCAGCATGTCCGTGTCCTGGCCGCGGATGATCATCGTCGGGCACTGGACGCGGTCGGCGCTGTCCCAGAGGTCGGACAGGCGGCGCTGGCCGGGGTCCGGCTCCGGCGGGCGGATCTGCGGGTCGCGGAACGCCTCGTCGAAGTCCCACGCCAGCTTGCCATCGTCGTTCATCGTCAGCACGGCGCGGACGCGGCGCTCCAGCTGCTCGTTCGAGGCGTACGGCTGGTACGCCCGGAAGGCGTCCACGGCCGCGTCCACGGAGTCGAACGTCTCGCCCGCCAGCAGCAGGCGACGCACGCCCTCGATGCCGCTGCGCAGCACCTCGGGAGCGGCTTCCACCACCACGAGCGCGGTCACGATCTCCGGGTGCTCCGCCGCGTAGCAGATCGCCAGCGCGCCACCCATTGAGTGCCCGACGAGCGTCAGCGAGCGCAGGCCCACCGCGTCCACGAACGCCTCGAGGTCCTCGAGCTGTGTCGCGCGGGTGTAGTCCATGTCGTCGGCGCGGCCGGACTGGCCGTACCCGCGCTGGTCGAGGGCGATCACGCGGAACTCTCGCGCGAGGTCGGTCGCGACGTCGGTCCACATCTCGGCGGTGGCGGCGTAGCCGTGCAGCATCAGCAGCGCGTGGCGGCTGCGCGTGTCGCCCCACTCGCGGTAGTGCAGGCGGATGTCGTTGACCTCCACGAACTCGTCGCGGGGCTTGGAGGGGTTAGCCATCGAGATGTCCTCAATCGGGGCCGTCGCCGGTCGGACGAAGGGAGCGCCTTCGTCGCCGCGGTGGCAGGGGATGGGTGAGAGCCGAACGTACCAACGGGCGCGGATAGACGCACGTTTTTAGAGACATAACGCTATGAATCTGTGTGAATCTGTTGGGGAAGGCAGATCGGAAGGGCCCTCACCCTGGCGCTCTCCCAAAACGGGAGAGGGGACCGGAGGGGAGGATCTGACTCTGACTCTGACTCTGACCCCCTCTCCCGTTTGGGAGAGCGCCAGGGTGAGGGTCTCCGGCTCCGGCCCCCTCTCCCCACACGGGGAGAGGGATGGGGTGAGGGCTCCGGATCCCCCTACAGCGAAGCCGCGATCGCGTTCGCCACCGGCAGGTTGTCGTTCAGCTCGATGAAGTTCTTGCCGCGGTCGTGGCTCGCCCAGAGCTTCGCCCCCGCCGTCACGAACACCACGTCTTCCCAGTCCCACGGGCGGGCGACACAGGGGATGCGAGGCCACTCGTCGTCATCCTCGAGCTCCACGCGCACCCAGGAGACGCCGCCGTTCGGGGAGCGGTAGACCGCGCCGGTCTCGCCGGGCGCGTTGCGCGCCATCGTCGCGATGAGGGCGTCCGGGCTGCCCGGCATGATCGCGAGCGACCCACCCCACGAACGGTCGAGCCCGCCCTTCGACTGGAGCCACGAGAAGCCCTCGTCTTCGGAGCGGTAGATGCCGGTGTCGGCGGTCGCGTAGAGGCGGTCGCGGTGCTCGGGGTGCACCCAGATGCCGTGCACCTTCGCGTTGAGGCCCTCGCCGCGTCTGGTCCAGGAGTTCCCGTGGTCGCGCGTGTGCCAGGCGGCCCCGCCAGCGAGGCCCACCATCACGCCTTCCTCGACCTGTCCGACCGCGGTCACGAAGACGCGTGACTCGCCGTCGTTCGGGACGAAGCGTGTGCCGTGCTTGATCACGTTCTGCACGCCCTCGATCTCCTCCCAGCTCTCGCCGAGGTCGGTCGATCGATAGAGCAGGCCCTCGCCGGAGCCGACGTAGAGGTCGCCCGAGGGCAACACGGCGACGGAGCGAGCGTTCCCGGTCCACTTCTGGTCCCAGCGCTTCCCGTTGTGGACCCACGCGCCCGCGTCCGGCGCTCCCGCGATCGCGACGCCATCGTGGTAGTCGACCGAGGTGAACCGATGTCCCTTGACCGCGAGTTCCGGATCGCCGCCGGGGATGACCGTGGTCACGCCCTGGTCGTGCGCGATGATGATCCCCAGCGGTTCGTAGGTGCGACGACGGATGACCATGGACTACGCGTCTCTCTCCTGGGCGGCTCGTGCTGCCGCAATGGTCTGGACGATTGCGGGAAGCGCGATGCCGGACGGAGCACGGACGGCCACCGTCGCGTAGGGCGTCAGTGGCGTCTCTTCCGGATTGATCTCGATCAGCGGCAGCCCTCGGCGCACTGCCTCTACCGGGTACTGCGCGGCGGGGTAGACCACCGCGGACGTCCCGATCGTCATGAAGCAGTCCGCCAGGTCCGTCTCCAGCCCGCAGCGCCGGAGCGCGCTCGGCGGGATCGGCTCGCCGAACATGACCGTGTCGCTCTTCACAATGCCCCCACAACCGGGTGAGGTGCAACGCGGCGGCAGGTCGGCCTCGTCGAAGGTGAACTCCGCCTTCGGCCAGCGCGCCTCGCAACGGACGCACCGCATCCAGAAGCGGTTGCCGTGGATCTCCGTGATCGAGCGCTGCCCGGCGCGCCGGTGGAGGTCGTCGATGTTCTGCGTGATGAGGTGGCTCACCACCCCCATCTCCTCGAGGGCTGCGAGCCCGCGGTGCCCGTCGTTCGGCTCGGCTGCCTCGATCGCGAGCGCGAAGTCGCCCGGCTGCGCGGCCTCCTCGACGCGACGCTCCCACCACCGCTTCGGGTCCAGCGCGAACGTGTCGTACTGGTTCATCGGCGGCTCGCCGTTCACCGTCCACAGCCCGCCGTCACCTCGGAAGGTCGGGATGCCCGACTCCTTCGACATCCCCGCCCCCGCGAGGACGACCGTGCGCTTCGACCGCGCGAGGATCGCGGCGGCCGTCGCGAGCGCCTCGCGGAGTCCGGGCTGGTGTGAGGGTGTTGGTGAGGTCACCGCCGCATCCTATCGGGCGCGCCGCGACCGGGGGAGGGGAGGGCTCTCATCCTGGCCCTGCCCCGAGGGGATGGAGACCCTCACCCCCGGCCCCTCTCCCAAAACGGGAGAGGGGAGTCGGACTCGGAGTCTGATTCCGAATCCGGCCCCCTCTCCCGTTTTGGGAGAGGGCTGGGGTGAGGGCTCTCCGGGGCCGGGGGTGAGGCCTCCCCCCTTAGCACTTCCTTCAACGTTCCTCGTTCCCCACACCACCGGTGCTGCCTACGCTCAGGACACATGAACCGCACGATCGCCCGCTACAGCACCGTCGCCGCCATCGTCCTCGTGGTCGGTGGGCTCTTTGTCTACCGCGAGGTGATCGCGCCGGCGGACGCGGACGCCGAGGCGCTCGGCATCACCGCCGGCGCCGCGAAGCCCACCCTCGGCGAGCCCGCACCGGACTTCGTCCTCGAACGGCCCGGCACCGGCGAGCGCGTCTCGCTCTCCGACTTCCGAGGGCAGCCCGTGGTGCTGAACTTCTGGGCCACATGGTGCGTCCCCTGCCGGACGGAGATGCCGGACCTCCAGGACGCGTACGACGAGGACGGCGTCGTCGTGCTCGCGGTGAACTGGCAGGAGTCCGAGGGCGTCGTCCAGGACTTCCTCGATGAGTTCGGCCTCGACTTCCCCGTCGCGCTCGACCGCGAGGGCGGTGTCCGCGAGCACTACGGCGTCGTCGGCCTCCCCGCCACGTTCTTCATCGACGCCGAGGGCATCCTCCGCGCCCGCAACTTCGGCCCGGTCTACGGCAACCTCCTGTCCGATGGCATCCGGGCCGCCCAGTAGCCGCACGTACACTGCGTGCAGGAATAGAGCCCCTCCCCTCCTGCCTCTGACCCCCTCCCCCCCTCGCGGGGGAGGGTTGGGGTGGGGGACTGATCCCGCCCCAGCCGCAGCCTCTCGAACCGACACGCCGGATCGGAACCCGATGCAAGTCGACTACGCCTTCCTCTGTGATGCCGCCGCCGAGAGCGGCGGCAAGATCAACGCGCTCGGCATCGGGTTCGAGCGCATCACGCTGCGCCAACTGCCCACCGTGCATCCTCGCGCGGTCGCCGTCGTGCGCTTCTCGTTCAACCGCGACGACCTCGGAAGCCACGCGTTCCGCGTCCGCGTCTCGGACGCCGACGGCCGCGACGTGACCGGCCCCGTCGAGGGCAACATGACGCTCCAGCTCCCAGACAACGCCGACCGAGGCCGCGCCAACATGGTCGTGGACCTCGTGCAGATGGACCTCCGTACGGCCGGCCCGCACGAGGTCGCGATCACGCTTGCCGGGCGCCAGTTGGCGTCCCTGCCGTTCGAGGTCTTCGTCGTCGCCTCGTAGCGATCGCAATACGCACGTGGTAAGTCCCGTGCGGTAAGCCCGGTTACTCCCGCCAGGTTCTTGAACGCGGACAGTCGTGCTGTAACAATGCGCCCGCATCGCGGCCTCCATCCGTGGGCCGAATTCTTAACGAGGCCAGGTGATGACCGTTACCCCGAACATCGTTGCGCGCGCGTCCACGGCAGTACTGCTGCTGATGGCGGTACTGATGCTCGTGGGCCCGCGCCCCGTCGAGGCCGCGACCATCACGGTGGACACGCTGATGGCAACCACGGCGGTGGATGGGCAGTGCTCGCTCCCGGAGGCTGTCCAGAACGCAACGACCGATGCCGCGACGAACGCGGATTGCGCCGCCGGGGCAGGCTCGGACACGATCACCTTCGCGGTAGACGGCACGATCACCCTGACCGCAGCCCTGAACGTTTCAGCGGGCGGCGCCCTCGTCATCGACGGATCAGGGCGGTCGGTCATCCTCAGCGGTGGAACCACCAACAAAATCCTGACCGGGCTCGGCTCGACGCTCGAGGTTCGCGCTCTCGCGTTCACGGATGGCTTCGCGGTAAACGGTGCTGCGATCACCATGCAAAGTGGGAGCCTCACGATCATCGACAGCACGTTCACCTCGAACGTAGCGACGACTACCGGCGGAGCAGTCCGCGCCCTCGCCAGTACGGCCACCATCCGCGGGAGCACGTTCAGCGGGAATGATGGCGGGCAGGCGGGTGGCGCCATCAGCCTGGAAGGCGTCACGTCCGCGACGATCACCAACACGACCGTCTCCGGGAACTCTGTCGGCGCGCTGGCCGCCCAGGGCGGTGGCATCTTCGCTCTCGGTGGTGCCAGCGCGACCCTGACTAACGTCACGATCGTGGGTAACACCGCCACCACCGGCGGCGGCATCCGCTCCGACGGGGCGGTCGATATCACGAACACCATCATCGCGGACAACACGGCGGGCACCGGTCCGGACTGCACCGGTGTCATGTCGAATGGCAACAACAACGTCACTGACACCACGGACTGCGGCCTCGTCGCTGAGGCCGGCGATCAGTTCGATGTCGCCGCCAACCTCGACGCCCTCGCCAGCAACGGTGGCCGAGGCCAGACGCACGCCCTGACGGCGACCAGCCCCGGCCTGGACGCCGGGAGCACCGCCGCCTGCAACGGACTTCCCGGTGGCGCCCTGGACCAACGAGGCATCACGCGTCCGCAGGGGAGCGCGTGCGACATGGGCGCCTACGAGGCGCTCCAACTTACAGTTGCCGACCTCTCCCAGGCGGAGGGCAACTCAGGCACCAGCACCTTCAACGCCGTGGTGACACTGTCGCAGGTCCTGCCGGCTGACTTCCCAGACGTCACGGTGGACTACGACACCGCGGATGGCACCGCTACCGCCGGGAGCGACTACACCGCCGTCGTCGGTGGCACCGTGACCTTCACCGCAGGTGGTGCCGCGACACAGGACGCTGCAGTCACGGTCAGCGGCGACACCACCGCCGAGGGCTCCGAGACGTTCGTCGTTGACCTCAGTGGCGCCAGTGGTGCGGTGATCGTGGACGCACAGGCCACCATCACGATCGCCGAGGATGACGCGGCGTCCGTCGACGAGCCGCCACCCCCGACGCTGACCGCCGGTGGGTTCACCCTCGTCGTCACGGACCGCGACTCGATCACCCTGGGGCTCGGCGCGTCGACGACGCTGAGCACCTCCACGCCGCGCGGCGCGACGCTCAGCCTCCTCATCGAAGGCGACGTACAGCCGGCCGGATGGTCCCTGAGCATCGGCGGTGTCGCTGGCCTCGCGGCGCTGACCGCCTCGGCCCCGCCGCCGGACGGCTTCATCGTCATGGACGGGTTCATGGTGGAATTGCGGTCGGACGGCGTACCGGTTGACGAGGCACTCGTCCCGCCGGCCACGGCGACCTTCACGATCGATCCGGGCGACACGCCGCTGCGAGAGATCACGGTCCGCCGCTGGGATGGCGCAGCGTGGGTCCATGTCCCCGCCGTTGCGACGAAGGATGCTGATGGCCTGGTCACGATCGTGACCACGGTCGCCGGCTCCGGACCGATCGCCGTCTTCCATGTGCCCGGCCTCGGTGCGTACAACCCGCCGGTCCGGCCCACCGGCGTCACGGTCGCGATCTGGGGCGGCGGCTCTATCGGGCAGGCCGCCGAGGGGCAGCGACTGCTCGTGACGATCGTCGATGGCCGCTTCCTCTTCTACTCGCCGGGTGTCCCGGACTTTGTGAACGCACGCTTCCTCGCCGCCTTCCCGGGCGGCGAGATCCCGCGCCGGACGGTGATCACGGTCGTCCCGGCCTCGTAGGCGGGGCGAGGTCGTCGCGCCGACGGCCTAGTCCCAGAGACCGTGCCGTCCGAGGTGCTCGCGCAACTGCGCCGCGGGGTCGCCGGTGTGGTCGATCTGCTCGGCGCGCCAGCCGGCGGCTCGGGCTGCGGCGACGTTCTCTTC
Organism: uncultured Dehalococcoidaceae bacterium; assembly: GCA_964414675.1. Classification (GTDB taxonomy): domain Bacteria; phylum Chloroflexota; class Dehalococcoidia; order UBA2979; family UBA2979; genus W-Chloroflexi-9. Next base: position 8,822 of record CAYPYF010000065.1, read on the forward strand.
GATGTCGTCGAAGAACACGATCCCGGTGCGCGGGAACCCCGTCGTGCGTTCGAACACATCGAAGATCTCGCGGTCCGGCTTCACCGCGCCCAGCAGGTGGCTCGCGTGCGGGTGCTGGACGCGGCGCAACGCCTCGCTGAACCCGAACGCCTGCTGCCAGTGGACGGGGTTCGTGTTGGAGAGTGTCGCCGTCGTCCGGCCCGCCGCGTGGATGTCGTCGATCACGTCCGTGACGCCGGGGTAGTCCTCGTACAGCCACGCTTCGAGGACGGCGCGGGCGTGTGCGGCGCTCAGGCGTCCCTCCGTGAGCGTCTCCATCACCGCGTACCACTCGTCCGGGGTGATGCGGCCCGCCATGTGGTCCAGGACCGAGGGACGCGTGGCCGTCACGAACTCCGGCGAGTCGAAGTGGTCGTGCCACGGTGCGTCAGTCCGCTCGTGCGCCTCGCGCCACGTCGCGACGTGTGACAGCAACACCCCGCCGAGGTCGAACACGACGTGTGTGACTGGGTGTGTGACGGCTTCGGGCATCGCTACCTCCCTACATCACGCTTCACACGGTGCCGCGCCGGTGTCCTGTCGCGGGCGGGGAGGGACACGGTAACGATGAGCCCGCCTTCCGTCCGCGGTGTGATCGCGAGGGTGCCGCCGTGGACGGTCGCGATCCGTGCGACGAGCGCCAACCCCAGCCCATGGCCCCGCTCCTGCCCGGCGCGGTTCGTGCGGCCGGCGCCGCGGAGGAACGGCTCGGTGAGGCGCGCGGCCTCCTCCGTGGTGTAGCAGGCGCCGGTGTTCTCGACGCGGAGCGTCACGGTTGCTTGTTCGCGGTCACGCCACGTCATGACCTCGACGCGTCCCGCCGGGCGGTTGTGGCGGATCGCGTTCTGCACGAGGTTCGACGCGAGCTGTCCGAGCAGCGCCGGGTCGCCGACCGTGGGAGCAGCCTCGAACCGCGTCTGGATCGCGATGGAGCGGTCCTCGGCGGTGTCCGCGTGGTCGTCGAGGGCGCGCCGTGCGACCTCGGCGAGGTCGATCGGCGCCGACGCGGCGGTGACCGCGTTCGCGTCCGAGAGGCGTAGCAGCGCCTCCGTCAGGTCGATCGTGCGCCGGTTCGTGATCGCGAGCCGTTCGACCAGCGTTGGGTAGTCCTGCCCGTCCGGATCCGCGTGGGCGACCTCGAGCATGGTGGCTGTGATCGCCAGTGGCGTCCGCAGTTCGTGGGAGGCGTTCGCGGCGAACCGCTCCTGCGTCGCGAAGGCATCGTGCAGGCGGTCCAGCATGTAGTCGAAGGTGTCCGCGAGCTGCCGGAACTCGTCGTTCCGTCCGGAGAGGCGGATGCGGTGGTCCAGCCGTCCGGTCGCGGCGATCTCGGCGGCGGCGCTGATCCGCTGGAGGGGCTGCAGCACCCACCCCGCGATGATCCAGCCACCCACCATCCCGATCGTCGCGAGGCTCACGAGGATCATGACGGAGACCCGGAGGAGCGCCTGTTCCTGTCCGGCGGAGAGCCCGCCCTCGGGCGATGGGATCCTCGGGCTGAGCGGGTAGTCCGGCCCGTAGCGGAGGACGAAGTAGACGCCCGCCAGGACGACGAGCCCCGCGAAGACGAGAAACGCCGCGTAGCTCACCGCGAGCCGGAGGCGGGCGCTCGTCCTCGGTGGGTGCGGTCGGTCTGCCTCAGGAGTCATTGGCGTCGTCTCGATCGGCGAGGCGGTAGCCGGAACCCGGCACGGTGACGATGAGGTCCGGGCGGCCGAGCGCCTTCCGCAACGTCGAGATCGTGACGCGCGGTGCGCTGGTGAACGGGTCGGCGTTCCCGTCCCACGCCTTGTCCAGCAGCATCTCCGCGCTCACCACGCCGCCGTCGGCCCGCATCAGCACTTCCAGCACCGCGAACTGCTTCCGGGTCAGCTTCAGGTAGCGCCCGTCGCGATAGGCCTCGCGCCGGAACGGGTCCAGGCGCAGGTCAGCGAACTCGAGCACCGGCGGCGCGGTGGCCGGAGGGCGCCGCGCGAGCGCACGGAGGCGGACGATGAGCTCCTGGAGCGCGAACGGCTTCGTGAGGTAGTCGTCCGCGCCGAGCTCGAAGCCACCGACCTTGTCCGCCAGCCTCGTGGCGGCCGTGAGCATGAGGATCCTCACCCCCGGCTGCTCGCGGGACAGGATGGCGCACACCTCGTCGCCGTGCGTGCCGGGGATGTCGCGGTCGAGCACCACTACGTCGTAGTCGTTGACGGCGACCTGCTCGAGCGCGTCGTCGCCGTCGAGCGCGATGTCCGCGGCGATTGCCTCGTGCCGCAACCCGGACTGCAGCGCCTCCGCGAGGAAGAGTTCGTCTTCGACGATCAGTACGCGCATCGGGATCTCCACTGGTGCCATCCACGAGCGTAGCGCCCGGCCATGTTGCGAAAACGTCTGTGGAATCTCAGACGCCCCCGCAACCTCCGCCCTGATGAGGTGGGACTCGCATCGCAGCAGGAGCGCGATGCGGGAAGGACGACCTCATGCTGCGATTGACCTCGCTCCGGCACACCCTCGCGAGGCGTGCCGTGGCGATCGCCCTGGCCGGAGCGCTGATCGGCACGATCAGCGCCTGCTCCGCATTCGAGCAGTCCGAGGCCGTCGGAGAGCCCGTCGTCCGCGTCGATGTAGGCTCTGGCACCGTCGTCCATCCTCCGATCCCGCAGGAGACGGCAGCCGCTCCCGCCGAGCCGTCCCTCCAGCGACGGCTGGCCGACCTGCTGACTGGTGTCGCGGGCCGGGCTGGTGGGACCGGCAGTCGCGACGACGGGTACATCCGCGACGGTGCGTCGGTCGCGCTGTTCGAGGTGGACCACCCCGCCATCGCCAACCTTGCCCCCGCGCTCCTCGACGCGGTCCGGCGCGCCGCCGAGTACGCGCGCGAGTTCGGCATCGAGGTCCGCGTGGGCAGCGGATGGAGGAGCGCGCAGTACCAGCAGGCGCTCCTCGACGAGGCGATCTCGGAGTACGGGAGCTGGGAGGAGGCGCGCCGGTACGTGAACACGCCCGACCAGTCCACGCACGTTACCGGCCAGGCGGTGGACATCGCCCCGACGGACGCCGCGTACTGGATGCAGCAGTACGGCGCCGCCTACGGCCTGTGCCAGACCTATGCGAACGAGGTCTGGCACTACGAACTCACGGTCGAGCCGGGCGGGACGTGTCCCGCGCCGCTCCCCGATGCGTCAGGGGGCTGACCCGCGCCCCCGAGGTGGCTCGCGCTCAGACCGTCCGCGTGGCACCCGACTCCCGGAGCGCCGCGATCTCGTCCCACGAGAAGCCGGCGCCCAGGAGGATCTCCTCCGTGTGCTGCCCGAGTTCTGGCCCGCCCCCCTGGATCGAGGTGGGCGTGGCGCTCATCCGGATCGGCGGCCCCGGCACCTGCATCCGTCCGAGGTTCGGCGTCTCGATCTCCTGCAGATACCCGTTCTCCCAGAACTGCGGGTGAGCGGCGACTCCGGCGTAGTCCAGCACCGGCGCGTTCGGCACATCCGCCTCAGTCAGCCGCTCGCACCAGTCCGCCGCCGGCCTCGTCCGGAACTGCTGCTCGAGGATCTCGACGAGCGTGTCCTTGTGCTCCGCGCGGTCGAACGGGCCGGCGAACCGCGGGTCCTCGCGCAGGTCGGGCCGTCCGAGGGCGTCGCACATCCGCTCCCAGAACGCCTGCGTGTTCGCCGCGACGGCGACGTATGCGCCGTCCGAGGCCTCGTAGTGGGTGTACGTCGCCGCGCGCCGCTCCTCGAAGCCGACCTGCTGGCCGGTGCGCAGGAAGCGCGTGATCGGCATCGCCTGCAGCGAGGTCATCGCGCCGATCAAGGAGACGTCCACGTGCTGCCCGATGCCGAAGCGCTCCCGCGCCGCGATCGCGCTCGCCACGCCGGTCGCGAGGAGCATCGCGCCGATCTGGTCGGCGAACCCACCGATGAGCGCGTGGGGCACGTGGTCTGGCCCGCCGCCCTGTTCCACCATCACGCCGGAAAGCGCCTGCCCCACGTGGTCGTACCCCGGCCGGTTCCCCCACGGCCCGAGCCGACCCCACGAGGAACCCGACGCCAGGATGATGTCCTCGCGCAGCCCTCGAAGGTCGTCGTAGCCGAGGCCCCAGCGTTCCATGACCCCCGGGCGGAAGTTCTCGACGACCACGTCGAACCCGGGGACGAGGCGTTTCACCGCGTCGCGTGCCGCCTCGATGCGGAGGTCGAACGTCACGCTCTTCTTGCCGCGGTTGTGCGCCTCGAAGTACGCCGAGAAGCCGTCCGGCTGGAGGCCGTTCGCGCGTCCTGGCTCGCCGCCGGGCTCCTCCACCTTCACGACCTCGCACCCGAGGTCGGAGAGGAACACCGTCGCCATCGGCCCCTGCTGGTAGCGGGTGAAGTCCAGCACGCGGATGCCGGAGAGCGGACCGCCAGGGGGTGGGACGGGTCGGGCGTCGGCCATCGTGCGTCCTCCGAGGGGTGATGCCGCGCGAGTGTACGATGCAGGCTCCACCGTCCGAGGCCGAGATCGGGGCGGGTACGGGAGAGGACAGGCGTGACTACAGCCCTGCAGAACCGCGTCGCGATCGTCGGGATCGGCGAGACCGACTACTCACGCGACTCCGGACGCTCCGAGATGATGCTCGCCCTCCAGGCGATCAAGGCCGCGCTCGACGATGCCGGGATCGCACCGTCCGAGGTCGACGGGCTCATGACGTGGCGCGTCGACAACACCTCCGAGGCCGAGATCGCCGCCAACCTGGGCGTGAAGGACCTCGCGTGGTTTGGCGACATCAACCAGGCCGGCAACGTCGGGGCCGCCCTCGTCGCACACGCCTCGGCCGCCATCGTCGCGGGCCTCGCGAACGTCGTCGTGATCTATCGCGGCATGAACGGCCGATCCGGTGCCCGCTACGGCCGGGGCGAGGTGACGGGCCGCCGAGGACAGGGCGGGAGCGCCTTCACCGAGCCGTTCGGGCTCCTCACGCCTCAGCATGGGCTCGCGATGACCGCCCGTCGCCGGATGCACGAGTTCGGCACCACGAGCCGCCAGTTCGGCTACGTCGCCGTCTCCGAGCGTGAGCACGCGCTGCGCAATCCTCGCGCGACGTTCTACGGCAAGCCCCTCACGATCGAGGACCACCAGCAGTCGCGGCTGATCGTGGACCCGTTCCACCTGTACGACTGCTGCCTGGAGACGGACGGCGGCGGCGCGCTGGTGCTCGTGAGCGCCGAGCGCGCGCGCGACCTGAAGCAGCCGCCCGCCCTCGTCCGCGCCGCTGCGCAGGCCGGCTACGCGAAGGGCCGCGAGTACGTGGACACCTCCGCCGCCGCGCTCGGCCCGCGCCTCTGGGCGCAGGCGGGCGTCGCCCCCTCCGAGGTGGACGTCGCGCAGATCTACGACCACTTCGCGCCCTTCGTCGTGTTCGCGCTGGAGGACTACGGCTTCGTGGAGCGTGGCGAGGGCGGCCCCTTCGTCGAGTCCGGCGGCATCCGCTGGGACGGCGGCTTGCTCCCCGTGAACACCTCGGGCGGACACCTGTCCGAGGCGTACCTCCAGGGCATGAACCAGCTCCTCGAGGGCGTCCGCCAGGTTCGCGGCACCTCCACCGCGCAGGTCGAGGACTGCCGTCTCTCGTTCGTCGATACGGGCATCGGCACCGGTGCCCTGCTGCTGGAGCGCGCCTCATGACCTCGAACACCCCGAGCGCGGCAGACCGTCCCGCCTTCCCGACACCCGTCCCCACGGAGGACAACCAGCCCTTCTGGGACGCCCTGAAGGAAGGACGCCTCGTCGTGCACGAGCGAGGCGCAGGAGGCGCACTCCTGCAC
>CAYPYF010000066.1:0-4436 GCA_964414675.1 uncultured Dehalococcoidaceae bacterium
GTCGATCCGTGGGCCGGGGGACTACGGGGGGATTGCCGCGCCGCTCGGCAGCGGCCGGTTCCTGCCCACGCGGATCGAGGGCGATGCGCTCGTCCTGTCGCCGAGTCCGCTGACCGCCCCTGACGACGCCGTCCGCATCTCCGAGCTCCGCATCCGCCGCGCCGCGAGCGCCGGCGACCTCGACGCGATGTTCCTCCAGGGGGAGCTCGACGTGCGCGTCCATCCCGACGAGGCGAGCCGTGCACGGGCGGTGGGGCGTGCAGGCCGCGTGGAGCTCTCCCGCCCGCGTCAGCGGATGCGCGGGCTGGCGCTGTCGCTCCTGGCGCCCCGCGACCAGGCCTCGGCCGCCACGGTCGAGGCGTTCCGCGATGCCCGCGTGCGACGAGCGATCGCCGTCGCGCTGGACCGACGGGCGCTGCTGGACCTCGATCCGGGCGTGCTGGCCGGGCCGGTGGGGCCGGCGTTCGCCGGGGACGCGCTGCCGCCCGTGGAGTTGGAGGCGCACCCGCTGTTCCAGCACGCGCCGGGCGAGTCGGCGGAGTTGCTCGCCGCCGCCGGGAGTTCTGACCTCGAGCTGCGGCTGTCGCACTCCGACTCTCCGTTGATGCTCTCGCTCGCGCAGCACGTCGCTGACCAGCTCAACGAGGCCGGTATCAACACCCGCCTTGTTGGCCGCCCTCAGGCGGAGTTCGAGCAGTCCTTCCTCTCCGGCGACTTCGAGGCGGCCTTCTTCGAGCTCGACCGCCTCAGCTCACCCGACATCGGGCTGCGGCTGCACACCTCCGGCGGGCTCGAGGGGGACCGGTCGCCGTGGGGCTACTCGAACCCGGTGTACGACGCGAAGGTGCGGGGCGCGCTCTCGCAGATCGACCCGTCCACCCGGGCGCGGCTGTCGCGGGAGGCGCAACGGCTGCTGCTGGACGACGTCCCGGCGATGCTGCCGATCAGCGCGCCGCTGGAGTACGCCTCCGTCGCTCCGTACGTCTCCGGGTACGAGTTCGACGCGTACGACTTCAACGCGGGCCTGCTGGCGAGGTTCTGGGAGGGCGCGGACGCCGGCGACGCTGGCGGTGGCGAGGTCTAGCGCGACCTAGCGCGTCCGTCCGGCCTCGATCGACTCCGCGAGCACCTCGATGACGTGGCGTACCTCGGCGTCCACGTCATGGCGGCGGGCACCCGTCGCGATCTGGAGCGTGCAGCCGGGGTTCGAGGTGCACACCGTGCTCGCCCCGGTGGCGGCGATGGTCGCCATCTTCGGCTCGAGGACGCGCGCGGACATCTCTGGCTGAACGGCGGAGTAGAGCCCGGCGGAGCCGCAGCAGCGGTCCGAGTTCGCCATCTCGCGCAACTCCACGCCCGGGATGGCGCCGAGGATGCGTCGCGGGGCGCTCCGCACGCCCTGCGCGTGGGCCAGGTGACAGGCGTCCTGCAGGGTCACGGTGCGGTCGACCTCGCCGAGGTCGTGCGCGAAGTCCTGCTCGGCGACGAACTCCAGCGCGTCCTTCACCTTCGACGCGAACGCCTCGGCGCGGCTGGCCCAGCGCTCGTCGTGGCGGAGGAGGCGGCCGTATTCCTTCATCGCCGCGCCGCAGCCGGCGGCGTTCACGATGACGGCGTCCACGCCCGCCGCCTCGAAGGCATGGATGTTCCGACGGGCGAGGGCGCGCGCCGTCTCGGCATCGCCGGCGTGGGCGTGGAGGGCGCCACAGCAGACCTGCGCCGGGGGCGCGACCACCTCGCAGCCCGCGTGCTCGAGGGCGGTCACGGTGGCCTCGTGCATGTTCGGGTACATCTCGCCGTGGAGGCAGCCGAGCAGCATCGCGACGCGGGTCTGTGCGTCCTGCGGCGATGCGAGGACGCCGGTGCGGCGGAAGGGCGCGGACTTGAGGGCGGGCGCGTTCGCCTCGAGGCGACGGAGCGCCGCAGGCAGCAGCCCCGCAAGACGCCCTCGGACGAGGGCCTGCAGGCCGCTGCGCTGGTACAGGCGCGCACCGTCCATGGCGAGGCGGAGCACCCGAGGGCGTCCGAGGACGTTGCGGAGCGCGAACGCGCGCCAGCGCCACGCGCGCGGCTGCTCGGCGGGCTCGTTCGCCATGATCGAGGCGCGGGCGTCCTCCATGATCCGGCCGTACGGCACGGCGGACGGGCAGGCGGTCTCGCAGGCGCGGCACTGGAGGCAGAGGTCCAGGTGACCGAGCGTGGTGGGCGTCGCCTCGATCCGGCCGTCGCGGATGCCGCTGATCAGGTGCAGCCGGCCTCGCGGCGACTCCAGCTCGGAGCCGGTGGCGACGTACGTGGGGCACGAGGGCAGGCAGAAGCCGCAGTGGATGCAGTTCGCGAGGTCCTCGGCGCTGGGGATGTCGATCCCGACGAAGCGTGGCGTGGTCACAGGATGGCCCCCCAACGGCCGCGGTTGATGGTGCGTGCGGGGTCGAAGCGGTCGCGGAGCGCCTCGACGAGGACGGCGTCCCCGGGCGTCGAGGGCACCTCGTGCCGGAGGCTCGCGGGTGCGGACTCGATCTGCAGGAAGCCACCGAGGCGCTCTGCCTCGACTCGCAGCGCGGTTACCTCGTCTGCGGTGGGGGCCGACGCGGCTGCGGGGTAGGTCGTCACCACGGCACCGGAGGCAAGGTGGGCCCAGGCGGTCGCCCCGCTGGGTTCGGCGGCCTCGAGCATCTCGCGGACCGCCGTCGGCGGCACGCCGGCGCGGAGGACGGTGCTCGTGGCATCGCCGTGCGCGGTGCGGAGTGCGCGCCACGCGTCCGAGGGCGCGTCGGTGAGGGGGGCGACGGTACGGAGGTCCGCAGTCGAGCGGTCGACGGTGCGTGCCGTCCCGGCGAGTTCGAGGAGGACCGCAGGGGCCTCGGGCAGTCCGGCGAGGACGGCGGCGCGCGGGCCGAGGACGGAGAGCGCGCGGAGCGCCGGGCTCGCGTCCCAGAGCCGCATCGCGAGGGCTGCGGCAGCCGCGAGGTTCGGCGTGGACGCCGCGAGGGTGCGCGTGGCCTCGGGCAGCGGGGCGACCTTGAACGTGGCTTCCACGATCACGCCGAAGGCGCCCAGCGCCCCGGTGTGCATGCGGTGCATGTCGTACCCGGTCACGTTCTTCACGACACGCCCGCCCGAGTGCACGCGCTCGCCCGAGGGCAGGGCGACCTCCATGCCGAGGATGAGGTCACGCGCTGCCGGGACGTAGCCGCGCCACGCGCCGGGCCGGCCGGTGGCGAGGAGGCCGCCGACGGTCACGTCGTCGCCCGGTGGGGGATCGATCGGGAGGTACTGGCGATGCTCGGCGAGTTCGGCCTGGAGCGCGCCCAGGCGTCGCCCCGCCTCGACGGTGACGGTGAGGTCGTCCGGGACGTACTCGACGGTGCGGCGGAGCCCACCGAGGTCGACGGCGAGGTCGTACGCGGCCAGCGGCCGGCCGAGGGCGAGGGCGGTGCGCCCGCCCTGTGGCACCACCACGAGGTGCTCCTCGTTGGCCAGCCGGAGCAACGTCCCGAGGTCCTCGCGCGTTGCGGGCTGGAACGCGGCAGCCGGGGTGGCCTCGTCGATCGCGTAGTGCGAGGCGTCCCGCTCCGAACCGGGTGCGAGGGCGGCGCGGATCGCCTCCAGGGCCGTGGCCGCCTCGGTCGTCATACGTACGCGCCGGCGCCGAGGAAGGCGGTGACCTCGGCAGCGTGGCCGGAGGCGCAGCCGTGGCCGCCCGGCAGCATCTTGCAGGGGTTGAAGCGGTCGGCGGGGCCGAAGGCCTCGCGCACGGCGCGCATCGCCTCCAGGTCGCCTTCGGAGAAGACCCACTCCATGTAAGAGCGCTTCTCGAGGCCGATGCCGTGCTCGCCGGTGATCGAGCCGCCTGCGTCGACGCAGGCGCGCATGATCGCGCCACCGAGGTCGAGGACGCGCTCCGTGGCGCCGGGGACGGTGGGGTCGAACATGATGTTGGGGTGGAGGTTGCCGTCGCCCGCGTGGAAGACATTGGCGCAGCCGAAGCCGTACTCGCGGCACAACTCCTGCACGCGGGTCATGACCTGTGGGAGCTTCGTGCGCGGCACCACGCCATCGAGGAGATAGAACGCGGGGGCAGCGCCACCGATGGCGCCGATCGCGGCCTTGCGGCCCTCCCAGAGTCGTTCGCGCTCGGCGGCCTCGTCAGCGGAGCGCACCTCGCGAGCGCCGGCCTCGCGACAGGCCTGCTCGACTACCGCTGAGTCGGCGGCGACACCATCCGCGACGCCCTCGACCTCGATGAGCAGGACCGCGCCGGCGTCCAGCGGATAGCCGGCGTGGATGCGCGGCTCGACGATGCGGATGATCTCCTGGTCCAGCATCTCCATCGCGACCGGGATCACGCCCTGGCGGATCACGGCGGAGACGGCCTCCGAGGCGGCGGCGACGCTCTCGAAGATCGCGAGGAGCGTGCGTGTGGCGGGGGGCTG
>CAYPYF010000066.1:4446-14101 GCA_964414675.1 uncultured Dehalococcoidaceae bacterium
GCTGGCGGACGAGCTTCAGCGTCGCCTCGGTGACGATCCCGAGGGTGCCCTCGGAGCCCACGAGGAGGCCTCGGAGGTCGATGCCCGGCGCGTCCGGCACGCGGCTGCCGAAGCGCACGAGGCGGCCGTCCGGCAGTACGACCTCGAGCGCGAGGACGTGGTTCACGGTGGAGCCGTGGGCGAGGGTGTGCGGGCCGCCGGAGTTGTTGGCGATGTTTCCGCCCAGTGTGCAGACGCGCTGCGAGGAGGGGTCCGGCGCGTAGAGCAGGCCGTACTCGGCGAGCGCGTTCTGCAAGTGAAGGTTGATCACGCCGGGTTGCACCACGGCGACACGGTTGTCCGGGTCGATCGCCATAATGCGGTTCATCCGGGTGAGGACGACCATCACGCCGCCACGGACGGGGACAGCGCCGCCCGAGAGGCCCGTGCCGGACCCGCGAGGCACCACCGGCACGTCGTGCTTGATGGCGATCCGGACGGCGGCTGCGACGTCCTCGGCGGTGGCGGGGAACACGACGACATCGGGGAGCGAGCGCTCGATCGTGGCGTCGTATTCGTAGACCGCGAGGTCTTCCGGGGCATGGAGGACGCTGGAGACACCGAGGGCGTCCTGCAGGTCGCGGATGAGCCCGGGATTCGGAGCAGTCGTCGGCATCGTGCGGGCGAGTGTAGCATCGGTGGTTGGAGGCCTCTTGAGCCCGACCGACTCCGGCACCGCCAGTTCGTACGACCTCGACGCGATCCGCATCGGTGTCGAGACCGCCGTCGAGGAGGCGTGCGAGGCGATCCGGGGCGTCCTCCGTCAGCGCACCGTGCAGGTGGGGCACAAGCCCGGGGAGGGACCGGTCACCGAGGCCGACTACGTCGCCGACGATGTGCTGCGCCGGCACCTGATGGCGCTGATCCCGGAGGCGCACTGGCTCTCCGAGGAGTCCGAGTCAGTCGCGCCGCTGATCCACGGGGAACCGACGTGGGTGGTCGACCCCCTCGACGGCACGCGCGAGTTCCTGCGCGGGCTGCCGGAGTTCGGGGTCTCGGTGGGCCTGTTCCTCGACGACACGCTCGTCCTCGGATGCGTCGGGCTGCCGATCCAGCGCGAGGTGTACCTCGGGATCTGCACGGACGACCGCCGCGAGGCGTGGCGCGACGGTGTGCTGTTGCCGCACCTGCCGGACGACGGCATCGTCCGCCGGGTGGTCGTCTCTCGCCACGACTACGAGTGGCGCCGCATCCAGCAGCATCTCCCGTGGGACACCTACCCGCTGGGTTCCGCTGTCCTGAAGCTCGTGCACGCGGCGACCGAGGACCGCACGGTGTACTTCTCGACCGGGCCGCGCTCCATCTGGGACGTCGCCGGTGGCACGGGCGTCCTGCTGGGTGTCGGCGGCACAGTCATGATGTTCGACGGCCAGCCGCTGGTGCTGTCGCCGCAGGAGATCGGCGTGCCGCCCTACGCGGCGGGTGCTCCCGCGGACTGCCGCGTGCTCCTTAAGGAGCTCGGCGCGCCGATCGAAGACTGACGTGACGAGCGTGTTCGACATCGAGCGCCTGGGGCCAGGGGACGAGTCGCGCATCCTCGCGGCGGCCGAACTCTTCGACGGGCCGCCGACGGAAGCGTACACGCGGCGCTGGCTCTCCCAGGACACGAACCACCTCCTCGTCGCGTACGAGGGCGACGAGGCTGCTGGGTTCGTGAGCGGGATCGAGGTCGCGCATCCGGACAAGCCGGTTGAGATGCTGCTGTACGAACTGGGCGTCCGGGATGCCTCGCGACAGCGCGGCATCGGCCGGGCGCTCGTCGAGGCTCTTGCCACCCTCGCGCGCGAGCGCGGATGTGCCGGGATGTGGGTGCTGACGGACGCGGACAATGAGGCCGCGCTCCGGACGTACCGCTCGGCTGGCGCCGCGGAGCCCTCCCCGCAGGTGATGCTCGAGTGGGCCTTCCCCGATACGGACGGGGCGACTTGCTAGAAGAGGATCGCGATGATCACGATGATGACGATGATGGTGAAGAGACTGGGTAGGGCGATACGCATGGCGGGTTCCTGTCACTAGGAACTCAGGCTACACGCGCGGTCGTCCCGGGCTCGTCGCGTTCGCTGTCATCGGCGTGACAGTGTCGGGACAACTCTCCCGGCCAGGCGCTGGATACGAGGAACCCCGGGCGTCCCCGGGGCCCCTCTGGTCTCTCGCTGGAAGAACTACTTCTTCTTCGCGGGCGACTTGGAAGCCGGCTTCTTCGTCGCCGGTGCAGCCGCGGGCTTAGCCGCAGGCTTCTTCGTAGCAGCCAAGGATTGCTCCTCTGACTACCGGTCCGTCGCGTCTATGGGTTGCGCGGTGCCGGAACCCATGGGTTGCGAACCGTGCCGGGCCCGACTCGTTTCGCGTGATCTATGTAACGCGTCAGCGCCCTGTGCGGTTGCCCTCCGAGGCGGCCCATCCGCCTTTTTCTGGCGGCGTCCGCGCTAGTCCTCGAGCCGTTGCGCGCCGACGCACCACAGCGGGTCGGCGCCCGCCGGCGAGCGGTCGATGAACACGGGCTCGCCGAAGTTCCCGGCGAGCCCGAAGTACGTCGCGATCAGTCGCACGCGGTCCTGCGGGCCGAGTTCGTGCCACACGGTGACGGCCTTCGAGGGGAACATGCGGTGCGAGAACGCGACCATGAACGTCCCGCCAGGGACGAGCGTGCGTCCTACCTCGCGGAAGACCTCGACGGGGCGGGTGAGGTACTGCACCGACACGGCGCACACGGCGACGTCGAACGCTGCGTCGGCGTACGGCAGAGCGGGGTCGGTGTTCAGGTCGTGCACGGTGCGCTCGGTGAGCACCGGGTTCGCCTCGAGCTCGGCGCGGTTCATCCCCAGGCCGGTGACCGAGGCGTACGACCGCTCCGAGGGCAGGTGCGATACCCATGAGGACATGAGGTCCAGGACGCGCGAGTCCGGCGCGATGAGCTCGCGATAGAGGCTCGTGAGCGCCTCGATCGTGGCGTCGTCGATGTGGTTCACGAACCGCGGGGCTTCGTAGAAGAAGCGGTCGGAGGAGGTGTCCTCGCGGCGGAAGAAGTGCTCGGGGAGCTGGGGTGTGGTCACGTCGGGCAGTCTACCCGGGCTAAGGGGCGCCCGTGTCGACGATCAGGGTCCCGTGCAGGCCCTCGTGGCCGGGGATCGTGCAGATGAACGACAGCCCGCCGGCCTCGGGCACGCGGAGGCGGATGACGGTGTCGCCGTCCGGCGCCTGCGTCTGGTCCATCTCGGAGCCCGGGACCGTTCCCGTCAGCACGAACGAGTGCGGCGCCCCCGCGGACCCTACGAGGACGAACTCCACCACCGAACCGGGTGCGGCCTGGATGCCCGCGAGGTCGAGGACACCCGTCGACGCATCGATCTCGTAGCGCGCATCGGGTGTGGCGGCGGAGAGGTCGGATGCCAGCACGGGCGCCCCGTGCTGGTGTGCGCCCCAGGCGAACGCCCATGCGACGGCGGCCACGAGCATCCCGACGAGGGCGAGCGCGCGCCAGTTCGGCTGCGGGAGGCCTCGGAGGGGACGGTTGGCGGCGTCTGCGGCGTCCAGGTGCATGGATCCAGCGTACCGCCCGGGCGCGGAGCCGGCGCTAGCGTGGCGGGGCGCCGAGGCGGTCCGCGAGGTCGTGGAGGTCGCGCACCCGCTGGACACGCGGGTCCAGCTCCGTGCGCACATTCGTCGGCCACGTGCGGAGGAACACGCGCGCCCTCGATCGCTGCGCCAGCAACTGGGCGGTGCGGGGGTCGTCGTCGATGTGCTCGGATGCGCCGAGGAGGTCGAGCGCTTCGAGCTTGTAGTGCGGGCTGCGAAGCGGCCCCTCGTTCACCATCACGCGGTCGAAGAACTCGAGCAGGCCGTGATGGCGCAGCCACCAGTGGGGGTAGGTGCGGCGGCCGGTAACGACGACCAGTTGGCGCACCTCGCGCAGTCGGGTAAGGCCGCCCCGGGCGTCCGGAAGCGGACGTCGAGGATTGAAGCGCAGTGTGTCGAGGGGCGTCCCCAGCCACCTCGGCGAGACGCGCGCCGGTCGCGGGGCGGCCTCCGGATCGAGGAAGTCGCTGCTGATACCGACGTTCCAGCCGAAGAACGGGCGGCAGAACACGCCGTCCATGTCGATGGTGAGGATCGGCAGATCCGCACGTGGACCTCGGGGCGCGGTTGCAGCCTCGGCGAGAGGTGGGGTCATGGGGCCGCCCCCGGCCCATCGGACCCTGGCCGGGGGCGTGATGGCGACCTCAGGAGGACGAACGAAGCGACGAGGCCGGTCAGCAGCCCAATCCCCCCGGTGATGACGGCTGCGCGGTCCATGAACGTGGACAGCAGGAGCGCGCTGGCAAGGCCGACCGCGGAGATCACTGGCACCGGTCCGATCGAGGGGCGGAGGCGGAAGGGGCGAGGCCGGTCCGGTTGCGCGTGCCGCAGGCGGATCACGCTGGCGTTCACTACCACGAATAGCGCGAAGACCGAGAAATTCGTGACCTGGGCAACATAGGTGATGTTCCCGGTGAGGCCGAAGACCAGTGCGATCGCCGTCGCGATCGCGATCGCGACCCACGGCGTCCCACGTGTCGTCCAGACGCGCCCGACCACCGGAGGCAGGAGGCGGCGGCGGGACATGCCGTACATCGCACGGGCGGCGGTCGCGAGGAGGAGGAGGACGGTGTTGAACGTCGCGAACAGCGCGACCGTCGAGAGCACGTCCGCCATCCGCTCGCCGGCGGCGACGCGGACCACGGAGGCCAGTGGGCTGCTGTCACCGGCCAGGTCCGCGACGGGGACCACCGAGACCGCGACTGCCGTCACGGCGACGTAGAGGATGGAAGTCACCGCGATGGCGATCAGCAAGGCGAGCGGGATGTTCCGGCCCGGGTCTTCGACTTCCTCGGACAGCGTCGCGATCTCCTCGAAGCCGGTGTAGGCGAAGAACACGAGGGCCGCGCCGGCGGCGAGGCCCGTCACACCGTGGTCCAGTTCGAGCAGGTCCACGTCACCGAGGAACGGTGCGCCGACGACCACGACGATGGCGAGTCCGGAGGCTTCGATGACCGCGAAGAGGGAGGCGAGCTTGATCGTCTCCCCGATACCGACGAGGGCGATCCCGGCGCACACCAGGATCGTGGCGGCGACGATCAGTGGCTCATTCCCGCCGATCAGGGCGGCGAAGTAGCCGGCGAACCCGATCGCGACGGCCGGTGCCGCGATGGTGTTCACGAGCACATCGACCCAGCCGGTGACGAACCCCGCCCGGGGCCCGAACGACTCCTCCGCGAAGGCTGCGGCAGCACCGGCTTCCGGGATGGTGGAGGTGAGCTCCGCGTACGAGAGGCCCGTTGCGGCGGCGAGCATCGCGCCGATCAGGAACGCGAGCCATGCGCCGTTCCCCACCTCCGCGGCGGCTTCCCCGATGAGCACGTAGATGCCCGCGCCCAGCACGATCCCGATGCCCGAGAGCGCCGCGCCGACCGGGCCGACGGTGCGGTGGAGCCGCTCGGGACTACGCGACTGGATCGGTTCCACCTGGGACACCTGCTCGGTGCTCGGACGACGCGTTGGCCGACATTAGCGCTAGACGATGATCGGCGGGTCGGGTGGCGGGCTGGGCGGGATGCCCGGCGGGGTCGGGTAGGTGCCGCGGTTCGGGACGGGGATGTGCTGCTCCTGGTGCGCGCCGGGTGGGCGGCGCTCGAGTTGCGCCTGGAACGCCGCGAGGCGGTCCTCGACGAGGCGGAAGACCGTGCCCTCCTCGAACTGGCCGTTGAGGTCACGTGTGCCCCCGGCGGGCCGCCCGGTGAGGATCTCGATGCCCTCGGCGATGGTGTCGACGCCCCAGAAGTGGAACTGCCCCGCCTCGATCGCCTGGGCGACGTCGACGCGGAGGATGACGTTGGGGACGTTCGTGCGGGGGATCATCACGCCCTGCTCGCCGGTCAGCCCGCGGACCCGGCAGATGTCGAAGAACCCCTCGATCTTTGCGGCGGCGCCCCCGATCGGTTGGACGTTGCCCATCTGGTCGACGGACCCGGTCACGGCGATGCGCTGGTCGATGGGAAGCTCGGAGAGCGAGGAGAGGAGCGCGTAGAGCTCCGTCGAGGATGCCGAGTCGCCATCGATGTCGTTATAGAGCTGCTCGAACGTGAGGCTTGCGTGGAAGAGCGAGGCCTTGTCCTGGCCGAAGCGGTGGGCGAGGAACCCGCGCAGGATGAGGAAGCCCTTGTTATGGATGCGCCCGGCCATGTCGCTTTCGCGCTCCACCATCACGATGCTGCCTCGACCCGCCGAGGTGACGCAGGTGACGCGCGAGGGGCGCCCGAACGCGATGTCGCCGAGGTCGTAGACCGAGAGTGCGTTGATCTCGCCGACGCGTTCGCCCTCGGTCGCGACGGTGATCGTGCCCTCCTGCATGGCTTCCCGGATCCGCTCCGCGATCAGGGAGGAGCGGTACGTCCGCTCGTCGAGCGCGCGGAGCACGTGGCGCTCGTGCACCAGCCCGTCGCCGTCGTGGGCCGCCCAGTAGTCGGCCTGACGGACGACGTCCAGGAAGCCGGACATGTTCGCCGAGAGCCGTCGCTGGTCCTCCACCATGCGCGAGCCATGCTCGATGAGGCGGCAGACGGCCGCGCGGGTGAAGTGCCGCAGGCCGCGACGGTCGCACTCACCCCGGATGATCGAGGCAAGGCCGTTCGCGTTCTCCTTCGTGCGGTCGAGTTCGGTCTCGAAGTCCGCCTTCACGCGGAACAACTCGCGGAAGTCCGGGTCGTTCCGGTAGAGCAGGCTGTGGAGCATGGAGTCGCCGACGAGGATCACCTTCAGGTCGACCGGGATCGGCTCCGGGCGGAGCCCGGTCGTTGGGATCAGTTGCAGGCTCTCAGAGAGGTTCTCGACCTGGAGTTGCCGCGACAGGAGCGCGCGCTTGAGCGCATCGAACGAGCCGGGCTGGACGAGGAGGTCGCGCAGTCGGATCACCAGGTACCCACCGTTGGCGCGGGCGAGCGATCCGGCACGGATGAACGTGTGGTCCGTGGAAGCGCCGCCGAAGCCGCCCTGGTATTCGATCCGGCCCATCAGGTTGTAGTAGGTCGGATGGGTCTCGATGACGACCGGCGCACCCTGCTGGGGGTCATTGGAGACGAAGACGTTGACCTCGTAACGCCCGGTCGGATCCGCCTGCTGCACGGGGAGCCCCGGGATCGCCGGCCGCTGCTGTTCGCCCCGGATCGCGTCCCGGTTCTGCACGAGGTCGTCGCGGACGAATTCGAGGAACTCGCGCACCTCTGGATCCGGGCCGAACTCCTGAATGAGCGGGTCGAGGAGGTGACTCACGGCGAAGGTCGCGGTCTCGCGGTCCAACTGGTCGACGGCTGCCTCAGCCTCGCGCTCCTTACCCCGGAGGGCGAGGAGCGCTTCCTGGACGATCTTCTCCAGTTCTCGCCCACGCTCGATGAACGCGTCTCGTTCCGCGTCGGTGAGGGCGGCGAACTGCTCTTCCGTCGCGGGCTTGTCGTCGATGAGCGGCGACGTCGAGATGCCGGACGGCCCGAAGCTCAGCGCGAAGCCGAACTCGCGCCCGCGCGTCTGGAGCGTCTCGAGGAGCTCCGTACGTACCCGCTCGACCCGCTCGCCGAGCTCCTGGCGCATCCGCGCGTACGAGTCGGAGTCGAACGCGGCGGTGATCTCGCGGCGGGCCGTGTCCAGCACGTGCTTCACGCTGTTGGCGAACACGTGGCCTCGGCCCGCCGGTAGTGAGATCGCCTGCGGATGGTCGGCGTCCGCGAAGTTGTGCACGAAGACCCAGTCCGGCGGGGGCGGTGCGCTGGCGGCGCGACGTCGGAGGAACGTCTCCGCGATCGTTGCCTTGCCGAACCCGTCCGGGCCGGATGCGAACAGGTTGTACCCCGGCGCGTTCATCCCGAGCGCGAACTCGATCGCGCGGACGGCCCGCTCCTGGCCGAAGACCGCCTCCAGCAGGGGGACATCCTCGGTCGTCTCGAACGGGAGCCAGTCCGCGGGGACGGTCGCAGTGACGTCGTCTGCGGTGAGTTGGAGGTCGTCGCGCAAACCGGGCATCCAGGAGCCTTCCCGCAGGGCCATCGGAGGCAGGCCATCGTGGCTCCCTCGATGCTATCAGCACGCCCGCTGTGACTTCCCGGACGCTACGACGTGGTCGAGCAGCCCGCGACGGGGGCCGGTGGTAGCATCGGGCGCCGTCACCCGAATCGTGCCCTGATCAGTCTGTGAGGCCCTCCATGCGTGCTGCCGTCGTCACCAACCCGGGAGGGCTCGAAGATGCCTTCGAGGTGCAAGAGCTGCCGGACCCCATTCCGGGGCACGAGGAGGTCCTCGTCTCGGTGAAGGCATCCGCCCTCAACCGTGCCGACCTCCTCCAGCGCCGCGGCCGCTACAACGGCCCGCCGGGCACCCGCAACGACATCCCGGGGCTGGAGGCGGCCGGCGTCGTCGAGGCCGTCGGCGACCGCGTGGTCGGATGGAAGCCCGGCGACCGCGTGATGGCCCTCCTCGGAGGGATGGGCTACGCCTCGAAGGTCACGGTGCACGAGCGGATGCTGATGCCGGTGCCCCCGAACCTGACGTTCGAGGAGGCCGCGAGCATCCCGGAGGTCTTCCTCACCGCGTACGACGCGCTGTTCCTGCAGTGTGACCTGGTCATGGGCGAGTCCGTGCTGATCCACGCCGCCGGCTCGGGTGTCGGCACGGCGGCGATCCAGATGGCCGCGGCGCAGGGCTGCCGCATCTTCGGTACCGCCGGGTCGCAGGAGAAGCTGGACGCCGCCACCGAGCTCGGCATGGACGTTGGCATCAACTACCACGAGGAAGACTTCGCCGCGGTGATCGAGGAGCAGACCGGCGGGCAGGGTGTCGACGTCATCCTCGACGTCATCGGCGGTCCCTACTGGCACCAGAACATGAAGTCGATCGCCCTCAAGGGGCGGATGATCATCGTGGGCTCCATGGGCGGCGCCGCCGTCGAGGGCATGGTGACGAGCGCGCTCTCCCAGAAGCGGGCGAGCGTGCGCGGCACGCTGCTGCGCGGACGGCCGCTCGAGGAAAAGGCGACGCTCATCCAGGCGTTCAACCACCGCGTCATGCCGCTCTTCGCCGACGAGACGATCCGCCCGATCATCGACCGGGTGTTCCCGCTCGACCAGACGGGCGCCGCGCACGCGTACATGGAGTCGAACGCCAACTTCGGCAAGATCGTCCTCAAGATCGACGACTGATGCCCGGCCTGTCCGAAGCCGGCCGCGCCCGCATCGAGGAGGTCGCTCGCGAGCACCTCGCGCGGGGGTGGCACACGGCGGCCCAGGTCGCCGTCTACCGACACGGGACGCGCGAGGTGGGCCTCGCGCTGGGCTCTGGCGCCGGTAAGCGCATGCTGTGGTTCTCGGCGACCAAGCCGATCACGGCGGTCGCCATCCTCATGCTCGTCGAGCGCGGCTTGCTCGACCTCGACGGCCGCTTCGCCGAGGTCTGGCCGGAGTTCGCGCAGGGGGGCAAGGCCGCCTGCACTGTCCGCCACGTGCTCACGCACCAGGGCGGGTTCCCCGTCCTCCCCGCCGACTTCGACTGGGACCGCCTCGACGACTGGGACGCGGTCGCCGAGGTGACCGCGTCC
>CAYPYF010000067.1:0-12528 GCA_964414675.1 uncultured Dehalococcoidaceae bacterium
CATGGCCTGCCGCTTTCCGGACGCGGCGAGCCCGGACGAGTTCTGGCGCAATCTCGCCGCCGGGAAACATTCCGTCGCGACATTGAGCGACGCCGATCTTCTGAAAGCGGGGGTTCCGCGATCCCTGATCGACAATCCGGATTATGTCCGCGCGCGCGCCGTCCTGAAGGACCCGCCGGTGCTCATCCTCGACGAGGCGACGTCCTCGCTGGACTCGCGGCTGGAGCGCGAGATCCGCGAGTCGATGGCGGCCCTCGCGCACGGCCGGACGACCGTGGTCATCGCCCACCGGCTGTCCACGGTGACGGCTGCCGACCTGATCCTGGTCCTGGACGGCGGGCGCATCGTCGAGCGCGGGACGCACGAGGAGCTACTCGCGCGGGATGGCCTCTACGCCTCGCTCTACCGGGAACAGTTCGCCTCGCCGGAGGGCGTCCTCGACGGCTCGGTCAGCCTCGACGGTTGAGACTGCAACGCACCAGGCCGGGCGGCACGCTTTCTTAATCCCGCCCCCGCAGCCATTGCACGACTCGCCCCGTACGATGGGGACACGCCTGAAGGGACCGCGCCATGAGATTTCTTCGCCGCTTCGTCTTCCTCGCGCTGATCGTGGGGATCGTCGTCAAGGTCCTCCAGCGCTTCGGCATCGTCGGCGGAGGCGAGTGCACCCCCGGCTGTGCCTGCTCGCAGGGCGAGATGGAATGCGTCTGCGGCCACGCCACCTGCCTCGCACCCGCTGTGGCGTAGACGGCGGCGGTACCGCTCACTCGTCAAACGCGAAGACGATGAACGAAGCCACGCGCGACTCAAGCCCCGGCGGTAGATCGGGGCGCGTGTTGAACCGTGCAACCTCGTTCGGCTTCAGTTCGCCGATGACGATCTCGCCCGTGGAGTAGCCGACCCACGCTCCCGACGCGTCCACCATCACGACAGCGATCTGGATGTCATCGAAGGTCCGGTCGGACCGGTTTCCGACGTCGCCGGAAACGATCAGTCCACCAACGAGGTCAGTCCCACGCGCTTCAACGTTCGACCATCCGAGCAGGTTGTCGGGTGCCCGTACTTCAACGATGTCGTAGTCGATGCGAACCGATCCGACATCCCTCGGCGAGAGCGCCGCGTCGGCGGTCACGGTCCTACCAATCACCGCATTCGCTCCCGGCGCGATCTTCCGCGGGTATGACTTCGGAACCTCGCCCCGCTCAATGATGGCCCCGGACGGGGAGAGCATCTCGTACCGGATGTTCTCGACCTCGATCGGCACCGTGCCGCTGTTGACAATTTCTGCGACGAAATGGACGCGGACACCGAAGATCGGCTCCTGCCAGGTGATCGTCCCGATCGGGCCGAGGGTCGCATCCACGATGGATGGCGTGGCTGTCGAAGTCGGAGGGGGACTCGCCAGGCTCGTTGGAGATAACGTCGCAGTGCCGCTCGCCGCTATCGAAGTCTGTGTCTGGGTAGTCTCCGGTGTTTGCGAGGTCTTCGGGTCAGATTCCGCTGTCCCTGCCAGCGAAGCCGCTGCGCTCACCTCATCGGAAGGGGTCTCGGTGGGGGTCAATGCCGCCAGGAGCGAAACGACTCCGAAGCAGCTTGTGATGATCCACCGTGTGCGCCGTGACCAGACACGGGAGCGCCACATCAGGAACAGGCCTAACGGAAAGAAGAGGATCAGCGTCGCGATAACCGCGGCCGGTCGCTGCCACCACTTCAACGCTTCATTCGGCATTCCAGGTCCCTGACTAACGATCCCCATGGAGAGGCGGTACTCATAGCAGGTGCGCAGCGATAGCTCACTTACCTATACCCGGTCGCCCGTGAGGAAGGCCCGAGGCACCTCGCGCATCATCGTGTCGATGGTGGCCTGGGGGACGCCGTCCGCGAGGAGGCCCGGGATCGCGGTCGTGCTCACGAAGAGATAGCGCGTCGGGAAGTCACGGGGCTGGAGGCCGGGGGCGTAGTCGTGGCCGAGCATCAGGCGGCCTGTCCAGCCTCGGTCGATAAGGGCGCGCACCGTGGCGTTGCGCTGCTGCCACGTCGGGCGCTGCGAGGGGCCGTCCGCGCCGATCATCGCGCCGCCGGGGTACCGGTCCATCGAGAGCCACACCCCGTCCTTGAGCAGCCCTTCGAGGTAGTCGACGTCCGTGCTGTCGGCGCTGTGGCCGATGCAGACGCGGTTCATGTCCGCGCCGGCGTCCTTCAGGATGTCGACCTGCTGACGGCCGACCTCGAGCGGCGCCCACTGGTGCGTGCTGATCGGGCAGCCCGTCTCGTTGGAGGCGATGGCGGCGGCGCGGAGGATGACCTCGGCGGCGGGTGAGACGCCCTCCGTGTCGGAGGCGCACTTGATGACGCCCGCCTTGATGTCCGTGTCCTGGATGCCGACCGTGATCTCGCGGATGAAGATCTCGGCGACCTGCTCCGGCGTCATCGCGCGCAACTGGCGAGGCACCTCCCGCCAGATGCCGGTCGCGACCACGATGTGGACGCCGCTCGCCTTCGCGTAGTCCACGCTGAGGGCCATGGAGCGTCCGAGGTCGGGCGTGCTGAGGTCGATGATCGCATCGACGCCGCCCTGCTTCGCCTCGGTCAGTTCGTCGATGCCGCGCTGGCGCATTTCGTCGATGTTGAACATCCACGGGTACTCGACGCCGAGGACGGCCGGCGGCCGGGGCGTGTGCTCGTGGCTCAGCGTGAAGCCGAGGTCCTTCGGATCGATCGGGCCGAGGACGGTCTCGATCGTGGTGCGGGCGGGGTGGGTCGGCATCGGGGGCTCCTTCGCAGCCCGCGCAGTCTAGGTGATGCGCCGCACGCCCGAGACGAGGAACCAGGCTATTACGAACGTGGTACCGTCCGCGCGACTTGATCGCGATTGGACCGGCCCGTGGCCGCACCCGTCCCACCGCCCCCCTCGATCAGCGACGCCGACACCCCCGCCGACGGGCTTCCTCGCATCCTGCCCACGACCATCCGTGGCCGGCGCGTCTACTACGGCTGGTACATCGTCGGCGTCGCGTTCGCGGTCTCGATGATGTCGACCGGCCTCCAGGCGTACACGCTCGGCGTGTTCCTGAAGCCGATGGAGGCGGACCTCGGCTGGACGCGCACGGACCTCTCGTTCGGCCAGACCGTGTCCACCATCTGCTCGGGCTTCGTCGCCTTCTGGATCGGGCCGATGCTGGACCGGCACGGGGGCCGGATCATGCTCGTCGTCGGCGCGCTGATCATGGGCGTCGGCTTCGTAGTGATGTCGCAGGTACAGGAGATCTGGCAGTACCTGCTTGTCCGCGGCGTCCTCGTGACCGGCGGCGCGGCCGGCGCCGGCGGCCTCGTCCTGAACGTCGCGCTCTCGAACTGGTTCGTCCGGCGTCGAGGCATCGCGATCGCCATCGGCGCGATGGGCGTCTCGTTCGCGGCGCTGGTCCTGCCGTTCATCGCCACGACGCTCATCGACGCCTATGGGTGGCGGGAGTCGTGGGCGATCATCGGCGTCACGATCCCGATCGTGATCGTGCCGATGTCGCTCATCGTGATGCGACGCCGTCCGGAGGACCACGGCCTCGTCCCGGACGGCGGAGTCAGCACGACACCGCCCCCGAAGGCGCGGGCCGCCTCGATGGCGCTCCAGGATGTCCACTGGACGCGCCGGGAGGCGATGCGGACGCGCAGCCTGTGGATGCTGATCCTCACGTTCGCCCTCGCAAGCATGGGGCTCAGCGCGCTGCTCCTGCACCTCATCCCGTACCTCTCGGACACCGGCCTCAGCTCAGGGCAGGCGGCAAGCGCGTTCGGGATGGTGGGCCTCGCGGGGCTGCTCTCGAAGCCGGTATGGGGCATGGCGCTGGACCGCCTGAACACCGCGAGGTGCGCCGCGGTGGAGTTCCTGCTGATGGGCGTGGGGCTGCTGGCGATCATGTCGACCGACCAGGTGGTGCTGGTGCACGCGAGCGTCTTCGTGCTCGGCATCGGTATCGGCGGCGTGTCGACGGTGCAGGAGGTCGTCTGGGCTGACTACTTCGGCCGGCCCTCGCTCGGAGCGATCCGAGGCCTGACGCGGCCGTTCCAGGTGTTCGCAAGCGCGGGCGGTCCGCTGTTCGCGGCGATGGTGTTCGACGCGCGCGGCTCGTACGAATTCGCGTTCTCGATCTTCATCGCCACGTACGTCGCCGCCGCCGCGATGATCCTCGTGACGCCGTATCCCACGCCCCCACCGGAAACGCCCGAGGATCGCAATGCCGGCGCGCCCGACGAGGGCCGCCCCACCTCAATGCCTACGACCCCGACGCCTATGACCCCTACGACGCCGTCCCCGGCCACGGGTTCTCCCAGCTGTTGAGGTACGAAACCTCCTCGACCGGTCGTCGCTTCGGCTCGGCCCAGCGCCCACGTTCCGGGTAACCCAGCGGGATGAGCGCCATCGTGAGGGCGTCCTCCGGGATGCCAAGGAGGCGCTTCACGTCATCCTCGTGCGCTGCGTAGAGACTGGTGAGCGTCGCGCCGATGCCGTAGGCACGCGCGGCGAGCATGAGGTGCTGCACGGCGCCGTAGATCGAGGAGCCCGTGCGGGGACTCTGGCTCTTCGCGGCGCCCTGCAGCACGGGTATCACCCACACCGGCGCCTCCTCCAGGTGGTTGGCGAGGTGCTCCGCGCTCAGGAAGTTGCGCTTCCCCAGGCCCTGCCCGTCCTCGGATGCCAGGATCGCCTCCCGGCGGCTGCCGTAGGCGCGCTCCCAGCCCTCGCGGTACCACTCCGCGATCGGGCGCTTGAGCTCGGGGTCGGTCACGACGACCCACGCCCACGCCTGCGAGTTGCCGCCGGAGGGGCCCCGGATCGCCGCGTCGAGGATCGCGCGGAGGACGTCGTCCGGAATGGGATCGGGCTTCAGATAGCGTCGCGCCGGCGTCGAGTGCAGCGCTTCGAGGACACCGATCGGTTCTGGCTCGGTCATGGGACTCCTCGCGGGTACGAGGCGAGTCTAGCCGCGCAGCCTCTCGGGGACGGTGCCCGGGTTCGGCGTCCAGTCCTGCGCGTTGGTCATCCGGATCGAGGACCAGTGCAGCGTGGTCGTCTCCCAGAGGCCGAAGAGCGGCGTAAGGCGCTCCATCACCCGCAACTCCACGCCGGTGCGGCGGAGCGCGTCCGGGAGGTCATCGATCGCCTCGACCGTGGAGGGCGTCACGCTCTGACGGCTGACCCACATCCCCGCGTCGTCGAGATCCTCGAACGTCTCGGGCGGCATCGCGTAGCGGTAGGTGGTGGTGCTCCGGAGACGATCGAGCCACGCGTACTCCACGTACGCGACGGCGGACGCGTCCGAGTGGCGGAAGAAGGCGTCGCGGTCCGCCTCGGTGGTCTCCGGGGTGGGCCAGAGGAGGATGCGTGGGCAGTCGCGTGGGAAGAGGTACATGTACTGGCGCTCAGCCTCGATCGCCCAGACGAGCGGGACCGTGATCTCGGGCCGGTGCGGCATCGTCCGGGGGTGGAAGACCTCGATCGAGGGTTCCTCGGAGAAGTGGTAGAGCGTTGGCATCGGCGGATCTCAGCGGACCAGTGATCGCTACTCGTTACCGAGGATGAGCGTGGCCGTGGCGGAGAACATGCCGCCCGGCGCATGGACGAGCGAGGTGTGCACGTCCGGCAACTGCGCGGCTGCCTCACCTCGGAGCTGCCGGACGGCCTCCTGGATCGCGAACATCCCGTACATCCCGGTGTGGGTGTAGGAGAGCCCGCCGCCGTTCGTGTTCACGGGCAGCGACCCACCGGGCGCCGAGTGCATCTCCGCGAACCACGGGCCGCCTTCGCCGGGCGCGACGAAGCCAAGCGCCTCCAGCGCGTAGATCGGCGTGTGTGAGAAGGCGTCATAGAGCATGAGGTGGTCGATGTCCGCATGGCCGAGGCCGGCCATGCGGAACGCCTCCGGTCCCGTGACCTGCGCCGCCGCAGTCCACTCCGCGAAGTCCCACATCTGGGAGATGTTCACGTGTTGCGCTGCCTCGCCCCGGCCCAGGACGTAGACCGGTGGCTTCGGGAAGTCCTTCGCGCGCTCCTCGGAGGTGAGGATCAACGCGCCGCCGCCGTCCGTCACGAGACAGCAGTTGAGGAGGTGCAGCGGCCACGCGATGAGCCGCGAGTCCAGCACGTCCTGCACGGTGATCGGGTCGCGCATCATGGCGCGCGGAGTGCGCTCGGCCCACCGGCGAGTCGCGACGGACACCGCCGCCAGTTGCTCCTCGGTCGTGCCGTACTGCTGCATGTGCCGCACGATCGGCACGGAGAACATCGTGGGCGGGCCGGCGACGCCGTACGGCGCTTCGAACTGGCCCGCGGGCTGCGAAGGCGAACGCCCCGGCGCGGCCGCGCCCACCCTCGATCGGCCCGACTCGCCGTGGGTGATGAGGACGGTGTCGCAGTACCCGGCGGCGATCGCGGCGACGGCGTGCCCGACGTGGATGAGGAACGAGCCCCCGCCGACCGCCGTGCCATCGATCCAGCGCGGGAGGATGCCGAGGTACTCGGTCAACTGCGCGACCGAGACGCCGGCGGTGGCGATGCCATCGATGTCGTCGAGGGTGAGCCCGGCGTCGTCGAGGGCGTTGAACGCGGACTCGGCGTGGAGTTGCAGCACGGAGTGCCCCGGCAGCACACCGAGGTCGGTCGTCTCAGCCGCGCCGACGATCGCGACCCGGTGGCGGAGCGCGCTCGAGTCAGCCATCAGGACGCCTCGACCAGTCGGAACGCGGGCAGGACCTCGCCGTTGGCCTGCTCCTCGTAGACGACCTCGACGGGCGCGCCCGCAGGAAGCGCTGCGGGTGTCGGATCGTCGAGGCCCGCGATGTTCGTCATCATCCGGCCGCCTTCCTCGAGTTCGACCACGGCGATGACGTACGGCGTCTCGAACGCCGGGTGACCCCGGTGGGCGATGACGTAGGAATAGAGGGTGCCGCGGCCGCTGGCCGTGATCCAGGCGACATCGCGGGAGTGACAACCGGGGCGAGGGCAGAACGGGCGCGGATAGAAGTAGCCGCGGCCACAGGCGTTGCAGCGCTGGATGCGCAGTTCGCGGCGCGCGAGCCCATCGAAGAACTCCTGCGTCTCCGGCGTCGCGAGGGGCAGCGGGCGCGGGACCTCGGGCATCAGCGTTCCCATCGAGCGTCGCGATGCTAGCAGAGGAGCGCGCGCGCCCGTCGCGGAACGCCCTCGCCGAGGAATGCGGGGACGGTTGGCGCATCCTCGGGGATACTTCGTGCAGGCCGATCAGCGATCGCTGACGCGTGCTCACGTCTGCCGCAGGGAGGCCTCGATGTTCGGTACGTCCGTGAGCACCCCGCGCGCGGCGTCGTTCGCCCTGCTGGTCACCGGGATCGCGCTCCTGAGCGCGTGCAGCGACAAAGCCGAGGGCGATGGCACCCCCACCGGTGTGACCTCGATGACTCCGACGTCCGCCGCAACGCAGACGCCCACGGAGGCTGCCACCGAGACGACGACGGCCGTGGTGGAAGACGCGCCGCTCTACGACCCGCTGCTCACCCGCGACGACGTCGACTGTTCGCTGGAGTTCATCGCGAGCGGCGGCGGCGAGGACTTCGCGGACGGGTTCACCTCCGGCCACTTCGTGGTCGACGGCATCCTCGGGCAGCCGTGCCTCGGCGAGGACGATCGGCTGCTGCATTCGTGGGAGTGGCTGCGCATCGTCGCCTCGTCGGAGGACCTCGTCGACCTCATCCTGCTCGCCGGGTTCGACGCGCCCAGTGACCTGCTGGCGTACGTGGAGGCCCTGAACACGGGCGAAGGCGGCGTGGCCTTCCAGATGACCGTGAACCTCGGCCAGGCGGAGGCCGACGACATCGAGCTCGCACTCACGATGGCGCACGAGCTCACGCACGTCTTCACGGGCGGCGCGGACCAACTGGACCGCAGCGTGGACGAGAGCCAGTGCTTCACCTACTTCGAGGGCGAAGGCTGCTACACGGACGACTCATTCATCGCGCGCTGGGCGGAGGCGTTCTGGGGCGAGTGGATCGCGGAGATCGATCCGCTGAACGACGACGACGAGGCTGCGCTCGAGCGCTGCATCGCCGACCCCTCGTTCTTCGGCTCCTACGCCGCGACCAACCCGGAGGAGGACTTCGCGGAGACGTTCTCCGCCTGGGTCTTCTCCGTCCCGGTCGAGGATCCTGGCCTGATCTCGAAGTACGAGTTCTTCGACGCGGACAAATACCTCGCGTCGTTCAAGGCGCGCGTCCAGGCCGCCGGGATCGAGCCGCTCCCGAACCAGTTCGAGGGCTGCGGCTTCTAAGCAGCCGGGCTCCCGGATCGCCCTCGCCGCCTGCGATCACGGCCCCGCGACGCCCGTCAGGTGACGAAATCGTCGCATCGTGGTTCCTCACAACGGCCCGGCGGTGTCAGGTCTGCCCAGTATCACGGGAAACGGAGCAAACGCTCGGAGCCGCGACGCGTTTGTAACGACAGGGCAGCGACAGTGCTCCCGTGGAGGCCGCACCCGGAATCGCGGATCTCACTTGGTAAGGATGGACACCGTGCTCGGATGGGCATTCCTCTTCTTCGTACTCGCCATCGTCGCGGCACTCCTCGGGTTCGGGGGGATCGCCGGAGCGGCAGCTGGCATCGCACAGATCCTGTTCGTCGTGTTCCTGGTGCTGCTCGTGGTGGCCGCGGCCGCACGCGCGCTGCGAGGATCCACGCCCTGACGGACGGATGCGCGACAGCGCACAACGCGAAGGGGTCGCGTCTCGAGCCGCGACCCCTTCAGCGTATCCGGGGCTGAACGTCCCCGGGGACTACCAGAACTTCCAGAACGGCTTCTTCTCCTCCGGCTTGTCGTAGTGACGGGTCGGAGGGATCGCGCGCGGCACCTGCTGCACGATCGAGGGAATGAGATCGAAGAGGCCTGTGACTTCCTCGGCGGTCAGGTCCGTGCGGGCGATGGTCTGGACCATCGTGGAGCGACGCATCGCCTGGGCTGCCGGAAGCTTGTCGAAGGCGGCGTCGTAACCGCGGGCGAGCGACTGGGCGCCCTCCATGTTCCCCGCGGCGATCGCGAGCCAGGTCCGCAGGCGGCTGGCCGTGAACGGCCGCAACTCCGCGTCGCCGAGGGCGTACTCCGCTCGCACCATCGACTCGATCGTCGTGGCGCGCTCGGCCTCGCCCAGCGCTAACACTTCATCCAAGATGCCGCGCATCTTCGTCGCGCGGTCGGCTTCAGATTCGCCGGCCAGTCCGACCCAGCGGTCGGCGATCGTGGAACCAGACACCATGATGCCCTCCTCAGAATCGCGCCGATTTGCGCAAAATCTTACGCCGCCCGAGATCGCGCGTGGGAGTAAGACGCAGGACCGCCGCCCTCGCGGGCGGCGGTCCTGACATTGCGTCGTCAGAGGGAGCGGGCTAGCGCTGGCGCTGCTGCTCTTCCTGCTGGGTGCCCTGCTGCTGGCCCTTTTCCTGGCCGGCCTGCTGTTGCTGCTGCCGCTCCTGCTGCTGCTTCTCCTGCTGAAGCCGCTCCTGCTCGTTCTGCTGCTGCTTCTCTTCCTGCGCCATGTCGTTCATCCTTCGCATGCGGACCCTCCCTGCGAGGACCCTGCATCGAAGCTACGCCGGACCGTCTTGCGAACTCAGGCCGCCCGGTGTCCCGTTATGACTAAACGGCGACAGCCTCCCAAATCCTTCGAATCGATACCCCGGGCGCGGCCACTATGCGTACAGGCGGTAGAAGCGGAAGAACGGGTGTTCGAGCGCCTCGAGCGTCTCGACTCGCTCGAAGCCGGCCTGCTCCGCGTAGCCCGCGAGGATCGCGGGGCGCATCACCGTCCCCGTACCCACCGAGGCGGGGTGCGACAGCCCGTCCGGAAGGCAGACCAGCAGGCTGTACCCGTACATGAGCCGCTCCACCTCACCGGCAGGGGCCGTGAACTCCTCGCCGACGCGCTCGTCCATCACGATGCACGCGCCGCCGGGGGCCATCATCGCGCGCATCGAGGCGAGCACGGAGACGGGATCCGGCAGGTCGTGGATGCACTCGAACGCGAGCACCAGGTCGTACTGGCCGCCGGCCTCGGCGCCGTCCTCGGCGTGGAAGCGCACGCGGGCGGCCACGCTTGCCTCGTGCGCGTGCTGGCGCGCCTGCTCGACGGCGGGAAGGTCGAGGTCGTAGCCGTCCACCGTGACGAGCGGGTACGCGATCGCGAGGCCGATGGCAGCCCACCCCATCCCGCTCCCCACCTCGGCGACGCGCGCGGGGCGGTCCGAGGCGATCAGCCGGGCGTGCACGTCGGGCACCTGTTCGAGGTACTCGCGGAGCGCCTGCAGGAAGAGTGTGCGGTTGGCATCGCCCTGGGACTCGCGCATGTCCGGGCCGTACTCGTCCCACCCGAGGCCACCGCCGGTACGGAAGGCCTGCGCGATCTCTGGGAGCTTCGCCGCGCCGGCCATAAGCAGCCGGGCGAACGGCGCCATGAAGTCCAGGTCCTCACGGTTCGCGAGGACGTCACGATGCGCCTCGGGTAGTTCGTACTTGCGGTGGAGCGGATCCGCCGACGCCTGGGCGAGCGCGAGGATGCCGTCGGCGGCCTGCTGCTCGAGCCACTCACGGGCGTACCGCTCGGCGATGCCGGCGCGCTCCGCCAGCTCCGTCGAGGTCGCCGCGCCGTCCCGCTCGAGGGCGGCGTAGAGCCCAAGGTTCTCGCCGAGCGTGACGCCAACGATGCTGACCGCACCCAGCAGGTCGCGGAACAGGCGGTCGATGAGCTCGGACTTCGTGGCGGCAAGGTCGGGCGCGGGGGTCGGTGTGGTGTCGGCCATCGTGATCCTCCAGTTGACGTCGGCATCAGTATGCCGGGGAGGAGTGTGATGTGGTCCGCGAGTAGCGGCGCGACAGATCCGGACATCCCCGCGCGCCGAGACCGAGGCTGATGTGCGACGATCCCGGCGCTCCCACCCTCGTGACCTCCGAGGGAGGCCCCACCGTGACTCATCCGCACCTGCACCCGCCGGCCCACCTCCGTACGCAGCGCACGAGGCGCGTCTTCCTCGCTGACCTCGGCAAGGGCGCCTTCGCCCTGTTCGCGGTCCCGATCGTCGCCGCGTGCTCCAGCGACGAGACCGATGACCCCACTACCAACCCCGGACTCACCTCGACCCCGACGCCCGAGGTCACGCGCGGCGCGACGATGACCCCGAGCGCCTCACCGACCACCGTGGCGACGACTGACGCGACGGGGACTCCAGCCACCGAGGCTGGCACGTGGCATCGCGTGGACCTCGGAGGCGTCTCGGCGTACGCGCTCGTCCGAGACAACGAGGTCGCGATCGTTGACACCGGGAACCCCGGCAGCACCGGCGACTTCGAAGCGATGTTCGAGTCCATGGGGTTGCGCTGGGAGGACGTGGGCCACGTCATCCTGACGCACCACCACCCGGACCACCAGGGCAGCCTGCCGGAGGTGATGGCACTCGCGGCAGACGCCACCGCCTACTGCGGCGCAGCGGACCTCGCCGCCATCGACTCGCCGCGCCCGCCGGTCGCGGTCGGCACCGGCGATACCGTCTTCGGCGTCGAGATCATCGAGACACCGGGCCACACCCCCGGCCACATCGCGGTACTGGACCGCGCCGCATCAGTCCTCGTCGCCGGCGACGCGATGACCGGCGGCAATGGCGGCGTGGGCGGCCCGAACGAGCGATTCACCCCGGACACGGCGACCGCGATCGCATCCGTCGGCATCCTCGCCGGGTACGAGTACGAGACGATCTACTTCGGCCACGGCGAGCCCGTCCTCACAGGCGGGGCGGCCGCGGTCGCGGCGCTGGCGACAGAGTTGGGGTAGCAACGCAACAACCCCCGGCTCAGGCCGGGGGTTGTCCTCCTCTGGAGCCAGTTCGGTCCGGCTACTTCGGGTCCCAGTAGAACCCGGGCGGCTGGGCGAGCGGTCGCTGCTGCTGGTAGTGCGTCTGCTCGAGTGGCCGCCGGGTGACCTCGGTAGGCCCGGCCTCGGGATCTCGCTCCGCGGGCTTCGGACTCGCGACCTCTTCGGTCATCCTCGGTCCCTTCGCCACGCCACCCGCCTGTCGGGGAGCACGAAACGAACCGTACCGCCGGTCGTGTTACGGGCGTGAGGCGAGGCGAGGCTGGGTGTTGCGAAATGGGATCGGCAGCTGCTCAACGCGTCCCCGAGAGCAACCCGGGGACGCGTTGCGTATGCAGTCGTACCGCTCGGTCCCCGACTACACCCCCGCGACCTCGGCCTCGACCACCTCCGGCTCCGCCGTGCGGGCGGCACCGGGGTGGCGCGTGAAGGTGAACTCGCTGCCGTCGTGGTCGACGGTGATGCGGTCGCCCTCCTCGTAGCCGCCGCTGAGGACGCCCTTCGCAAGGGGGTTCTCGACGCGGCGCTCGATGAGGCGGCGCAGCGGGCGGGCGCCGAACTCGGGGTCGTAGCCCTCGCGGGCGAGGACGTCGAGGGCGGCCGGGGTGACCTCGAAGTCGAGGCCGCGCTCCACCAGGCGCTCGCGGA
>CAYPYF010000067.1:12538-14052 GCA_964414675.1 uncultured Dehalococcoidaceae bacterium
GATCTCCGGCTCGGTCAGCGGCTCGAAGACGATGATCTCGTCCAGCCGGTTGAGGAACTCCGGCCGGAACGCCTGCTTCAGCGCCCGCTCGATGTCCCGCTCCATCGCCTCGGCGTCACGGTCGTTCGAGGCCCGGCGGAAGCCGACCGTCTCGCGCGTGGCGCCGGTGCCGAGGTTCGAGGTGAGCACGATGACCGTGTTGCGGAAGTCCACCGTGCGGCCGTGGCTGTCCGTGAGGCGGCCGTCGTCCATCACCTGGAGCAGGGTGTTCCAGATGTCCGGGTGGGCCTTCTCGATCTCGTCGAACAGGATCACCTGGTACGGGCGGCGTCGGACCGCCTCGGTCAGCTCGCCCGCCTGGTCATAGCCGACGTACCCGGGAGGGGCGCCCACCAACCGCGAGGCGGTATGGCGCTCCTGGTACTCGGACATGTCGAGACGGATGAGCGCGTCCGGGTCGTCGAACATGTACTCCGCGAGCGCCCTCGCGAGGTAGGTCTTGCCGACGCCGGTGGGGCCAACGAAGACGAATGAGCCGATCGGGCGACGCGGGTCCTTGAGGCCGGAGCGGGCGCGCCGGATCGCGTCGGCGAGCGACGTGATGGCGCGGTCCTGGCCGATCACCTGCTGGTGGAGGAACTCCTCCATCTTCAGCAGCTTCTCCGCCTCGCCCTCCATCATCCGGTCGACGGGGATGCCGGTCATCTGCGCGATGAGGGCGGCGATCTCCTGCTCGGTCACCTCGTCCGAGAGGCCGTGCTCCTGCTGCCAGGCGGCGCGGCGCTCCTGGTACTCCTTCTGGATCGAGACGACCTCCTGCTTGATGCGGGCGGCCTCCTCGTAGTCCTGGCGCTCCGCGGCGGCGTCCACGCGCTCGCTCGCGGCGTCGAGGCGCTGCTTGAGGTCGCGCAGGTCCGGCGAGAGCGACTCCGCCTCGATGACGTGGCGGCTCGCCGCCTCGTCGATGAGGTCGATCGCCTTGTCGGGGAGGTTCCGCTCCGTCAGGTAGCGCGCGCCGAGGCGCACCGCGGCGTCCACGGCCGCGTCCGTGATCTTGACGCCGTGGTGCTCCTCGTAGCGGGGCCGCAGCCCCTTGAGGATCGCGATGGCGTCTTCCTCGGACGGCTCGTCGACGTAGACCGGCGAGAAGCGCCGCTCGAGGGCGGGATCCTCCTCGATGTGCTGCCGGTACTCGTCGAGGGTGGTCGCGCCGATGACGCGGAGCTCCCCGCGGGCGAGCGCCGGCTTCAGCATGTTCGCCGCGTCGAGGGCGCCGTCCGCGCCGCCGGCGCCGACGACCGTGTGCAGCTCGTCGATAAACAGCACGATCTCGCCGGCGGACTGCTTCACCTCGTTCATGACGGCCTGTAGGCGTTCCTCGAACTCACCGCGGAACTTCGAGCCGGCGAGCAGCGCGCCGAGGTCGAGCGCGAGGACCCGCTTCCCCTGCAGCCGCTCCGGCACGTCGTTGTCGACGATGCGCTGCGCGAGGCCCTCGACGATGGCCGTCTTGC
>CAYPYF010000068.1:0-14022 GCA_964414675.1 uncultured Dehalococcoidaceae bacterium
GAGGGTGGCCGCACGGTGGGCGCCGGCGTCGTCACCGAGATCATCGAGTAGACAGAGCATCCGAGTAACGGTTCGAGCCGGACTCCGAGTCCGACCGAGATAGGCAACCACGATGGCGAAAAAGGGCGAAGACCGCGACCACATCACGCTGGCCTGTACAGAGTGCCGTGAGCGGAACTACACCACGAAGAAGAACAAGCGGAACGACCCGGAGCGGCTGGAACTGAGCAAGTTCTGTCCGCGCTGCCGGGTCCACCGCTCGCACCGGGAGACGCGCTGACCGCGTCTGCCGGCTCTTCCACGCCCCGCACGGGGCACCCGACGCAAGCACCGCGTTAGCGGGAGTCAGGACGGAACACCTCATGGGCCGAGAACAACGGCGCCAGCAACAGCGCGCCGAGCGACGTCAGCGCACGGGACGACAGCCGTCGTCTCGTCCCGCTGGCCCGTCGATGTCCACCAGCAGCCCCAACGAGGCGCCCCGCAAGGGCTCGCTCCTCAAGCCCCGCTGGGCGATGGACATCATCTCCGAACTCCGGAAGGTCACCTGGCCGACGCGCCGGGAGGTCATGAACCTCACCGTCGTCGTCCTCGTCGTCTCGTTGCTCCTCGGCGCGTTCCTGGGCGTCGCTGACCTCGGGTTCGGCTGGCTGGTCGAAGAGACGATCCTCCGGTAGCCCTCAACAGACGCAGAACGACCCACCCGCGCCCGACGTGTTCGGGACGAAGGGACCGCCACCATGGCTGATGTACGCACCGAAGCAGAGATGGCCGCCGCGACCGCCGGCGGCCAGGAGGCTGCCGCGGAGGTCCCCAACGACGGGCGCGCCTGGTACATCGTCCAGACGTACTCCGGCTACGAGAACAAGGTGAAGACCTCGCTGGAGCAGCGGATCAAGGCGATGGACCTGGGCGGGCAGATCTTCGAGGTCTTCATCCCCACCGTCGAAGAGATCGAGATCAAGAACGGCCAGCGCAAGCAGGTCTCCCACAAGAAGTTCCCCGGCTATGTCTTCGTCCAGATGATCATGTCGGAGAACGGCTGGCACGTTGTCCGCAACACGCCGGGCGTCACCGGCTTTGCCTCCACCACCTCCGAGCAGAAGGAGCGTCCGACGCCCATGCCGGACGCCGAGGTGGAGCAGATGATCCGCGACGTCCAGCAGGCGCAGCCGCGGGTCAACATCGGGTTCGAGATCGGGGAGTCCGTGCTGGTCACGGACGGCCCGTTCAGCGACATGATCGGCGTCGTGGATTCCATCGACATGGAGCGCGGACGTGTCCGCGTCCTCGTGTCGATGTTCGGGCGTGAAACGCCCGTCGAGCTGGACTTCCTCCAGGTCGAAAAGCAGTAAGGGTTCAAGTAGCTACCTCAGTACGAGGGAGCACCCGGCGGCCTGCCCGCATCCTGCGGTCCGGCGACAGCTGAGTGCGATAGGAGACAGCACAGATGGCGAAGAAAGTTCGTCGCGTGGTGACCCTGCAGATCAAGGCAGGCACCGCCAACCCGGCTCCGCCGGTCGGTACCGCGTTGGGCCCGCTGGGCATCAACATCATGGACTTCTGCAAGGCCTACAACGAGCAGACGAAGGGCATGGAGGGCATCGTCCCCGCGAAGATCACCGTCTTCGAGGACCGCTCCTTCAACTTCGTCCTCAAGACGGCGCCGGTCTCTGACCTGCTCCGCCGCGCGGCCGGGATCCCGAAGGGGTCCGCCAAGAACAAGGCCGACAAGGCTGGCAGCGTCAGCGTTGCGCAGATCCGCCAGATCGCCGAGGCCAAGCTCGTCGACCTGAACACCACGGACATCCTCCAGGCCATGAAGATCGTGGAGGGCTCTGCGCGCTCCATGGGGATCGAGGTCAAGTAGTCATGCCGAAGACCTCCAAGCGCATCTCCGCCCTTCGCGAGAAGGTGGACCCGATCAAGAGCTATTCCGTGGACGAGGCCGTGACGCTCGTCAAGGAGCTCGCCACCGCCAAGTTCGACGAGACCGTCGAGCTGCACATCCGCACCGGCCTGGACGGCCGCCACGCGGAGCAGCAGCTCCGCGGCTCGGTCGTGCTGCCCCACGGCATCGGCAAGGAAGTCACCGTCGCCGTCTTCGCCGAGGGCGAAGCGGCCACCGCCGCGCAGAACGCCGGCGCCGACATCGTCGGTGGCGACGACCTCATCGCCCGCGTGGCCGCGGGCTTCACCTCGTTCGACGTCGCGATCTCGCAGCGTGAGCTGATGGGGAAGGTCGGCGGCCTCGGCCGCGTCCTCGGCCCCCGGGGCCTCATGCCGAACCCCCGCAACAACACCGTCCTCGGCGTGGAGGACATCGCGCGCGGTGTGGAGGAGGCGAAGGCCGGCCGGGTGGACTTCCGCATCGACCGCAGCAACCTCATCCACGTGATCCTCGGGAAGGTGTCCTTCACCCCGGATCAGCTGCGGGACAACCTCCGCGCGATGATCACGGAGATCGAGCGCAACCGGCCGTCCGGCGCCAAGGGCGAACTCGTCCGCGGCGTCTCGATCTCCTCGACGATGGGCCCGGGCATCAACCTGGACCTGGCCGCGCTGAAGGCGGCCGCCGCCGCCAGCAACTCCTAGGGCGGCACTTCGCAGGATTATCGGGGAGTCCCCGGGGGCTGGTCGCTAGACCGAACCCGGGGAGCGCCCCATACTGGACCAGTCGACCTCGTCGAGTTCCCTCGACGGTGTCACGCCAGAGACCATGGGTCCCACCCCTCCGGGGGGCTCCTCCGGGAGCGCGGGATAACGGCTGAGGCCAGCCACCCATGCAGGCGAGGGCATACGCACACTTCGACTCGTCCTCGGACAGTCGCCGTCGCGTCCTCACCTCTGGCGGTGCAGGGCGCGTTTCTGTCTCCGGGTGGAGACCGGCGCGCGGGAGCGAGAACGAAGGAGGAGCGGATGCCCACACCTCGCAAGGTGGAGCAGGTCGCTGCACTGGTGGACGTCATCAGCCGCGCCGAGATCGCGATCTCGGCGCAGTACCAGGGCGTCGCCATGTCTCAGCAGGTCGAACTGCGGAACCGCCTGCGCGCAGCCGGCGCCGAGATGCACGTGGTGAAGAACACCCTGCTCCGGATCGCTGCGGAACGCGCCGGCAAGCCCGGCTTCGTGGAACTGGCCGAGGGGCCGACCGCGATCATCGTGGGGTTCGACGAGCCCGTCGCCCCCTCGAAGGCGCTCGTGGCGTACCTGAAGGACCACGCGGACAGCAAGGTCCAGATCCGGCGCGCCGTCGTCGGTGATGACCTGGTGGACGAGGCGTACATCCGCGACCTCGCCACGCTGCCGACGAAAGAGGAACTCCTCGCCAAGCTCGCCGGCAACCTGGTCGGCAAGGTGGCGGAGTTCAGCGGCCTGCTGGTCGCCACGCAGCGGAAGTTCGTGGGCCTCGTGGAGGCTCGCGCCAAGCAACTCGAAGAGACCGACGCCGCATAGCGGCTCCGTCACGGGCATGTATGCCGCCTGACCGGCGGCGAGGAGGCAATGATGAGCAAGGTTGAGGAAGTCCTCGAAGTCATCAAGGGCATGACCCTGATCGAGCTGCGGGACCTGAACAAGGCGATCGAGGAAGAGTTCGGCGTGACCGCTGCGGCCCCGGTGGCCATGGCTGCCGCCCCCGGCGCGGGTGGTGGCGATGCCGCTGCCGAGGAGGAGCAGGACTCCTTCACCGTGGTCCTCACGGACTTCGGCGCGAACAAGATCGGCGTCATCAAGGTCGTGCGCGAGCTCACCAGCCTGGGCCTCAAGGAGGCGAAGGACCTGGTGGAGGCCGCCCCGAAGCCGATCAAGGAAGGCGCCACCAAGGACGAGGCCGCCAAGGCCAAGGCCGCCCTCGAAGAGGCCGGCGCCAAGGTGGAGCTCAAGTAGCTCTGGTCTTCCCTCGGTCCGCCCGGGGGACACAGGCCCACACGACGGGGCGCCGGCATCGCCGGCGCCCCGTCTGCTTCCCCGGGCGGCGCGCCCTCCTCGTCTCCCCTCTGGGGCCAACGGCGAACGGTGCTAACCTGTGACCGTGCGTTGCTTCGAATGTGACCAGGACGCCACGCAGGAGTGCCCGCGATGCGGTGCGCTCTATTGCGACGACCATGGCGATGCGCTCTGTGCGCGTTGCATGGACCCGGCGCTCGCGCTGCCGTCCTACCGCGTCTATCGCGGCTCACTCCTCGCGCTGCTCGTCGGGTCGATTGTGGCGGTCTGGCTGCTCGTGCTGCCGCCCGCCTCCGCGGACCAGGACGGCCCGCCCGACTCGATCGCCGGGCTCGTGAACACGCGCACCGCAACGCCCGAGAGCACCCCGACCGCGGAGCCCACCGAAGTTGGCGGCACGCCCGCGGCGACCCCGACCACCGAGGCCACCGAGACGCCCTCGCCCACGCCCACGGAGACCGCCGAACCCGAGCAGCAGACCTACATCGTCCAGTCCGGCGACACCATGTTCCTCATCGCGGAGCAGTTCGCCCCCGCTGGCGTGGCGGCGGCGGACTTCGCCGACAGGATCGCCCAGGCCAACGGGATCACGGACCTGTCGTCGCTGCAGGTGGGGCAGGAACTCCTCATCCCCAATGAGTGATGCCCGATGAGTGGTGAGCGCCCGCGTGACCGCCGCCGCGAGATGGAACTCGAGGCGAGGCGCCTCGACGCCCAGGCGCGAGGCCTCGACCGCTACCTGGAGCACCGTGACAACGCCCGCTTCGCGATCTGGCGGCAGGCGGTTATCTATGTCCCGTCCGGCGTGCTCCTCACCAGCCTGCTGGTGGTGGGCATCCTGAACCTTCCCAGCGCGATCATCGCCGTGGTCGTCCTCACCGTGTTCGCCCTGCCGGTGGACATCGAGGCCATCCAGTCGGTGCGTGACCTCATGCAGCGCGAGCCGGTCACGTCTCGTGGCGTGGTGGACCGCCAGTGGGCGAAGGGGCGGTTCCTCTTCTTCGGCCGGGTCCGCTATGTGCTGGCTGACCTGCGCCGGGTGGTGGACGGGACGGTTGACCCGGGCCAGAAGCCGAAGGGCAGCCTCTTCGAGGTGGCGGAGCTGACGAACATGCAGCTCTCCCCCGGAGACCAGATCGAGGTGGTGCATTGGCCGCACACGAACGCGATCGTCTCGATCGAGCGGCTCTCGCAGGACCTGGACGCGGACCGTGGGGCGGGGCCGACCGACCGGCCGAGCGCGGCGTGGGACGAGCTGGACCGCGGCAGCACGAACATGTCTCCCTGGGGCAGCCACTAGCCGTACCCGACACCGACGACGAGCAGCCCGCGGCCCCCGAGGCCGACACCCTGCCCGAAGCCGAGCCCGAGTCCTCCCCGTACCGCCTGCGCGTCGCCGAAATGCCGGACGGCGAGCGCCCCCGCGAGCGCCTCGACCGGCTCGGGCCGCAGGCGCTGAAGTCCGAAGAGCTCCTCGCGATCTTGCTGCGCACCGGCACCACCCGCGAGGACGTGCTCGCGATCTCCCAGCGGCTGCTCCGTGACCACGGAGGCGTGCGCGGCCTGGGCTCTGCGGACATCGTCACGATCGCCTCCACGTATGGCGTCGGCCACGCGAAGGCCACCACGATCCTCGCGGCGTTCGAACTGGGGCGGCGGCTCCGGCTGGACGGCGGCGACGACCGCCCCCACGTCTCGCGCCCGGAGCACATCGCCGCGCTCCTGCACGACGAGATGCAGACGCTGCCGCAGGAGGAGCTCCGCCTCATCGTCCTGGACACGAAGCACCGCGTCCTCGCTACCTCGACGCTGTACCGGGGCACCATCTCCGGTGCGCCCGGACGCCTCGCGGAGGTCTACCGGGACGCCGTCCGTCGTGGCGCATCTAAGCTCGCGATGGTGCACAACCACCCGAGCGGCGACCCGACGCCGAGCCGGGCGGACGAGGCCTTTACGCGCGACGCCGTGGAGGCCGGCGCGCTCCTCGAGATCGAGCTCATCGACCATGTCGTCTTCGGCCACGGGCCGGGCCGCTGGGTCTCGATGCGACGGCAGGGGCTGGGCTTCCCGTCGGGGTGAGCCTGCGGGCGCGCCTCGGGCGGTGGTGTCCCGCGCAGCGCCTACAGCCGGAGACGCTGGTACGATTCAGCCAGGCGCGGGCAGTCTCGGGGATGCATGAACTGGGTCGACCTGTTGATCGCGGGCGCGATCGCCTGGACCACGTTCCGCGGGCTGAAGACGGGCCTCATCCGCCAGGCCGTCTGGCTGATCGCGGTCCTGCTGGGCCTCTACCTGGCCGGCCTCCTCTACGACGACCTCTCCGCCAACCTCGAGTTCCTGATCGACGACGAGACCACGAGGAACCTCGTGTCGTTCGTGGCGATCATCGTGGGCTCCGTGATCGCCGGGATGGTGATCGGCGAGGTGCTGCGGACCACCGCCACGATCCTGATGCTCGGCCCGATGGACGCCCTCGGCGGCGCCGTCATCGGGTTCGTCCGCGGGCTCGTCTATGTCCAGCTCGTCCTGTTCGCCTTCGCCGTGTTCCCCGCCAACGAGGACTTCGCGAAGGGCATCGACGACTCCACGCTCGCGCCGTACTTCCTCGACGAGCTCGGGTTCGTCGGCGTGGCGCTGCCCGGCGAGTTCGAGGACCCGATGGGGCAGCTGGACGCCTGGCGGGACGCCCTCGGCGCGTGGCTGCCAGGCCTCCCCGGCGGCGAGCTCCCGGCGTCCGAGGGCACGCCGGCCGGCGGTGGCTAACGCCGCACACACACCGCGGCCCGCCATCCGGTACACTCCCGCCATCCCAAGTCATCCTCGCGCCGCACTGCCAGGGCGGATCGGGTCGTAGCCGGGGCGCGCTGGCTACCAGGGGATCGAGGCCCACGTGGCGATCCAGCGACGGGCGCTGGTGCTGAACCAGAACTACGAGCCACTCAACGTGTGCTCCGTCAGGCGCGCCTTCGTGCTCGTCTATCGGGGTAAGGCCGAGGTGCTGGAGCAGGGTGACGAGCCCATCGCGGGCGTCGACGACCAGACCTGGGCGACGCCCTCCGTCATCCGCCTCTCCCACTTCGTCCGGCGGCCACACCCCCGCCCGCGCCTGACGCGCCGTGAGGTCTTCGCGCGCGACGGCGAGCGCTGCCAGTACTGCGGCCAGCGCGGCGGCCAGCTCACCCTGGACCACGTCGTCCCGAAGCACCGAGGCGGCGAGCACGCCTGGGAGAACCTGGTGACGGCGTGCCGCGCCTGTAACCACCGGAAGGGCGGCCGGACGCCGCAGGAGGCCCGCATGGACCTCCTGAGCGAGCCTCGGCGGCCCTCTACGCACCCCGCGGTGATGTACGCCTCGTACCTGGCGCGCTACCGCGAGTGGCGGCCGTTCCTCACGGGCTGGTCACGCGACGACGAGGTCGGCGAACTCGGGCTGGCCGCGGGCGGCTAGTGATCGAGTAGTGCCCGGCCCGCCTAGAGCCGGCGGTCCCCCTGCCGGTCCTCGATCACGGCGTACGGCGCAAGGTTGAGCGCGTCACGGGCGGAGACCAGCGACTGCAGCGCCGCCGGCGCGTCCTTCCAGCCTGACTGCTGCACCACGGCCAGTACTTGCGCGCCCCGCTCGGCGGCTGCGGGGAGTTTGCCCTCGAACTGTTCCTTGAGCGGGGCCCAGAGCTCAGCCGGGTGCTCCAGGGAGAAGCGGGCGTACTGCAGCGCGGCGAACGAGTTGCCGGACATCCCGGGGATGTTCCACTCGTTGGGCGCGTCGCGGAGGAGCTCCTTCATGCCCTGGTGGCGCTGCTCGGACTCCCACTCCGTGTCCAGCCCCAGCGGCTCCAGGTGCATCTCCGCCTCGGGGCTCATGACCAGCTCCCGCAGCGCCGTCCGCAGGAGTGCGCCGCCCTCCAGGTCCTGCGCCGGGGCGATCACGCCGGGGTACTGGTCCAGCCGCTGACGGACGTGCTGCAACGCGACGCCGAGGACGTGCGGGAGCGCATGGGTGGGGACGCCGTTGTGCAGCTGGATGGTGACCGCGTCCGGGCGCCACTCCACGTTGGAGAACGAGCCACCCTGGAACGGCTGCAACTGGAGGAGCCGCCGCGTCTCCGTGCGCAGCCGGTCCTTGATCTGCTGGTGCATCTCGTCCAGCGCTTCGCCGATGTCCTTGCCGATGGCCTTCATGCCGCCCCCTCCGGTCGCGTTCGTTCGTGCGAGGCTACCCGAATCGGGCTGTGAAGGCGCAGTCCGCCGGGGATCCCGGGGATCGCGCGGCCGGGACTACTCG
The DNA here is from genome assembly GCA_964414675.1 of uncultured Dehalococcoidaceae bacterium. GTDB lineage: Bacteria > Chloroflexota > Dehalococcoidia > UBA2979 > UBA2979 > W-Chloroflexi-9. Next base: position 8,231 of record CAYPYF010000068.1, read on the forward strand.
AACAGCGGCTGGCAGGTCACGCAGTAGTTCGTCTCGCTGCCGCTGCGGGTCTGGCCCTTGATCTCATTGCCACACCGTGGGCAGGGGTTGCCGCCGCGGCGGTGCACCTTCAGGTGCTGGCGCCACTCCTCCTTGCGGCCCAGCCCCTCCTCCTGCACGGTCGCGTCCACGACCTCGATCGACTCCTCGAGGACGGAACGCACCGCGCCGAAGAGCCGTCGCCAGTCCTCTTCCGCGAGCGTCGACCCCTTGCGGTGGGGGTGGATGCCGGCGGCCCAGAGGATCTCGTCGGAGTACGCGTTGCCGATGCCGGCGAAGACCTCCTGGTTGGTGATGGAGGACTTCACCTGGCCTCGCCGCTTCTTCATCAGCGCGACGAACTGGTCCTCATCCAGCGTCATCACGTCCGGCCCCAGCTTCTCCATCTGCGGGACGGTCGCGATCTCCTCCGGCCCCGCGACGAGGTACCAGCGGCCCATCCGGCGCTGGTCGGAGTAGCGGAGCTCATGGCCGTCGTCGAAGCCCAGCATCACGCCCAGCATGTTGGGCTTCCGTGAGTCCGACTCCACCCAGTGGAACCGGCCGGTGAGCATCGGGTTGATGAGCAGGATGCGTCCGTCGTCCACGAAGAACAGGAGGAACTTCCCCAGCCGGTGGATCTCGCCGAACCGGTGCCCCTGGAGGCTGCCGAGGTGCTCTGCGCCAGTGCGGATGATCCAGGGGATCGGCGCGTTCGTGCGCTCGACCGTCAGACCCTCCAGCCGCGGCATCAGGTAGTGGCGGATCGCTTCCAGGTCCGGGATCTCGGGCACGGACGACCTCCAGCGTGCCTACGCGCCCACATCGTCGAGTCGGGCGCCCTCCGGCATCCCGGCCCACCGAGGATACGACCCGAGCACGCGTAGCCAGTGCGTGATCTGCGTCGCCTCGGAGATCGCCCCGGCAAGCGAGGGGTCGTCGCGGTGTCCGTGGACATCGACGAAGAACACGTAGGTCCCCAGCTGCCGTCGCGTCGGCCGCGACTCGATGCGGCTGAGGTTCAGCCCACGGCTGGCGAAGAGGTTCAACAACTCCACCAGGGAGCCGGGGCGGTCATGCTGCGTCGTGAACGCGATCGAGGTCTTGTCGTCTCCGGAGGGCGCGGCGGGTTCGCGGGAGAGCGCGACGAAGCGCGTCTCGTTCCCGGCCTCGTCGCCAATGTCCCGCGCGAGGATGGCGGCGCCGTAGATCTCCGCGGAGCGCGCGTTCCCGATCGCGAGCGTCCCCGGCGCGCGCATCGCCGCCTCGATCGACCCGGCGGTCGAGAGCGCCGCGACCGGCTTCGCGAGCGGCGCGAGGCGGGCGAGCGACTGCCGGCACTGGAGCAGCGCCGAGGGGTGGGAGTGCACCTCGGTGGCGGTCGTGGGGTCCGTGCCCGGCGCACCCACGAGCATGTGCTGGATCGCGACGACGACCTCGCCCGAGACCTGGAGCTGGAAGTCCTCCCGTGCCAGCAGGTCCAGCGTCTCGATGGAGGCGGTGCCTTCGATGGAGTTCTCCATCGCGCACACCGCGGCGTCCGCCTCGCCGGTGAGGACGGCCTCCACAGCCGCGCCGACCGAGGGCACCGCGAGCAGCGTGGCCTCCGGCCGCCACGAGAGTGCGGCGACCTCCGTGTAGGTGCCTCGTGGGCCCAGGTGGGCGACTCGCATCAGCGTCTGTCCTCGTCCGGCCGCGGGCCGGTGACCAGCGCGCGCAGGGCATCCTCTGAGTCGCGCGGGACGACGGCGATGATCTCGTATCCCGGGTGCAGGATCGTACCGCCGGTGGGGGTCTCGGCGCCCTCCGGGCCGACGACGATCGTGATCAGGACCCCCGTGGGGAACTCCAGGTTCCGGAGCGGCTGTCCGGCGGCCTCGGAGCCTTCGTGCACGCGCATGCTGACGATCTGGAGGCCGGCGCTCTCGAGGGCCATCAGCGGGATGAGCGTGTGCTCGGGCAGTGTCGCCTCGATCTGCGCCATGACCGCGCCCGAGGCGGAGACGATCGAGTCCACGCCGAGGCGGCGGAAGAGCACCTCGTTGTGCGGGTCGTTCACGCGCGCGATCACCCGTGGCACCTTGAACCAGTGCCGCGCCACCTGCGCCGTCACCAGGTTCGCGCCGTCGTCGGCGGTGAGCGCGATCACCAGGTCCGCGCGGTTCGCGCCGACACTTTCGAGGAACGCGATCTCGGACCCGTCCCCGTGCACGACCATCTCGCCGAGCTCGTCGCGCAACGTCGCCGCGCGGCTGGCGTTCAACTCCACGATCGTGACTTCGTAGTCCGGCAACTGCTGCAACTCCAGCGCGATGCCGTACCCGACGTTCCCACCTCCGGAGACGATGATGTACATGGCTAGGGCGTCCCGTCCGCGACCACGGCGCTGTGGGCCAGCTCGATGCCCACCTTCGTCGGGCTGAACGTCTCGAGGCCAAGCCGTCCGAAGAGCTCGGCGCGCAGCGGGTCCTTCACGCGCGTGACCACGCGCTTCACGCCGTAGACCTCGCGGGCCTTCTGCGCGGCAAGGATGTTCCGGTTGTCGCCGGACGCGACGGCGACGAACACGTCCGCCTGCTCGATGCCGGCCTCCACCAGCATGCGGTCGTCCGTGCCGGAGCCCTGGAGGCGTCGCCCCTCGAACCTGGGGAGCAGGCGGCGGAACGCAAACCCGTCCGGGTCCAGGACGGTGACGTCATGGCCTTCGCGCTGCAACTGCTGCGCGAGGCCTGCCCCCACCCGTCCACAGCCCATGATCACAACCCGCATCGGTCCTCTGCTCCTGTATTGGTGCTTCTGCTATCGGTGAACGCGCCCGCCCGTGTCTGCCTAGTGCGCCGAGGCCTCCGCGGCGCGGATGAGCCAGACTTGCGCGGAGGCATGCTCCAGAACGTACTGCGCGTCGCGCCCCAGTTCGAACCGGCCGTAGGGCTGGTTGTAGCCGATCCCGAGGATGACCACGTCAACGCCGCGTTCGACTGCTTCGTCCACGATGGCGTGGCCGGCCTGTCGTGCCTGTACCAGTTCGCCCGTGATGTTGATGCCGTGCCCCTCCGCGAGTCGTTCCGCCCGCTCCAGGACCTGCTCGGCGCGCTGTAGTTCGCCCTCGAGCGTGGCGTCCAGGGCGATCGTGCGCGGGACTTCGATGACGTAGAGGAGGTGGATGCGCGCCCTGGCACGCTTCGCGATGTCGGCGGCGACCGCCAGCGCCTGGTGGCATGCCGAGGTCCCGTCCACCGGGACCAGGATCGAGGTGATCGTCGCAAGGGGGGTGTTCGCCATCTCGGCCTGGCTTCCCCCGCTACGTCCTCGCCCGGTCGCGGGCGATGAGGTAGCGCAGGGCCGCGCTGACGAGGAGGAGGAGGCCCAGGGCCGCGCCGAGCGACACGGGCTGATCGACGGCGACCGCGAGGGCGAGGACCACGAGGCCGGCGAGCGCGTGCAGGGTGGGGGTGATCATCGCCGGGGCCTCTCCGTCCGCTGCCCGAGCCTGCCTCGGTGGAGGCGATCCGAATGCAGCGGGCGGAGGACGACGCTAGGCCGCACCCCCGGGAGTGTCAACGCGAGCCGGGTCCTCGGAGGCGCCGCGGGCTCTGTCAGCCAGCCGCCCGGCATAGCGCCGGACGAGCAGCGCACCGACCAGGAGGAACGGGATCAGCCACCACGACCATACGAGGGCGACGACGAGGCCCGTCCCGGCGGCGCTCACGAAGTCCACGGAGGAGTCCCACGCCTCCCGCACGTCCGCGCGGAATCCGGTCTGGTCCTCCACGGTCATCGGGGCAGACTCCGGGAAGAGCGCGATCTCCAGTGTCGCGAGGCTGGTCTGGTTCTCGATGAGGTTCAGGCGGCCCTGCACGCGCTCCAGCTCGTAGCGGACGCCGTTCAGCCGGTCCTGGACCTGCAGGATGTCGCCGATGTTGTCGGCCTCGCCCAGCAGCGTGAGGTACTGCGTCTCGATCGCGCGGAGGTTCCGCAGCGAGGCCTCGAGGTCTGTGAACTCCTCCGTCACGTCCTGCGAGGACGTGGAGATCGAGCCCACCTCGATCGCCAGGTTCCGCAGGTCGGCGACGACCTGGTCGAACTTCTCGGCGGGGATGCGTACCGTCATGCGTGCGCGCTGTGACTCGTCGCGGCCCGAGAACGAGGACGAGGCGAGGTAGCCGCCCGCCTGCTCCACCACGCCGCGGACCTGCTCGAAGGACTCGTCCACGGACTCCACGATGAGGTCCACGGAACCGTTGCGGATCACCTGCCGCCCGAGGACGTCGGCGATTGGTGCCGGTGCGCCGGAGCCGCCCGGCGTCATCACGCCGTTGGCCGCCGACTCGGCCTTCGAGCCCATGAAGTCGCCGTCCGCGCCGGAGGCCGGCATCTGGGCAGCTGTCTTCCCGGGCGCGGCGCTCCCACCACTCGCCATGCCTGCCTCACTGAACGCGAGCGGAGAGTCGTCGCGGGAGGAGGTCGCGTCGGAGTCGGATCCGCCGCAGGCGACGAGGCTGAGGGCCACGATCGCGAATCCAGCGACGATCCAGCGCCGCCAGCCTCGCTTGTCATAACGGGTCGTTCGAGTCCGCATCGCCGTCCCCCTCCGTATACGAACCGCTGAAGGCGACCGATGGTTGGCCGCTCATCGCCGTGGGTACGGGGCTAAGACGTTTGAAATAGCGCGGCGGTTCCGGTCGCCGGACGGTCGGCGAAATATCGGAGGACTCGGTGCTAGTGAAGTTGCTCGATCCAGGCGTCGACCACGCCGTTCCGGATCTCGAGGAACCCGACCGTCCCGATCTGCGTGTTCAGGTTGCGCGGATAGGTCGGGGAGCCGGAGTTCACGACGAGCGTGCCCTGCCACATCTTCACCAGCGGGACGTGGGTGTCGCCCGCGACCACCACGTGCATCGGCCCGCCGAAGTGGCGCTGCATGCGCTCGTCGAGGGTGGCCGCGCCGCGCACCGGCCGGTCCGGGAAGTCGTGCGTCATCCCGATCTTGAGGTCGCCGATGAGCAGGACCTGGTTGTAGGGCAGGCGCGGGTCGTCCGGCGCCACCGTCCGGTTCGAGGACCCATCGTCCCCGTTCCCGCAGACGCCCAGCACCGGCACGCCGCAGCGCTGCTCCAGCCAGTCCAGCACCACGATGTCGTGCATGTCGCCGCCGTGGAGGATCAGGTCGACGCCCTGGAGGGCGGCGTAGGTCTCCTCGAACAGCTCGCGTCTTGCCTCGGGCACGTGGGTGTCGGAGACGAGCCCGATCAGGATCGGGTCGTCGAAGCGGTGCTCGTCGCGCCAGCGGCGTTCGGGTAGGGGCATCGTCGCCGGAGGATACGTGCGGCCGGGCCTGCACGCACCCGCCCTGAGACTCGGAGATTCGCGGTCTCGACGTACGCGGGGCAGTTCGGCGATCGCAGATTCGGAGCGTACAATAGGTACGCACAACCTCTACGCGGTGGGAGCACCATGACCAGTAACGGCAATTCCTCCAACGGCCACATCAGCGAGAACGGCACGGGCGAAGTCGCCACGTGGACCGTGAAGGCCGGGCTCGCCCAGATGCTCAAGGGCGGCGTCATCATGGACGTCACGGACGCCGAGCAGGCTGAGATCGCCCAGGAGGCCGGCGCCGTCGCCGTCATGGCCCTGGAGCGCGTCCCGTCCGACATCCGTCGGGACGGCGGCGTGGCCCGCATGAGCCACGTCAAGAAGATCCGCGAGATCCAGCAGGCGGTCTCGATCCCCGTCATGGCGAAGGCCCGCATCGGCCACTTTGTCGAGGCGCA
>CAYPYF010000069.1:0-13573 GCA_964414675.1 uncultured Dehalococcoidaceae bacterium
CGGCGTCCCAAGGGCTCCCACTTCGACAGGCTCAGTGTGAGCGGGTGGTGGAGGACGGACTCGTCCCCACTCTCCCGGAGGAAGGCCCGCCCTACCGCCCCATCATCGCCCGAGGGATGTCGATGAACGGCAGCGGCGTCACGTCCGCGGGCTGCCACGCGCCGTCGGTGTCCACCTCGACGCGCGCAAGGCCAAGGGGGAGGTACGCGAGGGCGATGCCGGTGCCGAGGGCGCCCGAGTAGACCGCGTTCACGCACGCCCCGACCTCGGTCCCGCCGACGCGCACCCGCGACCCGCGCTTCGCCAGCCGCGGCCCGTCGAGGCGAAGCCCCGTGAGGACGCGCTCGGGCGGCTCGCGGTGTTCGAGGGCGTGCCGGCCGTGGAACTCCCGCGGCGCGCCGTCGATGCCGTCGAGGTGCACCAGGTGGCCGAGGCCGGCGTGGTACGGCGTCGCCGGGGAAGGCGTCTCCGTGGGCGCCTCGATCGTCCCGGCCTCGAGGCGGAGCGTGTCCCATGCGGCCAGGCCCGCCGGTTCGATGCCCACCGTGAGGCTGTTCTCCCAGAGGTGCTCGCCGACCTCGGGCGAGACGATGAACCAGTAGCCGTCCTCGCCCAGCGCACGGTCGTGGGCGACGAGCGCGCGGAAGCCACCGAGGAGCACCTCGTGCGCCTCGCCCAGCGGCACCCCGGCCGGGAGGTTCGACCCGACGACGGCGTGCAGCGCGTGCTCCGCGCCGGGCCCCACCACCTCGATCATCACGGACTCGCCGAGACGGTCGCGGACGACCACGTCCTCGCCCTCGAGGACGGCGGCCTCGACGGCCTCGCGGAGCGAGACCTGCGTGCGCGGGCCGGAAATCACGAGCCAGCGCCCCTCGTCGAGGTGCGCGAGGGTGGGGATGTCGAAGATCGTGCCGTCATGGCGCGTCACCAGCGACCGGCTGAACTGGCCTATGGGGATCCTCGCCGGGTCGGTGGCGAAGAAGCGGTCGATGACGGCATCCGCCCGCTCTCCCGTCACGTAGAACCTCCCGAGATGGGAGCGGTCGAAGATCACGACCTCCTCGCCGGCGGTGCGCTGCTCGTCGTAGGTGCCGCGGTACCAGAGCGGCAGGGTGAAGCCATGCACCGGCGCGGCGTGCCACTCCGCCTTCATGTGGAGGTGCGCGAGCGCCAGCACCGCCGTCCGCGTGCCGGCGGGCGGTTGCTGCGCGGGGATGATCGGGAGGAAGTCGCCGGGCTGGATGTTCCCGGAGGGTGGGTTAGTCATCAGTGCGAATGGTCGTGCCCGTGCTCGTGGGGGTCGAGGCCCCCAGCCCCATCGAGGCCGTGTCCGTGTGGCTCCACGTCCACCCACTCGCGGAAGCCCTCGGGCGTGCGCGTCATGCGGCCGACGCCGGGGTATGGCCCGTGGCAGAACATCACCAGCGCGCCCGCCTCGATGCACTCGTCCATCAGCTGCTTCTTCGTCTCCATCGAGACGAGCGGGAGGATGTCGAGGCTCGAGACCCAGGGCGTGCGCTCAAGCTGGACGCGGTGCTGCGCCATGTCGCCAACGTAGACGCCCCACTCCTGGCCGGAGCGGATGACCACCGTCGAGTGGCCCTCGGTGTGCCCCGGTACCGGCACGAAGATCACCTCGTCCGTGATCTGGTGCTCGCCGTCGACGAGTTCGAGGCGGTCCGCGATCGGGTCGAGGTTCCTCGACAGGTAGGTCGCCCGCGTGCGCTCGTTCGGGTGGGTCGCGTCGTCCCACTCGGTGGCGTTGATGACGTAGCGGGCGTTCGGGAACGTGGGGACCAGGACCCCATCGCGGTCGGCGTCTCCAACCGGACCGGTCGAGGTGTTCCAGCCACAGTGGTCGGCGTGGAGATGCGTGTTCACGACGACATCGATCTCCCCGGGCGCTACGCCGAGCGCGGCGAGCGAGTCGAGGAGCGTGCCGTCCTCGGCGGGGCTGGCCGCGTCGCGGTCGCCGGGTTTCGCGCCGACGCCGGTCTCGATGAGGATCGTCTGGCCCCGCGAGCGGAGGAGCAGGCAGTTCAGCCCCAGGGGGATGCGATAACGGTCGTCGAGGGGTGGCGCGACGCGCTCCCACATGAGGCGCGGCACCACGCCGAAGACCGCGCCGGCGTCGTAGTAATACGAGCCGTCGCTCACGACCGCGAAGTCCACGGCCCCGATCTGGTAGCGCGCGCCGCTCGGCAAACTCATCGTGACCCCGTTTCGTTGTGGGCGAGACTCAGTACGCCCACGAGATGACGCGCGACGGATCGATGCGCACCACCACGGAGTCGTCGTTGGTGGCCGTGCTGTTGTCGGCGTAGGCGTTCCCGCGACTCTCGCCGAGGTAGCGCACCGCGACCTCGCGCAGCAGATTGCCATAGTCCTGCGGATCCTCCGTCGCGACGCCCTCGAGGATCACCGCCCGGTAGGGCGCGGCCTTCGTGTCGACGCAGAGCGAGACGCGCGGATTGCGGAGGAGGTTCTTCCACTTGCGGCTGCTCCGGCTGGTGAGGACGTACGCGGCGCCGTTCCGCCAGAGGTGCCAGACCGGCGACTGCGCCGGACTACCCGAGGCGTCCACGGTCCCGAGCACGCTCACGTGCGCCTCGCTGAGCAGCGCGTCTACCTGGGCGTCGGTCATGGCCATCGGGCTTCCTCTCAGGACGGCGAGCGTGCGATCAGGGTCGCTGGTGGATGATCCGGTCCGGCACGATGCGGAACAACACGGCATCCGGGTTGTTCCGGTAGCCGTCCGCAAACGGCTGTCCACGTTCCTCGCCCCAGTGCGCGAGCGACATCGCGAGCACGTCGTCGTACAGCGAACGGTCCGAGGCCTCCTCGACGCGTCCGTGGATGATCACGGACTCGTACGACGCTTCGCCGAATGGCGGGCGGTAGTCCACGCAGAGCGACACGCGCGGGTCGGCCTGGATGTTGCGCCACTTGCGCGTGCTGCGGTTCGTGAACAGCACCGGCGACGCACCGTCCCAGAGGAACCAGATCGGCAGGGTCCGCGGTGCGCCATCGGGCGCGAGCGTGGCGAGCACGGCGACCCGTGGCTCACGCAGGAACGCGTCCACTTCGGGGGTGACCTCGACCGTCATACGTCCACCTTTCGGACGTACTCCCACGCGTAGCCGTCCGCCGTCCGGCGCACCCTGCCGAGCGTGAGGATGGGGAAGTGCCCGCCAGTGACGAGGGCGTCCCGGTCCGCCGCGAGGGCGCTCAACCGTCCTCGCGACTTCGTCGACTCCGCGGGGTCGAGGTCGACGCCGGGGATCCAGTCGTGGTGCTCGAAGTGCACGGGATGGTGGGCGGCGTCGCCGGTGATGACCAGGTGTTCGCCGCCGGACGCGAGCATCAGCGAGATGTGGCCCGGCGTGTGACCGGGCGTCGGGATCGTCGTGAGGCCCGGCGTCACCTCGAACTCCCCGTCGAAGGTCTGGATGCGGGACTCCGCCTGGTACGGCAGCATCTGGCGCTTCGCCACGGCGGCGCGGTCCTCAGGCGCCTCGGAGGAGTTCAGCCAGAAGTCGAGCTCGGTCGCCGAGACGTAGATCGTCGCGTTGGGGAAGGTGAGCTCGTCGTCCTCCTGCACGTCCCATCCGCAGTGGTCGGGGTGCAGGTGCGTGTGCACGACGCCATCGATCTCCTCGCGGTCGACGCCGATCTCGGCGATCCGATCGAGGAGCTCGCCACCGCCGGGGATGCCCATCGTGCGGGCCGGGGCGCCGTAGCCGGAGTCGACGAGGATCGTGCGGGCTCCGTCACGGATCAGGAACGTGCCGAAGTTGAACGGTACCGGCGTCTTCGGGTCAGTGATGCCGAGGGCGGCTGTCCACTCGCCCACCTCGATCCCGTGGAAGAACCCGCCGAGGTCGCGCGCGGGGGCGCCGTCGGACAGGGCGGTCACCCGCACCGAGCCGACGGTGAACTCCTGGCTGAGTCGTGACATGGACTACTCCGTTCGCCGGCTTCGCGGCACATGGTGCCGCATCCCCGTGGGCAGATCGTTATGACCAGTTGAGGGAGGGTAGGGCCACTTCTATAGTGACTCGCACTCCGGCAGGCCCTTCCTCGGGCGTTGCGGAGCAGGGGGAAGCACACCAATGGCCACACCGACCGCGTTCTTCGAAGGCAAGTTCGTCCCGCTGGAGCAGGCGAACATCAACATCATGACGCACGCCTTCAACTACGGGACGGCGGTCTTCGAAGGCGTCCGTGGCAACTGGAACGCGGACCAGGGCGAACTGTACCTGTTCAAGATCCGCGACCACGTCCGACGCATCCGCCAGAGCGCCAAGATCATGCGCATGGAGATCCGGTACTCGGACGACGAGCTCTGCCAGATCCTCGCGGACACGGCGAAGCGGAACGACTACCGCGAGGACATCTACCTCCGTCCGATGGTCTACAAGTCCTCCGAGGTCGTCGGCGTGCGCATGCACGACCTGCAGGACGACTTCCTCGTCTTCGCCACGCCGTTCGGCGCCTACCTCGACCCGACGCAGGGCGCGCGCTGCGCGACCTCCTCCTGGCGTCGCGTGGACGACACGATGATCCCGGCGCGCGCGAAGGTGAACGGCCTGTACGTCAACAACGCCATGGCGAAGACCGAGGCGCAGCTCAACGGCTTCGACGAGGCGATCATGCTCAACGTGGACGGCCACGTCTCCGAGGGCTCGGGCGAGAACATCGTCATGATCCGCCACGGCGTCCTCATCACCCCGCCGCAGAGCGACAACATCCTGGAGGGCATCACGCTCGAGACCGCCCTCTACATCGCGGAGCGCGAGTTCGGCCTCCGCGTCGAGCGCCGTTCGATCGACCGCTCTGAGCTCTACATCGCGGACGAGATCTTCATGACCGGCACGGCCGCCCACGTCACCCCCGTGACCGAGGTGGACCGCGTCGCGATCGGCGACGGCCGTCCGGGCGTCGTCTCGCAGCAGATCCAGGACTCGTACTTCAAGGCGATCACGGGACGCCTCCCGCAGTACCGGGACTGGCTCACCGCGGTATACGAGGACGCGACGGTCGCCGCCTCGTAACGCACTCACCCGCGCCGGACGACGAGCCCGGGGATCCCGGGCTCGTTGCGTCCCCGGCACCTCGGGCGATGCAGGACGGGGCCGGTCGGACTACCCTCCGCGCGGCCCATCAGGCCAGTGGCGACGCGAGCGAGGGGACAGCGATGCGCAAGATCGGGATCGGGCTCAACTGGCAGGGCGCGTTCAACATGAGCGACGCCATCGAGCAGGCGAAGGTCGCCGACGACTCGGGCGTCGACCACCTCATGGTCGCCGAGGCGTGGGGACGCGACGCGTTCACGACGATGGCGATCCTCGGCTACGAGACGAACCGCATCCGCATCGGCACCGCGATCATCAACGTCTTCTCGCGGACCCCGGGAGCCCTCGCCCAGCAGTTCTCGTCGCTGGATGCGCTCACGGACGGCCGCATGATCATCGGCATCGGGTCGTCCGGGCCGCAGGTCATCGAGCACTTCCACGGGGTGCCGTTCGACCGCCCGATGCGCCGGATCCGCGAGTACGTCGAGATCATCAACATGCTGCTCGCCGGCGAGCCGCTGAACTACAAGGGCCGCATCTACAACCTCGAGCGGGGCTTCACGCTCCGGCACCTCGACGAACTGCCGAGGAAGCACATCCCGATCTTCATCGGTGCGTTCTCGGAGAAGTCCGTGCGCCAGACCGCCGCCATCGCAGACGGCTGGCTGCCGGGCCACACCACCCGCGACAAGTGGCGCGACGAGGTGAAGTCCTTCCACGAGTACGCCCGCGAGGCCGGCCGCGACCCGGCGACGATCGAGATCAAGTCCTCGGGCGGCGTCGAGGTCACCGACAACCCGCAGGCAGCGTACGACCGCATCCGCCAGCAGAACGCGTTCTACATGGCCCGCATGGGGGAGCTGCACTACAACGCCTACCGCGCGTTCGGCCTCGGCGAGGTCGCGGACGAGGTGCGCCGCGCCTGGCGCGAGCAGGGCTCCGAGGCCGCGTACGCCGCCGTGCCGGACGACGTGGTGCAGTCCCTCGGCTACGCCGGCCCCGTGGAGGGCGCGATCGACTGGATCGACGAGCAGCGCGAGGCCGGGTACACGCTCCACGGCGTCACCGTGGACGAGCGTGACCCGAAGAAGCGCGCCGACATCTACCGGAAGCTGGTGGGGTAGGCCGCGTCGCGGTGCGTCAGGCCTCCGGCCAGCGCAGGACCTGCGACAGGCCCCTCCCGAGGATCAGTTCACGGTCCGCCTCGGACAGGAAGTCCAGGCCCTCACGGAACTGGTTGAGGCAGTCCGCGTAGGTACCTCGGAGGCGGGTGAGGTCTGAGCCCCAGAACAGGCGCTGCGGGCCGAACGCGTCGTAGAGACGCCGCACGTGCGCGGTGGTGTCTGCGTACGGGTAGTCCTCCACGGAGAAGTTCGGGACCGAACTCACCTTCACATAGACGTTCGGGAACGCCGCCAGCGGCAGGACGTCCTCCAGCGCGTCCCATGCCTCCGTCGGCGAGACACGCAGGTTGAGCGCCATGTGGTCCAGGATCACGGTGAGGCCCGGGTGCCGCTCGACGATCGGCCGCGCCTTATCGGCGACCGTGCTGAACAGCATCATCAACGGGATGCCGAGGCGCTCACAGGCGGACCACATCCACTCGAGCGATCCATCGTCCACCTGCTCAGGTCGCGGGTTTGCGAGGAAACTCACCCGGATCCCCAGCATGTGGGGCTGGTCCAACCACCTCGCGAGCTGGTCCTCTGCATCCGGGGCCGTGGTGTCGAAGCGACCCATGATCGCGAACCTGCCGGGATATCGTTGCGCGACCTCGGCCGCGTAGCCGTTGTCCTCGCCCGCCCAGACCGGGGGCACGATCACCGCCCGATCGACGCCGACCTCGTCCATCGCAGCCACGGCTTGCTCGCCGCTGAACCCGATGTCAGGGGACCGCTGACCACGAGGCGGCTGAGGCCAGGGACGCCCCGGGTGATCTGGCTCCCAGAGGTGGATCTGCGCGTCCGTGATGGGCATGAGGACTCCCTGTCTGGGGTCGAGGCAGCGCGAGAGGAGGAGGGGCTACCCCCCGCGCTGCCTGACCTCCGGGTTGCTAATGCAACCGGTTGATCGATCCCGGACCTACGCGAACCAGAGGTAGCCGCGCTCCGTCTGGGCGAGGTTCGCCGATCCGCTGGAGCCGGGCCCCATCCGCTCAGCCAGACCCCGGACGTTGTCACGCGTCACCATCGTGTCGTGGATCGTCCCGGCGGCGATGACCGGCACGCCATTGTCGATCATGTGACGCTGAATCTGGCCGACAGTCGCCAGCATCGTCTCCCCGGACTGGGCGTAGCTCTGGCTGATCCACTCGTCGACCTGGGGATCCGAGTAGCTCGCGTAGTTCCGAGAGCCACCGGTCTGGAAGTTCAACGCAGCGATCCGGACGTCGGGGCCTTCGTAGAGGAGGTAGTTCACCATGTCGTACTCACGGTCGCGTGTGACCGTGGCGGCGAACGTGGCGCTGTCCTCCTCCGGGCGCAGCTCGAAGCCGAGGTCTGGGACCGTCTGCTTGAGTCCCGCCTGGAACCGGACCGCCAGATCGAATGCGGGGCCGCTGGCACTCGACTGGGTCAGCACGAACGAAAGCCCTTCGCCGCCGGGATACCCGACGGCGTCCAGCAACTTCCTCGCCTCCGCGATATCGGCCTCCCGGGTAGCGGGGTTGTAGCCCGCCATCTGGGAGATCTCGTCGGAAGGGATCGCACCCAGGAGCGCGGAGTTCACCGGGCCGGAGTAGGCCCAGTAGCCGTCCCCGAAGACCGCGTCCATCGTGCCCTTGTAGTCGAAAAGGTTGTGCATCGCCTTCCAGATCCGTGCATCCGGGAAGCGCTTCGTGTTGATGAAAATGGTCTGCTGCGCCCGGAATGGCGCGATGTGCAGCTGCAGCCCGTCTGCCTTCTCCATCTCCTTCACGTCACTGGCGCCGGACGGTCGATAGACATCCAGATTGCCAGCGAACAGGGCCGCCTTGGCGCTCTGCTCGTCACCGAAGAACTTCATCTCGGTGGTGTCGACGTACGGGTAGGGAGTGCGCCAGTACGCGGGATTCCGCTCGAACATGGCGGACTCGCCATCACGATAGTGCTGAACAATGAAGGGCCCGATGGACGGGATCGCTTGGAAGTTGGTCAGGTCCAGACCGTCCATCACCTCGCGCGGGATGATGGGCTGACGCTGCTCACCCATCGCCGACAGGATCGGCGCGTTCGGCTCGGAGAGCGTCATACGCACGGTCTTGTCGTCGACAGCTTCGAGGTTCTGGATGCCGAAGTACCAGGACTTGCGGGCGATGTTCGAGTTGTCGTCCGGTGTCGCGAGCCCGGCTGCGTACTGGATGTTGTAGATCACGTCCTCGGCGTCGAACGGCCGGCCGCCCGTTGGGGCGATATCCTGCCACTTCGCGTTCGGCTGGACCTTGAGGATGTACTCCAGCCCGGTCTCAACCTCTTCCCACTCCGCGATCAGACTCGGCTGAAGCGCCCCATCCTTGGGGTCCAGGTCAATGAGGCGGTCGCTGATCGCCCCGTACAACGGAAGTGCGGCGCCAGAAGCGTTCCGATACGGGTCGGGCTGCGTGATCGAACTCGTGCGGGAGATCCGCAGGTTGCCGCCCGCCTTCGGCTCACCGGCTGCGGCCGCCGTCGCGCTACCTGCACCAGCACCCGCCGTTGCGGTAGACGTCGTCGATGTCGGACCAGCGTCCGAGTCGTCTCCACACCCGACCAGCGCGATCGCCGCGAGGCCGGTGCCAGCCGTCGCCGCGCCCCGAAGTACCGATCGGCGACTCAACGGTCGCTGCCACGATCCGTATCGTCGTCGTCCCCTGTTCATCTCCATGCCGACCTCCCATCAAACATCGTGTTGACCTGCCCGCGCCCGAGAGAGCCTCGACGAGCGCACCGTCCCGACCTCATGTGGACCGCCCTCCCCGCCCGCGTAAGCGCGGATCCAGGCGATCGCGCAGCATGTCGCCGGCCATGTTGGCGGCGATGACGGTCAGACAGAGCGCAGCGGCGGGGGCGAGGAGCATCCACGGGGCCTGGATGATGTACTGGCGCCCGTCGCCGCCCATCATTCCGCCCCAACTCGGCGTTGGAGCGCGGATGCCCAGGCCCAGGAAGCTCAGCGACGCCTCCGAGATGATCAGGCTGCCCAGCTGCAGGGTGGCCGTCACGATCGAGAGGGCGAAGACGTTCGGGACGAGGTGGCGGACCATGACCCGGATGGGGCGGGCGCCCACGACGACGGCGGACTGCACGTAGTCCTCCGCCTTCACGGCGAGGATGGCGGACCGCATGATCCGGCTTCCGCGGATGGCGGAGAGGACGCCGAGGATCGCGACGATCATCAGGACGCTCGGCCCCACGATCTGCACCAGCACCATCAGCAGGATGAGGCTCGGCAGCGCCATCACGGTCTCCACGAAGCGCTGGTAGAGGTAGTCGAACCAGCCGCCGGCGTACGTGAACACGAGGCCCAGGAACAGCGCGCCGACCGTGCTCAGCAGTGCGGCTCCCAGGCCGACCGCAAGTGACACCCGCGCCCCGTACAGCAACCGGGTGAGGACATCCCGGCCGTACTGATCGGTACCCGCCAGGTGGCCCAGGCTGGGCCCGGACAACGCGTCGGGACCGAGTTCGTACGGGTCGTACGGAGTCAGGATGGGGGCCGCGATCGCGGCGAGCCCCGCAACGATCAGCACCACGACGGACACGACACCGATCGGCTCTTCGCGTAGCAGACGCAATAGCCTGTGGCGACGACGACGACTCGTCGCCACCGCGGTGAGCACGGATGCGTGTTCGAGACGTTCAGTCGTCATTCGGTGCTCCTGCGCCGCGGGGCTCGGCACTCACTGCGTGCGCAGTCGGGGATTGAGCATCCCGTACATCAACTCGACCACGAGATTGATCAGGATGACGGAGACGCCGGTCAGCAACGTGATCCCCTGGACCACGGGGTAGTCACGGTTTCGAATCCGCTCGATCAGCAAGGTGCCGAGGCCGGGGATGGAGAACACCGACTCCACGATCACGACACCGCTGATCAGCGCTGCAACCTGGAGGCCGATCAACGTCATGACCGGCAGTAGCGAGTTCCGCAGGACGTGACGCACCACCACGGTGCGCTCGGCGAGCCCCTTCGCCCGCGCTGTCCTCACGTAGTCGAGATGGAGGACTTCAAGCGTCGAGGTACGCGTGACCCTCGCCACGGACGCGGCCAGTCCGGTGCCAAGTGACAACACCGGGGTGATGAAGAAGATGAGGTTGCCCACGGGATCGTCCATGAACCGGACGTAGTTGAGCGGTGGCGACCACCCGATGTAGTAGGCAGGAATGAGCACGACGACCGTCGCGACGACGAAGTTCGGGATTCCCAGCGACGTCGTCACCGACAACCGCAGGATGTAGTCCAGTACCGAGTTTCGTCGCACCGCGGAAATGGTCCCGATGGTGATCCCCAGCACGCTGCTCAGAAGCAGAGCAAAGATGGTGAGTTCGACGGTGGGCCAGATCCGTCCCGCGACGAACTCTCGGACCGGGCGCCCGTCATAGAGGGAGTACCCCAGCGACCCGTCCGCGACGTTCCCGAGGTAGTCGACGTACTGGTCGAGGATGCTCCGGTCGAGCCCCAGCTGAGCGCGAAGGCGCTCCATGTCCTCAGCCGACGCGGCTGAGTCGGCGAGCATGGCGTCCGCGGTGCTTCCGGGAATCAGCCGGACCAACGCAACGACCACGAACACCAGGATCAGCAGCGTTGGAATCGACGTGGTGAACGTCTTGAGGGTGTATCGAGCCAAGGCGGCCTCCGTCACTGCCCTGCCACGAGCGACGAGTCAGGGCGCTACGAAAACGTTTTCGTGACTCGTTTCGAGGACTCTATGTCAACGATTACGCCCTGCGCAAGCCCCCTGGGCGCACGAGTCGAAAACGTTTGCGTTCTCGTCGCACCCGCGAGTAGGCTCGCCGCGACGCACGATCCGTAGACAGCGCATGGAGATGCAGATGACGACGAACCGACAGGTGGAGCGCAAGCTCACGGCGTTCCTCGGCGGGCCGGACCGGCCCGACATCCGGAACAAGATCCACTCCACCGAGGGCGCAAAGGAGTACGGCTACCAGGGCGCGCTCGTCGGAGGCGTCGCCGTCTTCGGCTGGGCGACACCACTCATCTTCGAGACCCTCGGGCGTGAGTGGCTGGACGAGGGGTGGGCCGAGCTCGCCTTCCGCCGCCCGACGTACCCCGGTGACGAGATCACGATCACGATGGAGCCGC
Source organism: uncultured Dehalococcoidaceae bacterium (assembly GCA_964414675.1). Lineage (GTDB taxonomy): Bacteria > Chloroflexota > Dehalococcoidia > UBA2979 > UBA2979 > W-Chloroflexi-9. The sequence goes on from CAYPYF010000069.1 coordinate 11,358, forward strand.
AGCAGGGCGAGACGTGGAGCCTTCGCATCACCGGCTCGGACGGGCACGACAAGGTGGTCGGCGACCTCGGCCGGGGCCTCGCGCCGTGGCTGGACGAGGTGCTCCTGAAGACCCCGTTCCGTCCCGCGGAGCCCGCGCTGAACGACTACCCCCGCCTCGTCGCCGAGGTCGCGCCGGTCGGGCGACAGTTGTCGCCCCTCGGGTTCACGGTGACGGAGCCCGAGGCGCACGAGTACGCGGCGACGCGCCAGCGGACGGACGATCCGCTGTTCGCGGGCCCTTCCCCGAGGCTCCACCCGGGCTGGATCGCGGGGCGCCCGCCGGGAGTCCTGCACCACACCTACAACTACGGCCCGGCGATCCACACGCGAAGCCACCTGCAGATCTTCGCGCCTGCCCACGCCGGCCAGAACTTCGTGACCACCGGCACGTTCCGCGAGTCCTACGAGCGCAAGGGCCACCAGTACGGCGCCTACGACCTGACGACGTACTCCGAGGACGGCCGCGAGCTCTGGCGACAGCGCCACACGACGATCTACCAGGTGGCGAAGCGGGGCGCTGAGTAGCGGCAACTCGCGGCGAGGCCCCTGCCCGCAGTGATGACGGCGGGCAGGGGCCGCTCGGTCGTTGGCGGTACGACCGAGACCGGTAGACTGGTACGGCTCCCCACAATCCTCGAACTACCGCACGAGACCCCTCGCGCGGGGCGCGGAGCGTCCGAGGCAGGAGCCGCCGTGTTCTACCAACCGCCCCGCGCGCTCGGCCTGATGACCGGGGCCGTCCTGGCGACGTGGGCGTTCGGGATCGCACTCGTCCTGCTGATCTTCGCGTGGGACCGCCCCTTCGACCTCGTCACCTCCGTCGCCTACATCGGCGCCGCGTTGTCGTTCGCGGTGGCGCTGCTGTTCGCCTACTGGTCCTACGCCCTCGCGACGATGTGGTACGCGCTGGACCGCAACGGCCTCGTGATCCACTGGGGCGTGCTGAGCCAGGTCGTCCCGCTCGAGGCCATCGAGCGCCTCGTACCGGGGAGCTCGGTAGGGGTGCCTCGCGTCGGCGGGGTGTCGTGGATGGGCTACCACGTAGGCCAGGCTGCCGTGGAGCGGATCGGGGACGTGCTGTTCTATTCCACGCACCAGTCGCCGGACCAGGTGCTCTACGTGATGACCTCGGAACAGAACTACGCGATCTCCGTGCAGGATCCGGCGGACTTCGCGCGTGAGATCCAGTTGAGGCAGGACCTGGGCGCCACCGCCGTCGTCCAGCACCACGTGGAGCGCACCGCCCCCACGCTCCAGGGGTTCTGGACGGACACCACCGGCATGACGCTCGCGCTGCTCGCGGCCCTGCTCGGCGCACTGGTCTGGATCGTCGTCGCGGCCCGCTACAACACCCTCCCCGAGACATTTGAGCTCTACTTCCCGCCGAGTCACTCCTCGCCGCTCGTCGAGCTGGTCGGCCGCGACGCGGTGCTTGAGCTCCCGCGTACCGCCTCAGTCCTCCTGCTCGCGAACCTCGCCCTCGGCATCCTGCTGTATGCGTGGGACCGGACCGCCGGATACGCGCTGTTCCTGACCGGCGCCGCGATCCAGGTCGGCTTCATCGCTGCGTTCGTGCTGGCGACCTCCGACCTGTGAGCGAACTCACCGTGGATGTCGTCGTCGTGGGAGCAGGCCCGGCCGGCTCGACGACGGCGCGCGAGGCTGCATCGAGGGGCGCGAGCGTCCTGCTCCTGGACCGCGCGAAGTTCCCCCGGGACAAGCCCTGCGGCGGCGGCGTCACCGTCCGCTGCGCGAACCTCCTGCCGTTCTCCATCGAGCCGGTGATCGAGGACGTCATCACCGGAGCGCGCCTGAAGATCGGTGACGGCCGCGAGGTCATCCGGGATTCGAAGCGGCCGCTCACGTTCATGACGCAGCGTCGCCGCCTGGACGCCTTCCTCGTGGAGCACGCCCAGGCCGCAGGCGCCGAGTTCCGCGATGGCGAGACGGTGACCACCGTCGAGCGAAACCCCGATCGGAGCTACACGGTCGAGACGAAGGGTGGGACGAGCGTCCAGGCGCGCGTCGTCATCGGCGCGGACGGCGCGAACGGGGTAGTCGGCAATCGACTCGGCTACGAGGCAGCCGCCACCGCCGCGGTCGCCCTCGAGGGGAACGTGCCCTACCCGGAGGGCGTGCCCGACCGCTGGAAGCATCGCGTCGCGCTGCACTTCG
>CAYPYF010000070.1:0-13527 GCA_964414675.1 uncultured Dehalococcoidaceae bacterium
GCACCTTCCGCGCGGTCGGGTATGCGAACGATGGGTACGAGGTGATCCCGATCAGGTCGATCGCGTCGCCGAAGTCGTCGAGCAGCTCCCAGCGAGGTGCGTGCGGCGGCAGCTCGGGGACGACACCGAGGAACTCTTCGTACTGGAAGGTGACGAAGACCTGTGTCTGCGGGGACGCTTCCTTCACGGCGGCGTACGCCTCCTGGTACGCCTCCAGGAAGGCGAAGTAACCGTCCGGGTTTCGCTCGTACGTCGCGTTCACCTCGGTGCCCAGCGACAGGTAGGCGGGCCGCATGTTGCGGGCGATGAAGGTCGCCTCGGCGACGAAGGCGTCGCGCAGGTCCGGGTCCGCGAACGAGCGGCCCTCGTACTGCGCGGGGAGACCCGCGAGGCGCCCGCGGTTGGCGGCGTCGAACGGGTCCAGCGCAACCACCATCGCGAGGTTGCGGGCGCGTGCCGCCTCGCGCGCCGCGATGACCTCGTCGCGGAGGGCCCGGGAGACGGACGCGTCCGGCAGGAACTCAGACCAGGAGGAGGGACGCTGGAGCAGGATCGCCTCGCCGTAGTTCGCGACCAGGTCGAACTGGCGGATGTACGCCTCGGACGTGAGCTGTGCGGGGACATCCGAGAAGCCGAGGAGGAACGGGCGCGGGTCGCCGGCCACGGGGCGGTCGCGGGGTGTGAAGGTCGTGGCTGAGTTGCTCTCCTCGCGGCACCCGGTCGCGACGAGCGCCGTCAGCACGAGGGCGAGGAGCGCGCCCGGCCCGGCGAGGCGGTAGAGGCGGCTCGGTCGTGGCGTCGTCACCCGTCGATGATGTCGTCACGCGCGCCCACCGGCAAACCGCTCGGCCGCTCCCCCCTCGGACATCGGGAGATTCCCGAGGGTGACGGGCGGGGCCGTGCCGAAGATCGTGGGACGGAGGCAAGCGGGAATGGACGCAGGCGACGGCCTGAGCGGCGGTCTGAGCGATGGCCTGGGCGGCGGGATGACGACGCAGAGCCTGATGGCTGCGATGTCGTCCGTGGTGCCGCACGGGCGTGCGCGCCGGCTCGTCACGCGCGCCCGCCGCGTCGCCGGGATCGGTCGCGCGACGAGCGGGGAGTCCCTCGAGACGATCGAGTGGCTCATGATCCTCGAGGCGATCGCCTCCGAGGGCGGCGACCTGCAGACCCTGGCCGAGGTCCTGGCGCGGCAGACGCTGTCCGAGGCCGCCGCCGGCGCGGACGTGCTGCCTAGCCCTCGTCGTTGAAGACGGTCTCGCGCGCCACATCGCCCCACGAGAACAGCGCCGCGGCGAACCGGATCGGCCCGGTGCGCTGGTTCAGCTCTGCGAGGGGCAGGCCGCGCACGTACTCCGCGAGGCGTTCCGCGACGCCGTCTGCGGTGTAGAACTCGACGGGGCGGAACACCCCGAACGTGGTGGACGCGATCGGGCTGCCGCCCGGCTCCGCGCACGCGAGCGCGAGCGCCATCTGGTCGATGCCGTACGGCCGCCGCGAACTGGACATGCGCTCGCGACACCACTCGGCGATCTCGTCGACGAGCCGGTCGAGGGCGCGCGGGGTCAGCGGCTCCGCGCCCAGCAGCCACTCCCGGCGGGAGAGCCCGGTGCCGCGCCGGATCGATGCCTCGACACGGGCGCGGAGCGGGTCCGGCCGGAAGCGGTCCATGAGTGTGTTGAGCATTCTCAGGGACCTCCGTCCTGCTCGTGACTCGCGCGATGCTGGGCGCTGTGATGTTGAGCGCCGCTGGTGTTGGGTACTGGACTCGATAGCCGCGATCGGGTCTCCCCGCTGAGGGAAAACCCTGAGATACACCAATCATCGGCGGGTGGGTCGGTTTCGCCAGTTCTCCGCTGACGAACTTGTCCACGATATCGCGCTCGTCCTCGCACTCCCCTCGGGGGCGCTTCCTCCGAGGATTGCCGGGGAGGACGGGGTAGACTGGGAAGCGTGGACGACTCCTATCACGTCGACCAGCGGGCGCTCCGCGCCGCGATCCGCGAGCGCGACCACCTCGTGTTCCGCTTCAGCACGATCCCCCAGCGGCTGTTCATGGACTTCCGGACGAGCGCCGAGGAGGGGCCGGCCGTGTTCGTGCTGCCGCCCGCGTCCTCGATCCGTGAGCGGATGACCTCCATCCGGGAAGTGCGTCCCCTCTTCCCGCGTCCGGAGCGCGTGAACGTCCTCGGCTGGCCGCTGCGCGTGGGGGCGCTGCGCCGCCTCGGCGCGCTCGACGAAGCGCGCGCGCGCCTCGGCGACCTCGATGCGTTCGAGACGCTCGCCGAACTCGACCGCGTGGTCGACGAGCTCGAGGCGACCGAGGAGCGCGAGATGCGCCGAGCCGTCACCGGTGAGGGGTACCGCACCCTCTGGACGGCGCCGACGCGCTAGCCGCGCCTCGATGGACCAACGTGACTTCGAGCGCATCGTGGACGAGGCCCTCGCGGGGCTACCCCCCGCGTTCACGGCACGCCTGGACAACGTCGCGGTCGTCGTCCGTGACGAGCCGACCGACGAGGACCTGCGCGAGGCGGAGTTGTCACCGGGTTCGGAATTGTTCGGGCTCTACGTGGGAGTGCCTCTGACCGACCGTGCGGACTACCACATGGTGCTGCCGGACCGGATCCTCATCTTCCAGGGGCCTCATGAACGACACTTCGATGACGACGAGCTGCTGGAGCAGATCCAGAAGACGGTGGTCCACGAGGTCGCGCACTACTTCGGCATCGACGACGACCGACTCCACGAGCTCGGATACGGCTGACCGCGACTGACCACCACTGACCACATCGGGGCGGCTGGGTAGACTCCGGGCGCGGAGTCCGGAGGACACATGATCACCGAGCAGTTCATCGTGGGCATCGACAACACCGACGGCGAGGGGTGCGAGGGCACCGGTTCGCTGGTGATGGCGCTCGCGGCGGCGGTGGAGGCGGCCGAATGGGGGCAGGCCCAGGGGGTGACCCGTCACCAGCTCTGGGACTCCCCGAAACTCTCGGTGGACAACGGCAACTACTGCTACGCGCTCGCCATCCAGTCGACGCGCTCGATCCTTGATGTCGAGGACGACGTGGTCGACTTCGTCCGGGAGCACGCCGCGCGCGACGCGGATCCCGGGGTGGCGATCATGTCGCGGCACTCGGACATGCCGCACATCCTCGCGTTCGGCCGGCGCGCACAGACGGAGCTGATGCGCCTGGACTGGGCGCAGACCTTTGCGAACGAGGCGAACGTCTCGCTCCGTGCGCTGGGCAACAAGCGTGACGGCGCCATCGGTGCGCTCTCGGCGGCTGGCCTGCGGGGCGGTGGCGTCGACGGCGTCTTCATCCACCTCCCGGCGCTCCGTGAGATCGAGGGCGTCGTGCGGGCCGGGGAGATCCGGGAGCGCACGACCGTCGAGACGATCCTCGACGAGGAGGGCGAGCCGCTGGACCGGGACGACCGCGTGGAGACGAACGGCTACCTGCGCCCACGCCTGGAAGGCGGGAAGCCCGTGATCCACACCCGACGTTCCTCGGAGGACCGCCACCTGTGGACGGTGGCCGACCGTCGCCCCCTCCGGGAGCCCGCCGGCGACTAACGCGCCTCAGGTGGTCTGCACGGTCACGGCGACGACCACGAACGACACCACGAGGGCGAGGACCGCCGGGTCGCGGAACGCGATCTCGTCGGCGTCGCGGTCTGGGCGCCGCCGTGCGACCTGCCAGTAGCGGGCCAGCGCGAGCACGACGAACGGCAGCGTGACGAGCATCAGGCCGTCCTCCGGCACGTTCTCCGCGAGCAGCGAATACAGGGCGTAGCCGACGACGGTCGCCGTCGCCGCGAGGAGTGCGAGGGTGCGGGGCCATCGTGCGGACGCGGCCACCGACTCTCGGTGCAGGCCCGCGTCGCTCCCCATGAGCCACGCCTCCTGCTGCCGCTTCACGGCTGCCACGAATGCGGCGCCGCTGAAGGTGCAGATGACGATCCACGGTGACGCCGCTACCTCGATGGCGAACGCGCCCGCGACCGCGCGGAGCGCGAACAGGCCGGCGACGACGGCCACATCGACCACCGGTACGGCCTTCAGCCGGTAGGTGTACGCCGCCACCGCCAGGAGGTATCCGACCGCCGCAGCGGCGAACCAGATGTCGAGGAGCCCGCTGAGCGCCACGCCGGCGATGCCGAGCATCGCTCCGGCTCGCATCGCGGCCCCCGGCGAGATGCGTCCGGCGGCGACCGGGCGGTCGCGCTTCCTCGGGTGGGCGCGGTCGCGGACGGCGTCGCGGGCGTCGTTCAGCAGGTAGCCGGCGGAGGAGAGCAGGCAGAACGCCGCGAAGCCGAGGGAGGCACGGAGGAACAACGTGCGGGCCTCGCCCATATCGTCGCCGATGCCCCAGGCATCACCGGCGGTGAAGAGGAAGGCGGCATAGAGGAGGAGGTTCTTCGTCCATTGCCGCGGACGCGCGAGGGCGATCCACTCACGCACCGGTCGAGGTCCTCGCACGCGGCGAGACGAGCCCGAGGCGCTCGGCGAGATCCGAGCGGAACCGCGACTCCGGGTCGACGCGGGCCTTCACCTCGCGCCACTCCGCGAGCCTCGGGTACATCGCGCCCATCACATCAGGCCTCAGGCGGGCATCCTTCGCGAGGTAGACGCGGCCGCCGGCCTCGGCGACCACCTGGTCCATGCGGTCCAGCATCAGGTAGACCTCGGCGTCATGGGCGGGGAGGTCCACGGCGAGGGTCCACCCCTGCAGCGGGAACGAGAGCATCCCCTCGCCCTGTGGCCCGAGGCGCTTGAGGACGGCGAGCGCGGGCGTCACCGGGCTGAGCGTGAACGCCTCGACGAGGGCGGCGAGCGTGCGCTCCCGCCCGTCCGGGATCACGCACTGGTACTGGAGGAGGCCGGAGGCGCCGTAGAGGCGGGGCCAGCCGGCAAGTCCGTCCAGCGGGTGGAAGAACGAGGCGAGCGGTACGTACCGCTCCCCGCGTCGCGGTCGCAGCCAGTACGCGAGGTTGAACGACCGGACGAGCGGCGTGCGCACGACTCCGCGTCCCGGGAGCGGCGGCGTCGGGAGGCCTCGCCGCGGTGCGTATCGAGGTTCCCATTGCCCCTCGTCGAGGTCGAGGGGCGCGGCGATGTCTCCGTGCTGCACGACCCCGCGGGCGTGCCGCCGCGGGCTGCTGAGGTCCAGCCACGCGACCGAGAACCGGTGGTGCTGGTCGCCCTCGGCCAGGCTCGCCATCGTCGCATCGAGGTCGCGGGTGCGCCTCGACTCCACGCGCACGCTGCCCGACGGGAGCGGTTCGAGTTCGAGGCGCGCCGAGGCGATGACCCCGGTGAGGCCCATGCCGCCGACGGTGGCCTCGAACAGTGCGCGGTCGTCCTCACGCGTGACGGGGTGCATCGAGCCGTCCGCGGTGACGAGACTGAACGAGCGCACGGTGGCGCCGAAGCCGCCGTCGCGCTGATGGTTCTTGCCGTGGACATCGGCTGCGATCGCGCCGCCGACGGTGACGTGCCGGGTGCCCGGGAGCACCGGCGGCAGCCAGCCCAGCGCAGCGACCCGCCAGGAGAGGTCGCCGAGGGAGACGCCGGCGCCGACATCGACGGTGGCGCGGTCGCCGGAGACGTGGACGGGGCCGATCGCGCGCAGGCCGGTGGCATCCACCACCGTGCCGCCCTCGATCTGCGCGGCATCGCCGTAGGCCCGGCCCAGCCCTCGGGCGACGAGCCCGCGCGCCGTGCCGTCGCCCTGGAGGGCGCTCACGACGCGAGCCTCGTCGGCGGGCCGCTCGACGTGCGCGGACGTGGGCGAGAGGCGTCCCCACCCGCGGAGCGTCGTCTGTCGGCGGCGGCCGGGGATCCTCAGGGGTGGCTCCCGTGGGTGCGGCGGCCGGGGACGGTGGCCGGACGCCTCGTGCGGCGCTACGGCAAGTCTAGGGCCACGTGAAGTTGTCGAACGCCCAGTCGATCAGGTCACCGGCGGTAGCGTACCGGTTGTTGTCGTTGAGGATGACGGCGTAGACGCGATGGCCGTTCCGCGTCACCGACGCCGAGAGCGTGCGTCCGGCCTCCTCGGTGAACCCGGTCTTGACGCCGTCCGCGCCGTCCGTCTGCGAGATGAACGAGTTCACGTTGCGCATGGAGAGCTCGCGGTCGCCGTACGCGGTCCAGCTCGGGGTCTTCACGATCGTCCGGAACAGCGAGAGCTGGGTCATCGCGTAACGCGACATCATCGCGATGTCGTACGCGGATGACCGGTGGTTCGCGCTCCCCAGGCCGTGTGGGTCCGTGAAGTTCGTGTCCGAGAGTCCCAGGCGGCGCATGAGCGTGTTCATCTGGACCACGAACGCCTCGTCCGAACCGGCCTGGTACCGCGCGATCGCGAGGGCGGCGTCATTCCCGGAGGGGAGCATGAGCCCGTAGAGCAGGTCGCGCAGGGTGAAGCAGTCGCCGGGGACCACACCCATGACGCTGGACCCGGGCATCTGGCGGTAGTCCACGGTGTTGATCGGCACCCACGAGTCCACCGGGGCGCCCTCCAGCGCGAGGATCGCGGTGGCGATCTTGGTGAGACTCGCCATCGGGACGGAGTCGTGGGCGTTGTAGTCGTAGAGCACGGCGCCGGACGCCTCGTCGATGACGACGGCCGCCCGCGCGTTGAACGACGGGGGCGGAGCAGAGCCGGTCTGGATCGGCGCAGCACCGGAGGCGTTCGGCAGCGGCAGCGTGCTGGTGGTGAGCGCCGCACCGGGCGGGTCGCAGACGATCAGCAGCGGCGTACCTGCCCCGAGCACGTCGGAGATGTTGCGTTCCCACTCGGCGTTGACGAACGCCGGGACGGAGAAGCTGTAGGAGACGAAGCCGCCGTCCGGCTTCGACGCCCAGACCGCGGTCAGCCGGCAGTTCTTGACCAGCGCGGAGGTCGCGAGGCCCTCGACGGTGCCGCCGCCCCACACGACGAGGCCGAGGCCGCCGTTCGAGGGCACCTCCCCGGCGATGCCGGGTGCGACTGCGCTTGCCTGGCATGAGCCACTGATCGGCGGCCCGCTATACGTGCGGAGGAACTCGTCGGCGGCATAGCCGCTCTGCCCGCGCCATTCCACCAGTTGCCAGCGGTAGCCGTCCGTCTCGGTCGACGCGGGGAGGACGAGCACGGTGTGGCCGTCCGGGACGCATGAGACCTGCTTCCCGGCGAGCGAAGGGACGTCGCGGAGGCGGAGGCACGATCCGCCGTCGGTCTGGACCTGGGCGGTGGTCCCGGGGACGAGGGGCGCGCCGATGATCTGCTCGCGCGTGCCCTCGGTCGGTGGCGTCTGCGCGACAGCGGTCGCCCCCAGCGGGGCGAGGATGGTGATGACCGTTAGCAGCGCAGCGAGGGGGGAGGCTGCTCGGCGCATGAAGCGTCCGAACGTCAAACTCACGGCTCCAGACCCCACCCGCCGAGGTCAGGATACCGTGCCCGCCGTGCCGCGTCGAAACTGCCCGAACCCCGGCATCTGTCGTGAGGTTCGGTGACATCCCGCAGCCTCCGTCGGGGGTGGCCGGCTCAGGGGCTGCTGGTGGCGGTGATGCTCCGATGCAGTCCGCCGTGGCCGTCGTGTGCGTGGAGGTCAAAGGTCACGTGGTGCCCGCCACCGGCGACGGGGCGGATGTGCACCATCCCCACGTTGTTGCGGGCATCGACGCCGATGCGGCGCACCTCGCATCGCCGCTCGCCGAGGTTCACGAGGCGGCTCCCGAGGTGGTTCACCACGTCGTGGACTCGTCCGCCGGGGGCGGACAGCGAGCTGCTGGTCCACTGCTGGATACGGCCACCCGTCGGCCGGTCTCGGACCTCGAAGGCGCCACCGGCATGCACGTCCCCGGAGAGCACGATCACCTGGCGTCGCGGCCCGTCCTGTTGCCAGGCAGCGAGGATGCCCAGGAGCGCATCGCGTTCCTCGCGGAACGGGGCGGCATCCCAGCGGTCGCGGACATCCGAACCCTTGCCGCCGGGGACCCATTGCAGGACGGACACGATCGCGGGCGAGAAGTGGATCACGGGGATCGAGGCGACGATGAAGACCGTGCTGATGCCGTCCTCGCCGCACTCCCCGAGGAATGCCTCCGTGTCTCGGAGCTGGCGCTGGCCGAGCACTCGTCCGTCGTCCCACGAGCGGACCCCACGGAGGTCGAGCGACCAGAACGCGGTGTCGCCATAGCGGAAGCCGCCGTGATACGGCGGGGTCCCCACGAACGCTGATCCGGGCTCCAGCGCACGCTGGTACTCGCGGTAGGTGTGGGATGCGGCCTCGAACATCAGGCGGTCCTCGTCCGTCTCGATGAAGCGCGACCCCCACGAGTCCGCGATGTCATGGTCATCCCAGATCATGCGCGCCGGGAACGCGTCCAGGAGCGCGCGCATCCCGGCCTCGTTCAGGTAGCCCCGGTAGAGGTGGCGGTAGGCCTCGATCAGCTCGGGGAGGCCCGGCTCGTCACCCACCTCGTGTGCTCGGGCCCACGACCGCACGCTCTGACCATCGACCCCGTCCGAGTACACCTGGTCGCCGACCAGGAGGAGGAAGCGGGCGTCCTCGGCACGGAGCAGGTCGAGCATCGGTGCGTAGATCCGGGCGCCCGCGTGCTTGGTCAGCCGGGGGTCGCTGTTGGGTTCGAACGGCTGGTGACAGGAGCCGAAGGCGAACGCGAACGCGGAGGGCTCCCCCTCCGCGGGAGCGAAATGACCGCTGCGAGTCATGCCCTGGGCCGTGACCGTGAACGCCACGCCCGGCTGTGGCGTGTCGAGGGTCACGTCGACGGTCGCGAGCCAGTCGTGGTGCGGATCGGGGTGTGCGGTGGTGGCGGTGGTCCCGGCCGCCGTGGACAGCGTGACCTCGACGGCCTCGTGATCCGGAGCACGCAGCCAGACGCGGACCGCGCGGTCACTCGGGATGCCGAGCGAGAGCGCCGCATTCAACTCGCCGTCGGGAAACTCCAGCGCGAGTGGCACCCGGCCTCCTCGATCACGCGGCACGCCCCGCCGGTGGAGGATAAGGGCGGCGGCCCTCGGCGTTTTACGTCGGGCTCGGACACGACCGGCCCTGCGGGTGTCCGTATCCGGTGGGTTCCTACACTGGAGGGGTGACTCAATCCTCGATCGGTCTCTGCGCGGCATGCTCCTGGGCGCGTCGCGTCGAGAGCGGTCGCGGCTCGGTCTTCCTGCGCTGTGGGCGCTACGACGACGACCGGCGGTTCCCGAAGTACCCGCAGCTGCCCGTGACCTCGTGCATCGGATTCGACCCACTACCGCCCGAGGTTGTCCTCGACGAGTCCATGATGGAGAAGGACGCGTGATGCCCGACGAGCAGTCCACGCCCCAGTCGACGCCAATCCCGCCGCGCCAGCCCGCTACCCGCCAGGCGAACCTCTGGGAGCGCGTCGGCGGCCGCGAGGTCATCGAGCGCGTCGTGGCCGAGTTCTATGACCGCGTGGAGGCCGACCCGGTGCTGCGCCCGCTGTTCCCTGAGGACATGACCGAGGGACGCATCAAGCAGGCGGAGTTCCTTGAGCAGTGGTTGGGCGGCGAGGGGCGCTACTCAGCGAAGTACGGCCACCCCCGGCTGCGGATGCGCCACTTCGCGTTCGTGATCGACCAGCGTGGCGCGGGGCGGTGGCTCCGGCATATGGCCGAGGCCCTCCGTGCCGGCGGGGTGGGTGAGCCGGAGATCGCGGAGATCCTCAACGGGCTCGGCCCGCTCGCGCGCCACATGGTGAACGCGGACGATGACGTGCCGCGGAACCTCCCCGGCAACCAGGTGATGCAGTAGCCGTTAGTGACGCCTCGGCGCGTCTCGGATGGGCGAGCGATGACGTACTACGACATGGCGCCGGCGATCGTCCGCCAGCGACTGCTGATCGAGGGCTACTGGTCAGAGGACGTGGCCGAGCCGTTCATCTACCAGTTGCTCCTCGACCTCCCGGCGCACCTCGGGCTCCGCACCTACGGCGAGCCGGCGGTCTACTCGCCGGCGTCGGGGATGGGGCGCGAGGCGAACTCGGGGTGGGACGCCTTCGTGCCGCTGGTCGACAGCGGCATCTCGGCCTACTTCTGGGCGAAGCCGAAGTTCTTCTCGATCGTGATCTACACCTGCACGAAGTTCGACGCCGACGCCGCAGTCGCGTTCGTTCGGGAGCGCCTCGGCGTCGGCGGTGAGGTCGCGCACCTCGAGTTCTGACCGCCGACTGAAGTCTGATCGCTCAAGACACAGAACAGGCCGCCCTCTGGGGCGGCCCGTTCCGGTAGGTCGGCCCGAGGGCCGGCGCTACTTCGCCTTGGCGAGCTTCGGAGCGGCGGCAGCGCCGTTCACGACGGACTTCAGGCCGGCAGCGGCGGTGAACTTCGGCGCCTTGGACGCCTTCACCTTGATCGCCTCGCCGGTCTGCGGGTTGCGGCCGGTGCGCGCCTTGCGCTCCACACGGCTGAACTTCCCGAGGCCCGGGTAGGCGATGTCCTCGCCTGCCTTCAGCTTCGCCTGGACGACGTCGCGAAAGCCGTTGAGGACCTTCTCGGCGTCGGTAGCGCTCGTGCCGGCCTGGGTCGCGACCAGGGCCACCAGATCAGACTTCGTCATGCTGTCTCCCACCCTCCTGATGGCGGCATCCGCCGCTCACCCGTGTATGCACGTCATCATTTCCCCTCAACCCTATGGCTGTCAAGGGTTTTCGCGGGATCGTGGGCAGAATATCCCTCAACAGAGGGGTTTGGTGGTGCTCGATGTTGCGAAAGCCTGAAAACACAGGCGCATCGGAGGTTCGCGCGGATCGGATCACGATCCGATCGAGTTGCTCCACCGTCGGATGAGTCGCGCGGTTGCCTCGGCGAGGAAGCGTGCGGGATCGGCGAGCGCTGCCGCGATCTCGTCGCCCGTCCGAGCGAGCGGCTCGGCGTCCTCGATCCCGTGCGGGAGTGCCTCGATGACGCCCGCGACCGCGAGGCAGGCCGTCCCCGCCTCGGACGCGAGCGAGGCGACGTGGCCGACAGCCTTGCCGAACGCCGTCTGCCCGTCGAGGGAGCCTTCGCCGGTGATCACGAGGTCGGCGGCGGCGATCGCCTCACGCAACCCGATCGCCTCCGCAACCAGCGCGGCCCCCGACTCGATCGTCGCGCGGGGAAGCGCGGCGAGGATGCCCCCCGGGATGCCGCCCCCCGCGCCGCTGCCCTCGACGGTCTCGATCTCGCGACCGAGGTCGATGCGGACGCGACGCGCCCAGGCACGGACCGCGGCGTCGAGGGCGGGCGCCTGCCAGTCAAGCAGGCCCTTCTGCGCGCCATAGATCGCTGCGGCCCCCTCCGGGCCGGTCAGTGGGTTACGGACATCGACGGCGACGCGGACCTCGAGCGAGCGAAGTGCGTCAGGCACGCCGTCCTCGACGCTCGCGATCCGTACGAGGTGCGCCGCGGCGTCGGGGAGTTCGTGGCCGGTGGCGTCGAGCAGACGGAGGCCTAGCGCCCTCGCGAGTCCCGCGCCGCCGTCCGAGGAGGCCGTTCCGCCGACGCCGAGGACGATGCGCGTCGCGCCGGCGGCGACTGCCGCCTCGATCAGCATGCCGATGCCGCGGCTGGTCGAACGCAGCGGGTCGCGATGTTCGAGGGCGGTGGCGGCGAGGCTCACCGCGGCGGCACTGTCGATGACCGCGGTGGCTCCGTCCTCGAGGAGGGCGTAGGACGCCTCGATCGGTGCGCCGTACGCATCGACGACGCGCGCGGTGTGCGTCGTCGCGTGGCGTGCGCGGCCGACGATCTCTGCGGTCCCCGGGCCGCCGTCGGCCATGGGGCGCTCGATGACCTCGGCGTCCGGGAGGGCGACCCGGACCGCCGCGGCGATCACTTCGGCGGCGCGGGTCGCGGTCAGGGTGCCCTTGAACTCCTGGGGGCAGATCAGGACGCGTCGTGTTACGGACCGTGTGATGGGCTGCGTCATGGGATCGCGGCTGCGCGCGTCACGTGCGCCATCCAGCGAGCTGCATGACCGCGCCGATCAGGATGGCCAGGACGTAGAGGTAGCCGACGAGCCGCAGCTTGTCGCCGAGTTTCTTGAAGCGTCGAGGGCGCAGCACGATGAGGCCGACGATGATGATGGCGGTGGTGATCAGCAGGATCCGGAGCAGGGTCGACATCGCGCCTCCTGGGCGGCATCGTACCCGCGGGATCGGTTGAGCGAGCAGCGAGACGGATCGTGCTTCAAGGAGGCGGCGTGCGATATCGACGGCTGGGCGATACGGAGCAGATGGTGTCCGAGGTCGGCCTTGAGGTCCGTAGCACCCTCGAGGGCGGCGACGAAGCGGCTGAGGCGGTTATCCGTGGCGCCATCGACGCTGGCGTGACCGTGTTCGCCTGGGACGTGAGCGACGCCGCCGAGGATGTCGAGCCGCTGATCATCCGTGCCGCCGGCGTCGACCGAGGCCGTCTCACACTGATCGCGACGCTCGACGTGCTTCCCACGCCTGATGCGATCGGGCCGCAGGCTGAGGCGATCGCGGCTCGCCTCGCCGAGCCCGGGGCGGAGGGCTATCTCGATGTCCTCGTACTGCCGGGACTCCCGGACGACGCTCAGCAGGCGGCGCTACGGGAGGTGCGGGCGCGAGGCATCGTCCACTTCGTCGGCCACGTCGCCGAGAGCGACGCTGATCTTCCGATGCCGACCCCGGAGGGCCTTGATGTCCTCGTGCTGGGCGGCGCGCCACGGAGTGACCGCGCGGCTGTCGGGATCCTCGCTCGGGCCGATGGCGCCGAGGCTGCCGCGCTGCTCGAGGGCGGGCGTGTGGCCAGCGTGATCACGTCGGCGGTAGACGCCTCGGCGCTTGCTCGGCTCCTCGCGCCCGCGTCCTGAGCCGTGACATCGCGCGTTGACTAGAACGGGTGTTCTGTCGTAACTTGCATCCATAGCGAACGCATGTTCTGTCGCGTTCGGAGTTGTGGAGGCAGACATGCCCGCGACCACTGGTTCTGTTTCTGACGCTGTTTCGTCGGCGCCCGGGCTGGGCTCCTCGACGCGACGCTTCCGGCGGGAGTCCTCGCTCGGTCCGCGTTGCCCTCACTGCGCCGGGCCGCTCGTCTTTGGCGAGGGGTGCAGTGTGTGCCCGGTGTGCGGCTACTCGAGCTGCGCGTTGTAGGGATCGCCACGCGGTGTCGCCGTGCCCGAGTCTGTCAGAATTTGTCAGGTGGGTTCGACCGTCAACGCATCGCTACCTATACTCCGCCCTGAAGGGCCGGGGGATCCATGGTGACCGATGCGGCAGTTGATCTGGGTGCGCTAACTGCGCGCGTCCGGCGGCACATCGTGCGCATGGTATATACCGCCAGGTCGGGGCACATCGGCGGATCGATGTCCGCCACCGAGATCCTCGCCGTCCTCTACGGCCGTGTCCTGAAGCACAATCCGCAAGATCCGGCCTGGGCTGGGCGCGACCGCTTCATCATGAGCAAAGGCCACGCGACCCCCGTCCAGTACGCCACCCTCGCCGAGTTCGGCTACTTCCCGGTCGAGGAACTCGAC
>CAYPYF010000071.1:0-13477 GCA_964414675.1 uncultured Dehalococcoidaceae bacterium
GCGATGTCCGCGGACTGGCCCTTGATCGACGAGATCACGCCGCAGGTGTCGGCGTCGAAGCCGTGGGCGCTGTCCGTGTAGCCGATCTCGCGGATCGTCTGGCGGACGATGTCCTCGATCTCCACGTAGCCGTTGGTGGTGACTTCACCGAAGACCCAGACCGTGCCCGTCGTCGTGGCGGTCTCGCAGGCCACGCGCGAGGTGGGGTCCTGCGCGAGGAGCGCGTCCAGGACGGCGTCCGAGACCTGATCGCAGAGCTTGTCCGGGTGCCCTTCGGTCACGGATTCGCTGGTGAAGCGCATCATCGGGCTGCTCATGAACGAGGTCGTCATCGGTCCTCCGGTCGCGCGCTCGCGGCTGGTCTGATGTGTCCGGCGGTCGCCGTCCTAGTGCGTGCCCAGCTCCCAGGAGTTCAGGTAGTGCTCCTGCTCCGGGGTGAGGACATCGATGTTGACGCCCATCGCGGCGAGCTTGAGGCGGGCAATCTCGTCGTCGATCTCCTTCGGGACGTCGTAGACGCGCTTATCGAGGCTCTGGTGGTTGTTCACCATGAACTCCGCGGAGAGCGCCTGGTTGGCGAAGGACATGTCCATGACGGAGGCCGGGTGGCCCTCGGCGGCGCCGAGGTTCACGAGGCGGCCCTCCGCGAGGACGACGAGCTTACGGCCGTCCGCGAGGGTGTACTCCTCGACGTAAGGCTTCAGGGTCTCGCGCGACTCGGCCATGCCGCCGAGCGCCTTCAGGTTGATCTCGGCGTCGAAGTGGCCGGAGTTCGCCATGATCGCGCCGGACTTCATGGTCTCGAAGGACGCCACGTCGATGACGTTCACGTCACCGGTGACGGTGATGAAGACGTCGCCGATGGGGGCCGCCTCCGCGATCGGCATGACGCGGAAGCCGTCCATGACAGCCTCCAGTGCGCGCAGCGGGTCGATCTCCGTGACGATCACCTGGGCACCCATGCCGCGGGCGCGCATCGCGACGCCCTTGCCGCACCAGCCATAGCCGGCGACGACCATGTTCTTGCCGGCGAGCAGCAGGTTGGTGGCGCGGATGACGCCGTCCAGCGTGGACTGGCCGGTGCCGTAGCGGTTGTCGAAGAAGTGCTTCGTGTTCGCCTCGTTGACCGCGACGATCGGGTACTCAAGCTGGCCGGACTTCGCGAGCGCCTTCAGGCGGATGACGCCGGTGGTCGTCTCCTCGGTGCCGCCGACGATGTCGCCGAGGAGGTCGCGGCGCTCCTTGTGGAGCACGGCGACGACGTCCGCGCCGTCGTCCATGGTCATCTGGGGGCGGTTGGAGATCGCCTCCTGGATGTGCTGGTAGTAGGTCTCGTTGGACTCGCCCTTGATGGCAAAGGTGGGGATGCCGTACTCGATGGCGAGTGCCGCGGCGACGTCGTCCTGGGTGGACAGCGGGTTGGAGGCGGTGAGGCGGACGTCCGCGCCACCATCGCGCAGTGCGAGCATGAGGTTCGCGGTTTCGCTGGTGACGTGGAGGCAGGCGGCGACGCGGATGCCCTTGAGCGGCTTCTCGCTGGCGAAGCGCTCCCGGATCTGCGTGATCACGGGCATCTCCCGGGCGGCCCACTCGATGCGGGCGACTCCCGCACGGGCGAGGCCGGCGTCCGCGATGTCACCGACGAACTGCGTGGTCATCTGATCTCCTCTGACGCGCCGCCCCGGGTCCATTCGATCTCGGGGCCGTAGGTACGGCCGAGGCGTCTCGCGCGCTGGCGGCGCCACCAGGGGCCGATCCCGATGTCCCGACGCTGGAGGCGAGCCTCCACGACCGGGCTCCCTCGACGATATCCGAGGCGTGTGTAGGCGGCGACCGCCGGCGTGTTCTCCGGCGCGACCGTCAGCGCGACTTCAGAGCAGCCCCGCGCGAGGAGCTCGCGGGTAACGGCGCCGGTCACGGACGTCGCGAGTCCGCGCCCTCGGTAGGCCGGGTGTGTGAAGACGTTGCCGACGACGGCGATCGACTGGTGGGGCGAGACGATGTGCGTGCCGGCGACGGCGACGAGGCGATCGCCGTCCATCGCGCCGTAGTAGATCGCGCGCTCGACGGTCTCGGCGCCATACCTCGACGGGCCACCGTCCATCGCGTAGAGCGCGTTGATGCGGGCCACATCGCTTCCGCGCAGCCGGCGCACCTCCCCGGCGGGATCGGCGAAGCCGAAGGCGGTGACGGACATCCGCTCCATCGTGAGCGTCTCGGCCATCTCGTGCGTCCGCGCGACTGCCTCGACGTGATCGGGTGCACCGGTCGAGAGGTACCCGGCGCGATGTCCAGGGTGGAGACGCAGGATCGCGTGCACGGCCTGCGGCGCGCCGACGGTCACCGTGACGTAGCCGAGTGCGCGCGAGTGCATGACGGTGGCCGAGCCGCCCGGGCCGTCCGCGGTCCAGAACTCCGTCAGCGCGAACAACTCCGGCTCCAGGTGCCCGAGCGCGTACGCGGAGTAAGCACGGTCGTCGGAGAGGCGGGCCTCGAGGGCGCGTACGTCGACCGCTCGCGCGACTCGGAACCCGGTCGCGGTGCGGGTGGTGCTGCGCTGGAGGGCGTCAGTCATGGCCGGTCATCGGCGGAACATCCCCGTCCGCATCCCTTGCACTCGACATCGCGTCAGGGCTGCATCCGCTGACTGCACACGATACCGGTCGCCCTCGCGCGGGACTACCGCCGAGGGGGGCTCGGCCCGGCCTAGCGGGCGATCTGATCACCCTTCGCGCGGTTACAGGCGCCGCAGAGGACCTGGATGTTCTCGGGGGCGTTGCCGCCACCGCGGGCGAACGGGATGACGTGGTCGAACTGCAGGTCGTCTTCCGCGCTGCACCGGACGCAGCGACCCTCGTCGCGTGTCCAGACGAAGAGGCGGACTTCCTCCGGGATGCGCTCCCGGCGGGCGCCGGTGACGGCTTCCTCGGAGGCGCGGATCTTGCGAAGGCGGTCGACGCGGGCGTCCTGCCGCCGGAGGCGGTCCCACGCGAGGAGGGCGACGGCCTCCGCGTCGAGTCCGTCGTCGTCCCAGTAGTAGCCGTCCGCCGTCTGCCAGAGCGTGCGTCCGAGGTCGTCCGCAACGGCGGCCGCGCCGACCTCGGCGAGGGCGTGCTCGACCGCCCGACGCTCGCGGCGGTTGAGGCGCGCGAGGGTACGCCCGCCGAGGACGACCTCCGTGCGCGCGAAGATGCCGAGGCCGGTGCGACGGAGTTCCACGCCAGTGGCTTTACGGAGCGGCATGGGTCGATGCTGCGTACGACTCCGTAACCGGTCAAGTGACGGTTGGCATCCAGTGGCGCGTCAGGCCATGTAACCGTCCGGCGAGATAGCATCGCCGCATGACTGAGAGCGACCCGTTTGCCGAGATCGCCGAGTTCTACGACCTCGACTTCGAGGGGTTTCATGACGACGCGGCGTTCTACGAGCGCCTTGTGGAACTGCACGGCGTGCGCGTACTGGAGCTGGGCGTCGGTACCGGGCGGATCGCGGCTCCACTCGCCGAGGCCGGGGCGAAGGTCACAGGCGTCGACGTGTCCGCGGGGATGCTCGAGATCGCGCGGGGACGGCTCGGCGACCTCGCGATGACGTTCGTCGAGGGCGACATCCGCGAGGTGAAGCTGCGCGGGAAGTTCGACCTGGTGATCGCGCCGCTGGGGACGCTGCAGCACATGGAGACGCCCTCGGACTTCGTTGCGGCGCTGACCACGATGGCGCGCCACCTCGCCGAGGGCGGTGTCGCCGTGATCGACGTGGAGTCGCCCGTGCCGGACGACTTCGACCCCTCGCCGCAGCCGCTGATCCAGCACTGGACGAAGCCGTGGCGCGACGGCCGCGTGACGAAGCTCGTCTCGGTGGACGCGATCCCCTCCGAGGGGACGAAGGACGTCACCTGGCACTACGACATCGCGGACGCCGAGGGTGCGCTGCGGCGGGTGACCTCGGTGTTTCCGTTGCGCACCTTCACCTCGCCCGAGATCGAGCTCGGCGCGCGGCTCGCGGGGCTGCGGGTGGCGGCGCGGTTCGGGGACTACGAGTTCGGTCCGTACTTCGACGGCGCGGAGCGCCTGATCGTGATCCTCCAGCGCGAGGACGACGAGGTCGGCTACGTCTACGGCGACGACCCGATCGAGGTCGAGCAGCCATGACGGACGTGATCGCCCTCGACGCGATGGGCGGCGACGATGCGCCCGGCGCGGTCCTCGACGGCGCGATCATCGCGGCCGGTGAGGGCATCCCGCTGGTCCTCGTGGGGGACGCGGAGATCCTCGGACGCGAGTTGAAGTCGCGCGGCGGTACGCCTCACGGCGTACGGATCGTGCACGCGCCGGACATCGTGGGGATGGGCGACAAGGCGGCGCGCGAGGTGCGTCGCCAGCGCGAGACGTCGCTCTACGTTGGCGCGGAACTCGTCCGAGACGGCGAGGCCGCCTCGCTGGTCACGATGGGCAACACGGGCGCGGCGATGGCGACAGCGCTCGTGGTGCTCGGGCGGATCAAGGACGTGGAGCGTCCCGCGCTCGCCGCCGTGCTGCCGACGGTCAGGGACCGGCCGGTGATGTTCCTCGACGTGGGCGCGAACGCCGACGCGCGACCGAGCCACATCGTGCAGTTCGCGCGCATGGGGTCCGCGTACATGCGCGCGGTGCACCACGTCGCGTCGCCCCGCGTGTCGCTGCTCTCGATCGGCGAGGAGTCCTCGAAGGGCTCGGTACTCGTGACGGAGGCGCACGCGCTGATGGCGGCGGACGCGGGCCTGAACTTCCAGGGCAACATCGAGAGCCGCGAGTTGCTGGCGGGCAGCACGGACGTGATCGTGACGGACGGGTTCACCGGCAACGTCTCGATCAAACTCGCCGAGGGCATCGTGGGCGTGGTGTTCGACCAGGTGCGCTCCGTGGCCCGCTCGTCCGTGCGCGGGAAGGTCGGCGGCGCGTTGCTGCTGCCCTCGCTGCGAGGCGTGCGCGACCGCCTGGACTACCGCGCATTCGGCGCGGTGCCGCTGCTGGGGGTCGAAGGTGGCGTGTTCATCGGCCACGGTCGGAGCGACGGTGCCGGAGTCGCGGGCGCGCTGCGGTCCGCGTACCAGGCTGGCCGAGGCGGCATGCTCGGTGCGTTGAAGAATGCGCTCGAGGGCACGCCGGGTGCGCCCTCGGGCAGTGCGGATGCCGGCTAGCGTTCGGTCGCGAGTCTCGCGGCGAACCCCACGACGATGGTCCCCATGGCGCGCTGGATCCAGAGGCGGACCCGCGGTGCGCCGAGGATGAACGCGCGTGCCGCTGCCGCCGACCACGCGTAGGCGGCGAAGACGACGAACGTCATCAGCATGAACGCGCCGCCGAGCACGGCGAGGTGTGGGTCCAGGATGCCGGCATTTGGAGCGACGAACTGCTGGAGGAACGCGAAGAAGAAGATCGTGAGCTTGGGGTTGAGCAGGTTCAGCGGGATCGCCCTCCCGACGATCGAGCGGCCGGACCGCGCCACAGTCGTCGCCTCGGACGCGTCGAGGTGTATCACGCCGGAGCGGAGCATCGAGACGCCGATGAACACGAGGTAGGCGACGCCGGCCCACCGCACCACCTCGAATGCGGTCGCGCCGGTCTGCATGAGCCCGGAGAGCCCGAGGACGGCCGCGAGGACGTGCGGGGCGACGCCGAGCGTGCAGCCGATCGCGGCCAGGATCCCTCGGCAAAAGCCGCCCGCCAGCGCGTGCGAGATCGTGTAGATGACGCCGATGCCGGGGATCGCGCAGACGATCAGCGAGGTGATGACGAACTCGAGCGGCACGAGGCTAGGAGAGCGGGAGCGGTGACGAGGCGCCCTCCGTGGTGGGGTCAGCGCCGACCGCGCCGGCGGCCGGGGCGAAGCGCCACCAGAGCTTCATCGCCTGGCGGAGCGCGATCACCTGCTGGGTGGGGTCCGACTCCGGCTCGATGCAGTTGCCGAGGTGCTGGTCGAGGACGGCTGCGCCGACGGTGTCGATCGAGGAGCGGATCGCCATCAGCTGCGTGACGACGTCCTCGCAGGTGCGGCCTTCCTCCAGCATCCGGGCGATGCCGCGGACCTGACCCTCGATGCGACGGAGGCGCGTCTGGAGCTGGTCGGTCGTGGGCTCCTGCACTGCGGGTGTCGTGGGTTCCATCGAATCCTCCGAGGCGCTGAGGACGGCCCATCAATGAGGCCATCGTCAGTCTTGCCGCCAGTGTAGCCCTCGTGGGTGCGGGTTGAGGCGGCGAGTGTGGGGGCGTTGACATACCCCCACCGGGTATGTACAATACTGTCATCGGACGGAAGCGATGTCAATGGATGCCAATGCGAGTGTGATGCTCGCGACATCCGGGCACGGTTGACCTCCCCGCGGTCATCCAGCCGCTACCATCCGATGGCACACCCGAATGACGAAAGGACCATCATGGCCCACCCGACTGACACCTCCGACGCGACCTTCGACAGCGACGTCCTGCAGAGCGACGTGCCCGTGCTCGTCGACTTCTGGGCGCCGTGGTGCGGGCCCTGCCGCATGGTTGCCCCGGTCGTCGAGGAACTCTCGAACGAGTACGACGGCAAGGTGAAGTTCGTGAAGTTGAACACGGACGACAACCCCCAGATCGCCAGCAAGTTCGGCATCCGCTCGATCCCGACGCTGCTGGTCTTCAAGGGCGGCGAGCTCAAGGACCAGGTCGTGGGCTTCCGCCCGAAGAGCGAGCTGGCCAAGCACCTGGACGCCGCACTCGCCTAGTCGCTGAACGAGCCCGACGGTCGGGGCAGCCCCTCCGCCTCCGACCGCCGGGCATCCGACTGACTTTCGAGGGCAATCCGAGACTCGTGCGCTTCGGCATGCGAGGGGATTGCCCTCGAACGTGTCCGGAACGTGCACGACACTTGTCCGTGAGCCTGCCCGTCCCGGCCGCTGAACCAATCTGATGGAGTACGTCATGACCACGAACCAGCCGCGCGAGATCGACATCGCCATCATCGGCGGTGGTCCCGCCGGCATGGCCGCCGGGCTGTACGCGGCGCGCGCGCTGCGCTCGACCGTGCTGTTCGAGGGCGGCGTGCTGGGTGGACAGATCGCGACGAGCGACCGCGTGGAGAACTACCCGGGCTTCCCGGAGGGCGTCGGTGGGTTCGAACTGGCGATGGCGTTCCACCATCAGTCCGAGCACCACGGTATGGAGACGGTCTACGCGATGGTCTCCTCGCTCGAGCAGGCCGAGGACGGCCGCTTCCACCTCGTGACCGAGGGTTCGGGCGACTTCGTCGCGAAGGCCGTCATCGTCACGGCGGGCGCAGACCCGAACAAGCTCGGCATCCCGGGCGAGGTCGAGTTGACCGGGAAGGGCGTCTCCTACTGCGCGACGTGTGACGCGGCGTTCTTCAAGGGCATGGACGTCGCCGTCGTCGGCGGCGGCGACGCCGCCGTGGAGGAGGCGATCTTCACGACGCGGTACGCCTCGAAGGTCACGCTCATCCACCGCCGCGACGAGCTGCGGGCGCAGGCCGTCCTCCAGGAGCGCGCGCGGAACTCGGAGAACCTCGAGTTCATGTGGGACACGGTGGTGGAGGAAGTCCACGGCGGGTCAGCCGTGACCGGAGAGGTGGAGAAGCTCGTCGTCCGCAACGTGAAGACGGGCGAGCGGAGCGAACTGCCGGTGAAGGCGCTGTTCATCTTCATCGGCCAGACGCCGAACTCGAACCTGCTCCAGGGCAAGGTCGAACTCGACGCGGGTGGTCACGCCATCGTGAACCCGTGGATGGAGACGAAGGTCCCCGGCCTGTTCGTCGCCGGCGACGTCCGCGCCGACGCCGCCCGGCAGGTGGTCTCCTCGGCGGGTGACGGCGCCACCGCCGCGATCCGCGCCGACCACTACATCACGGACCACTACTCGTAAGTCACGACGAGCGCAGGAATGCGAACGGGCCGCCTCGGAAGGGGCGGCCCGTTCGGTGTGGGTAGCTCGTCTCGTCCCCTACGACACGCGCTCGGCGCGGACGACGAGGCGGTGGGTGTAGGAGGCGGTCGAGCCGTCGAATTCGCCGCCGCAGGTGTAGAGGGTGATCGAGTCGACGGGGACGTCTGAGGTGAAGTACTGGCGCCAGTCCACGGGGCCGCTGGCGGGGACCTGTTCGGCCCAGACGACGGCGTAGGTGAGGGTCTGGCCGGCGTAGTCGACCTCGATGATGCTGCCGGCGCCGAGCTGGTCCAGGCCCCAGAAGACGGCGGGGCCACGGTAGTTGTGGTCTGCGTAGTTCACGTAGCGGTTCAGGTCCACGTGCGCGCCGAAGACGGCGTTGCCGCCATCGCCGGGGAATCCACCGAGGCCGCCCCAGGCGCTGAGGTCGTAGTAGGCAACATCGACCGGGCCGTACGGCTCCGGCATGACCGAGGCGTCCACGATCCAGCGTCCCACAGGCGCGTTGACGTTGATCGCGGGGATGCGGAGGCGGGCGAAGTCCGTGTTCGGCGGGTCGCCGTACTCGCTCGCGAAGTCCTCGACGGAGTCGGCGGTGTCCGGCTCGCCCTCGTCGGTGAGCTCGATCTGGCGGCCTACGGTCACGGTGTCAGGGGCGTTGCTGTCGTCGGCCTGGCCGACGCCGAGGAAGCGGAAGCCGTTGTTCGACGAGTTGGCGGTGGCGATCAAGACGACGGCGACGAGCGCCACGACGCCGATGACGCCCCAGATGGTGAGTTGGACGCGCTTGTTGTCTGAGAAATCCACTGTGGGTGTCCGCCCGGAACTACCCCGCCGCCAGCGAATCCCCAGCGTACGACCGGTGCCGCTTAGATGCTGCGAGCGAAGTGTGAAGCGAGGGCTAAGGGCGGTCCCGGACCTCGCCGCGCCCTGGGAGGCCCATCTGACGCCGCAGGATGGCGTCCATGACGCGGTCCGGGAGGAGGCGCTTCGCGACGATCGCGAGGCGGGCGTCGCGGCCCACGACGTAGCGCGCCTTCGGACGCCGGGCGCGGAGGGCGCTCGCGACCGCCTCGGCGACGCGTTCGGGCGGGATCCCTCGGCGTCCCTGGCTCTCGATGGAGTCGAGTGCGGACTCGATCTGTCCGGCGTAGCGCTGGCGTCCGTCCTCGGGCAGTGCGTCCACGGTCTCGCGGGCGAGGGCGAGGCCCTTCGCCCAGATCGGTGTGTCGATGGCGCCGGGTTCGACGAGCACGACGGCGATGTCCCACGGCGCGAGTTCGAGGCGGAGCGCCTCGGTCAGTGCGCGGAGCGCGTGCTTCGAGGCGGTGTAGGGGCCGTAGTAGGGCGCGCTCACCCATCCGGCCATGGACGACATGTTCACGATGCGGCCAGTTGCCCTCCGGAGCGCGGGGACCATCGCCTGGGTGACGGCGAGATGGCCGAACACGTTGACCTCGAACTGGCGTCGCACGCGTTCGACCTCGATGAACTCGAGCGGGCCGGTCAGTGCGATGCCCGCATTGTTCACGAGCGCGACGAGCCCCTCGGGCGCGAGCGCGTCGACGCGACGGGTCGCCTCGGCGATCGAGCCAGCGTCCGTGATGTCGATCATGACGGGGGCGAGACGCTCTGAGGCTTCGGCGCGGAGGGCGTCGCCATCCTCGGGCTGGCGGACACCGGCCAGGACGCGGAAGCCGAGGCGGTCGAGGTGGAGCGCGCACGCCCGGCCGATGCCGGTGGACGCGCCCGTGATGAGGACGGCGCCGCGGTCGCGCGGCTCGGCGTCAGCGTCGACCGCCTCGACCTTGACGGTCACTCGGGGCGGACGACCTTCCGGGAGGTGAAGCGCCACTGGCCGTCGATGCGCTTCAGCGTGTCGACGTACATGCCCTCGGAGACCGGAGCGCCCTCGCGCCAGAGCATCAGGTAGCAGCGCGTCGTGGCCTGGTCTCCGTCGCCGTCGATGAGGAGGTTGTTGTTCCAGTGGTGCGCGCCCGGCAGGCGCTCCTGGAAGCCGCGGGCGAACGCGACGAGGGCGTCCGTGCCGGCGTGCACCTCGCCGCGGGACTCGAAGGTGCCGTCCGGGGCGAACGTGGCTGCCCAGCCCTCCGGGTCACCGCCGTCGATGGCGTGGTTGTAGCGAGCGATGAGGTCCTGGATCGCGAGGCGGTCGTCGGTCGTGAGCGGCATGTCGTCCCCCTTCGTCGTCGGGGGACGTTACCACTCGGGATGCAGGCCTCGGGGTCAGGCGTGGCTGACGATGAGCCGAAGGTTCCCGCGTGGTGTCTCGCCGGTGCCACGACCGGTGATCAGGCGGAGCTCCGGGCGCTCGCAACAGTCGGTCGCCTGCACGTCACCGGTGAGGATCGATCTCGTCACCGCGCCGAGGAGGGCGGCCTGCGCTCGCGCCATCGTGGCGTCGTCGGCCGAGGCGGCACGGGCTGCCTCGACAGCCCAGTGGTCGACCGACTCGGGATGGTGCCGCACGTGGTCGCCGGCCGTGGTGGTGTAGGTGAACGTGGCCTCGTCATCGGTGAGGCGGAGTTCGAACGCGCCTGCGGGTGCGTCGCCCACGATGCGGACGAACGCCTCCGGAGCGTGCCGGAGGCGCAGGCTGATGCTGGCCTCCCCTGTCGTGATGGTCGCGTCGACGACACGAGCGGCGGCGCCCTCTCGGGGGATCCACGCCCCCGCCTCGACGAGGCCCTGGCGGCCCGGGGCGATGCGGATCGCGTGCGCGACGGCGGCGCCGAGCAGGCGCTCGACCTCCGTGGCGCCCTCGACGGTGATGTCGAGGTACGACGGCTGCCAGTCCGGGGACGAGGCGAGGAGCCGGGCGAGGTCGCTCAGCCCGGGGTCATGGGCTTCGGGGCGAAGCAGTGTGAGGCGCACGCCATGGGCCCGCGCGGCCTCGGCGGCTGTCTCGAGCGTGTCGGCGTCGCACGCGGACGCCAGCACGAGGAGGTCCGCGCCGCGCGCCGCTGCGAGGGGTACAAGGTCTGCTGCGGCGGGCGACGCGATGAGGACGGCGTCGTAGTCGCCGGACGCAACGAACTGGCGCATCTGCTGGAAGCAGGGGAGCCCGGTGTCTCGACGCGCGCGCACGAGCGCGGCGCCCGAGGTGTCCGCGATCGCGACAGCCCGGTACCGACCGCCTTCGACGAGCGCGGCGACGGCCTCGGCGGCGTCGGGCGTCCAGCCACAGATGGCGAGCGCTGGGGTGGCGGGTGTGTTCACGCGGCGAGGCTACGGTCGCAGCGACGGCCTCAAGATCGGGGCTCACCCTACCTCGGCGCGTGGGGAACCCTCGGGTGCGGGTCGTGGGACGCGAGTTTCCTTGTGGGGGTGAGGGTTACCCCTTAAGGGACGGGTGGCGGTGCCGATGATTCCGGGGAGCAACTGGCGGAATCCGGACCGCTGGGCGCTTCGACCATGCCGACAGGGATGTCGGGTCAATCACGGCTGAGGAGGCCAATCACCATGGCAATGATCATCAACACGAACGTGGCCGCGTTGAACGCTCAGCGAAACCTGAGCAACACGAGCGCCACGATGGGTAAGACGCTGGAGAAGCTGTCTTCGGGCCTGCGTATCAACCGCGCGGCGGACGACGCCGCCGGCCTCGCGATCAGCGAGAAGATGCGCTCGCAGGTGCGGGGCATGCAGCAGGGCCAGCGGAACGCCCAGGACGGCGTCTCCATGCTCCAGACGGCCGAGGGCGCACTGAGCGAGGTCCACACGATCCTCCAGCGCGTCCGTGAGCTGTCGGTCCAGGCCGGCAACTCGACCCTCTCGTCTTCCGACCGCACTGCGATCGGCGAGGAGATGGTGGCGCTGCGCTCTGAGATCGACAACATCGCCCAGCGCACCCGCTTCAACGGCCTCAACCTGCTGAACGGCTCGCTGGCCGTGACGCACGACGACGCGACCGCGACCGCCGACACCGTCACCTCGACGGCGAACGGCGCGACCGTGTCCGTCGCGAGCATCGACGTCGGCAACGCCGACGCGAACTCGACCTACACGCTGTCGAACGCCGGTGCGGTGCTGACCGCCTCGGTGACGGCGAGTGGCTTCACCCGGTCCGAGACCTTCACGGTCCAGGACATGGGCGCCAACGGCAACCAGGCGATCACGTTCGAGGAGCTCGGCGTCACGCTGAACCTCTCGCACGACGCCAACGCCGGCAACGTGACGGGTGCCGGTATCGCCGGCAGCTTCGACGGCACGACCGTCGTGACCACCGGTACCTCCTCGGCTTCGTTCCGGGTGGGCTCCGAGGTCGGTGACGACATCACGCTGTCGTTCAGCGACATGCGGTCGAGCGCCCTCGGCAACGCGTCCAAGCTGTCGACCCTCATCGCGGACAACTCCGCGGTGGCGACGACTGCCGACGCGGACACGCTGCTCGCCTCGATCGACACGGCGATCGGGCAGGTCTCGACGTTCCGCGCCGTGCTCGGCGCCCGCCAGAACCAGCTGGAGACGGCGATCAACTCGCTCGGCGTCTCGGTGGAGAACCTGTCGGCGTCCGAGTCCCGCATCCGCGACGCGGACATCGCGTCCGTGTCGTCGCAGATGATGACCAGCCAGATCATGCAGCAGGCCGGTGTGTCGGTGCTCGCCCAGGCGAACGCCGCCCCGCAGTCGGTGCTGTCGCTCATCGGCTAGTTGTCGAGGACGGATCGAATAGCCCTCGCCCATCGGGACGAGGAGTGCGAAGCCCCCGCCGGGAGACCGGCGGGGGCTTCTGCGTGCCCGCACCGCGCGAGGTACGGGCGCCTCGGGCGGTGGTTGAGGGTGACCACGACGCAGCGTGCGGGGAAACCCGAATCGCAGTCGTCGCCGGTCAGGAGTGGGGATCAGGGAACACCCGAATAAGACCGAAGCCTGACGAACCGATGATTCCCACGTGCCACCTCAGTGCCGGACCAGGGCCCGGACGCGCACCGACGAGGCACCCATCACAGTCCGGCAAGGATGCCGGACGCCACCGGCTAAGGAGGCCGAGTAACTCATGGCAGTGATCATCAACACGAACGTGGCGGCGCTGAACGCTCAGCGCAACCTCGGGATGACCAGCTCGAAGATGAGCAAGACGCTGGAGAAGCTTTCCAGCGGCCTGCGCATCAACCGCGCGGCGGACGACGCCGCCGGCCTCGCGATCAGCGAGAAGATGCGGGCGCAGGTCCGCGGCATGCAGCAGGGCCAGCGGAACGCCCTCGACGGCGTCTCGATGCTCCAGACTGCTGAAGGCGCGCTGGACGAGGTGCACTCGATCCTCCAGCGCGTCCGCGAGCTGTCGGTGCAGGCCGGCAACTCGACGCTCTCGTCTTCCGACCGCACTGCGATCGGCGAGGAGATGGTGGCGCTGCGCTCTGAGATCGACAACATCGCCCAGCGCACCCGCTTCAACGGCCTCAACCTGCTGAACGGCTCGCTGGCCGTGACGCACGACGACGCGACCGCGACCGCCGACACCGTCACCTCGACGGCGAACGGCGCGACCGTGTCCGTCGCGAGCATCGACGTCGGCAACGCCGACGCGAACTCGACCTACA
>CAYPYF010000072.1:0-13472 GCA_964414675.1 uncultured Dehalococcoidaceae bacterium
GGCCATGATGCGGAGCAGCTCGCGGTCCATCTGGTCGAGGCCGAGCGAGTCGATCTGGAGTTGCTCGAGCGCCTCGTTCGCGACCGGGGCGGTGATGATGCCGTCCGCGCGCACCTCCGCGTAGTCCCGGACGCGGCGCAGGAGGCGGTTCGCGACGCGCGCGGTACCCCTCGAACGGCGCGCGATCTCGAGGACGCCGTCCGGCTGGATGCGGCAGCCGAGGACCTTCGCGGAGCGCCCGACGATCTGCTGGAGGGCGTCCTCGTCGTAGAAGTCCATGCGATAGGCTGCGCCGAAGCGGTCGCGCAGCGGCTGGGACACCATCGCGAACCGCGTCGTCGCGCCGACGAGCGTGAAGCGGTTGAGCTTCAGGCGGACGTCGCGCGCCTTTGGGCCCTTGCCCAGGATGATGTCCACGCTGAAGTCCTCCATCGCCGGGTACAGGACTTCCTCCACGGCGAGGGAGAGGCGATGGATCTCGTCGATGAACAGCACGTCGCCCGGCTGGAGGCTGGTGAGCAGCGCGGCGAGGTCGCCGGCGCGTTCGAGGGCGGGGCCGCTGGTGATGCGAATGGAGACGCCCATCTCCGCCGCGACGATCATCGCGAGC
The DNA here is from genome assembly GCA_964414675.1 of uncultured Dehalococcoidaceae bacterium. GTDB lineage: Bacteria > Chloroflexota > Dehalococcoidia > UBA2979 > UBA2979 > W-Chloroflexi-9. Next base: position 611 of record CAYPYF010000072.1, read on the forward strand.
GTCGTCTTGCCGAGGCCGGGCGGGCCGTGGAACAGCACGTGGTCGAGCGGCTCTTCGCGCTGCTTCGCCGCCTCGATCTGGATGCGCAGGCTGTCCTTGATGCGCTCCTGCCCGAAGTACTGTTCGAGGCGGCGCGGGCGCAGGGAGGACTCGCCGAGGTCTTCCTCGGTGGCCGTCGGGGCCAGCGGGCCTTCGCGCTCCGGCTTGTCTGCCATGCGCGCACGTTAGCAGAACGTCCGTTCGAGGTCGAGAGATCGCGGGCGCTGGTCCGGGATGCCCGGCGCGGACGCCGGGGCGCTGATCGTCGCGCTTCCACCGGCGGAATCATGCGATGAGGACGACCGGCGACGACTGCGCGCCGTCACTCGCGTGACTGCGGCGGTGGCTACCAGACACCAAGGACCATCGCATCGGCCGGGCCGCCGTCGAAGACCGCGATCGCCAGCCGGCGGCCCGGGACGAGCTCCGCGGCGTCGATGCCTCGCGAGACGGGGACGCCGCCGACGGCGTTCGCGAGCGACGAGGCGTACCGCACCGTCGCGGTGTACCCCGAGCCGTCGAACGCGATGAGCGTGGCAGGTTCGACGCCGAGCATCAGACGTTCCCCAGACCCAGCCGCATCGCGTATGTCCCGCGCGGCTGTCGTGTGTATTCGTAGTCGACAGAGGTCACGCGAAATGCGCGCGCTTCGAGGCCGAGCGTGGCGTCCGTGACCTCAATCACGTCGCCAGGTTCATGGCCCGGGTGCGGGGCCGCCTCCAGCGTCCCGAGCTCCTGAGCGAGCGCGGCGCGACGGAGGACGGCCTCGGCGCGCGCGCTCGCGACATCCTCGGCGGTGACGGTGGCGTCCACGACGATAGCGATGCCGCCGCCCGAGTCGGAGACGGCCTCGCCGACCGCGCCCGACCCGAGGACGCGGGCCCAGCCGGGCGGGCGCTGCCCTTCGCTGAGTTCGAGCGCACGGAGCGTGTGCGTCACGCCGTAGGCGTAGGTCGCCGCCTCGTCCGGATCGCGTTCGACGATGCGGAGGTCGACGCCTCGCCCGAAGGCCGCGTCCGGGACGCGCTCGAGGAGGCGCGCGGTGGCCGCGAGGGCGGACTCGCCCGCGCGCACGACGAAGCCCGGCGTGAGTGTCGTGGCGTCGAGGCTCGCGCTGCCGGTGATCGCGCGGATGCCGCAGGTGCGCGCGATGCCGCGTGCGATCTGCGCCACGGTCGCGTTGCCGGCGGCCCATGCCACCTGGCGAGGCGACTGCCAGCGCGCGAGCCTTCCGAGCACGCCCTCCGCGGTGACGCGCACCTCGCCGCGCCGTTGCTCGACGGCGGTGACCCAGAGGATCCGGCCCGCGGCGAACTCGGACCCCGCGTCCGTGAGGTAGCCCGGCACGAACTCGACCTCGGTGCCCACGCGCGGCGGTGTGTCGAGTAATGCTGCGTTCAGCGTGAGGCGGAGACGCTCGATGCGGTCGCTCGCCTCGTACCGCGCGGCGATGACCGACGCCGTGACGTCCACGGGCGAGCCGCCGACCTCGGCGTGCCAGACGCCCGAGGGCGACGCGAAGTACGCGTGAGCGCCGCGCGCGGCGGCAGCGAGGCCCCATGGCGAGGCGTGTTCGAACGGCTCAGGCTCGCGCCACTCGCCGTCCTCGAACGCTCCGCCCGCGAGGCCGGTCGCGAGCATCGTCCGGTCGAACGCGCCGGTGCCGGCGTACGACTCGACGAGCACCGCGCGAGGCGCGCCCGCCGCGGCGACACCCGTCGCGCGGTAGGAGACGTCGAGGCCGGGCGACGCGACGAGGACCGGCGCGAGCGTGCTCCACACGCCGGGCGGGCCGCCGACGCCCGAGCCGAGGCGCGCGCTCCAGCAGCCCGGCGCGCCGTCGTCGTCTTCGCCGCTCACGAGGAATGCCCAGTCCTCGGCGTCGGTGAGGGCAAGTCCGCTCACGCTCGCGAGGCTGTGCGTCCACGCGGCGGGCGAGGCCCACGCGCCGCCGGCAGGCCTCGACGCGGCGTACACGACGCCGCCGATTGCCCAGGCGGCGAGTGCCGCGCCGTCCAATCGGATCGCACAGGCGACGGCCGTGACGCCGCCGGTCGTGACGAGCGCGGTCGCGCTGCCGAACGTCGCACCGCTGTCTGTGCTCTCGCGCACGCGCACCGCCGTGCCGTCGTAGTACGCCACGAGGACGCGCGTCCCCGCCGCACGCAGCCCGAGGCCCGGTGTCGCCTCGGCGGTCGCGAGGGAGGACCAGCCGGTGTAGTCCGAGGCCTCCGAGGGCGTCGCGACGCGCTGGACGGAGAGCGTGCTGGTGCCCGGATCGATCTTCGCGCGTACCAGCGATCCATCGGCGGGGATGGTGACGCCAGCGGGGCCGTCTACCTCGGCGCCCTCGTACCAGCGGGCGAACCGGAGTGCGGGGACCCCGGCGTCGCGGTCGCTGAGGCGGACGCGGACGTATGGCGCGGCGCTGTCGGAGCGCGCGGCCTCGATGAGCGTGGGGCTGGTGCTGAGCATCGCTACCCGCCCCTACCCACGTCGTCCCGCGCCGGCGGCGGTCGCGACGTACAGCCGGCGCGACTTCAGCCGGCGCTCACGCCCGTGCTTCGCGAGGGCGCGCGAGAACGACGCGAGGCGGTCCTGTCCCCACGCGAGGTAGCGTCGCCAGACGTCGTCACCGCCGACGTTGATGCGGTTGGTGGCGTACGAGGCCCACTCGATCGCCGCGTACGCGGCCGCGCCGGTCGCGACGAGGTCGTGGAGGGCGTCCGGCACGGTCGTGCCCTCAGCGTCGAGGACGTGCGCGGCCGAGTAGCGGACCTGCACGTCCTCGCCCTCGGACGGCGCAGCATCGACCTCAAGGGTGAGCGTGTCGCCCCAGATCGAGAACGCGACGAGCGCCGGCGGGTACTGCCCGACGGGGTACTCGACAGCGTCGACCGCGATCCGCCCCGCGAGCGACGCTAGGTCGAGGTCGCGCGAGCCCTCGGTCGTCGCGAGCGTGGTGACCGCCTCGCGCGGTGCGGCGAGGGAGAGGTCGGCGAGCGCACGCTCGATGTGGCGGTCGAGCGTCTCGTCGTCCCAGCGCTCAGCGCCGGGGTCGCGGAGGTCCGTGCGTACGCGCGCCCGCATCGTGTCCAGGTCCATCGGTCAGTCCTTCTCGAGTCTGGTCAGGGAGCGCTCTCGTCAGGAGAGCGACGCCCACGCGTCGAGGTCGAGCGTCGGCGTGTCGCCCTCGAGCGCGGTCACGGCGAGGAAGACGCGCGCGCCCCTCGCGTCGGCGCGGAGGCGGTAGCGGCCGGTCGTGGTGAAGAACGCCGGCTCGCCGCGGAACCAGGCGTCGGCGGCCGCGCCGTAGTAGAGCGGCGTGACCTCCACCAGCGGATCGGTGCCGCCGAGCGTGACATCCACGTCGAAGTCGACGTGCTCGAACCCGGCCGCGTCGAGGGCGTCCTCGACGTCCGGGTCGGCAGAGTCGACGGCGGTGACGCCGGTGCGGTGTGCGGTCGGTACGGACTGCTCGAAGACGGCGGCCTTCGGGACGCCGTTCTCGTCAATGCGGACGTTGGGCATGATGGGTCTCCCTGGTCTGTGTGGTGTGGTGGGTCGGATTCGGAGGCGGGACCCTCACCCCATCCCTCTCCCAAAAACGGGAGAGGGGTCAGAGGTCAGAGCTGCATCCAAGTTCCGGCCCCCTCTCCCGGTTTCGGGAGAGGGATGGGGTGAGGGCTCTCCGGTGCTCCCTTACGCCGCGCGGACGCCGGTGAGCTTCGCGAGCTTGAGTTCGTTGAACACGGCGAGCGAGACGTACCACTTCACGCGGATGCGGCTCGCGTCCTTCGTCTCCAGCGAGCCGACGCGCTCCACGGTGAGGCCGCCGGGGCTGGTGAGGCCGGCCACGCCGCCCTCGCCGAACTGCACGGCGTAGACCGTGGAGCAGTCGTCGCTCTCACCCACCGTCTGGTCGTCCGCGATGAAGTCGTCCACGCCGATCGGGATGCCGTCGTAGTACTGCACCATCCGGCCGAGGGCGTCGCGGTCCGCCTCGACGACCCCGCTGCCGGCGGCGCGCCCGAGCGCGGTGAGGGAGCGCCGCGTCCGTCGCGACATCAGCAGCAGGTCCGGCTTCCCGCCCCGCACGAGGTCGATCAGCTCGTCGAGCCTCGTGAGGGTGAGCGGGCCGCCGTCCTCGCCCACGGAGAGCGTCTGACCCACGGCGCACGCCGCATCGATCCCATCGAACGAGGCAGCATCCCCGCCGGTGTCGCCGTTGATGAAGGTGTCGTCGAACGCCTGCTGCACCGCCTTCGCCTTCAGCGCGACGACGGCTGCCTCCAGGTCCTGCACGTTGCTCCGCGTCCTCGCGAGGTAGTGGTCGACGTCGGCGTCACCGCCCAGGATCTTCAGCGTCGCGGTGATCTGCGTGAAGGTGGGCGTGTCCTCGTCCCACGTGTCGCCCACCGCGTAGAACCCCGCCGTCGCCGGCACGTTCTCGCGGTTGTAGGTCAGCCCGTTCCCGACGATCTCGATGAATGGCATCCGCTGGAGGACAGGCGAGTCCGCAATCGCGGTCTCGATGACGCCCTCGAGCAGGACATCGTTGGAGAGCTTGGCGCCCTCGGCGAGAGTCAGAGCCATGGTTGTCGCACCCCCTGCTGCGTCGTGTGTGTGCCGCTGTTGGGGATGGACGATGCCAGAACGGATGTACTGTCCGAACACACACTTGGCGCGAAAGGAGCCCAGAATGCCCCTGTATCGAGTGAAGTTCATGAACCAGATCGTGGAGACGTACGTGGTCGAGGCGGCCAGTGAGGAGGAGGCGTGGAACGCACACGTCTGGGACGTCGAGGCCGAGGACGCTCTCGAGTCGGAGGTGTGCTTCGCGAGTTGAATGTCACGCTCATCGAGCCGACCGATATCAACGCGCGCTAGCCCGTCTTCTGCTGGACCCGCGCTCTTCGGACCTCTAGGGTCCGTCGATGCGGGCGTGGGCGAATGGCTCCTTGGCGGAACTGGTGGCGAGCGAGCCAGCAGTCTTGGCTCAGCAGTTGGCAGGTTCTGCCGCTGATCGTCGTCTCTCGCCCAACCCCGAGTCGATGTCGTCATGGACTGAGTCGGTCGCGATCCTGCAGCGTGCGGCCGTTGACCTCGTCGACCGAGAGCCCGGCTCGGCTGGGTGGCACTTCTTCCTTGAGTTTGAGGTGCCGCGACGCAGTCGCCGCGTCGACACACTGATCGTCGCCGGCGACGTGATCTTCTTGATCGAGTGGAAGGTCGGAGCAACGAAACTCGATCGCGCTGCGCTGTGGCAGGCGGAGCAGTACGCCCTCGATCTTCGGGACTTCCATGAGGGCAGTCGAGACCGCTACATCATCCCGATCCTGGTTGCGACCGAAGCCGAGGATCAGGCGTCCGCCGGGTCATTCGATCCCTCGCGTCGGGTGCAAGAGGTGCAGCGAGCCTCAGTGCATCAGTTGGCCGGAGTGGTCGGAGAGTGGTGGGTACAGGCGCACGATCCGGATCGCGAACCCTTGGTCGCGCTCGATTGGGAGGACACTTCCTATCGGCCTACGCCGACGATCGTCGAAGCCGCTGGATTGCTGTACGAGCGCAACGATGTTCGCGAACTGTCGCTGTCAGGGGCTGAGAATCTCGACCAGACGGTCTCGTGCGTTCTCGAACTTATCGAGCGTTGCCGGCGTGAGCATCGTCGGGGAATCGCCTTCATCACCGGCGCGCCCGGATCCGGGAAGACCCTAGCGGGCCTTCAAGTAGTTCATTCCCCAGAGTTGCTCCAGGGGTCGGAGGCGGCGGGCGTGTTCCTTTCCGGGAACATGCCTCTCGTGAACGTCATCTCCGCTTCCCTGGTCGAATCGTCCGCTCGGAGTGGACGACGAAAGATTGATGCTGAGCGCGAGGTCAAGACGTTCATCCAGCACGCGTATGCGTTCCGGAATGAGTACGCCGAATCGCCGGAGCGCTGGCCGAGCGAACACGTCATCCTCTTCGACGAAGCCCAACGCGCCTGGGATGGCGAGCAAGTCCGTCGGTGGACACGAGGGAAGTCGAGCCGTTCTGAGCCGCAGATTTTCTTGGACGTGATGAACCGGGTTCCGGATTGGGCTGTGGTGATCGCGCTCGTAGGGAGTGGGCAGGAGATCAACCGGGGAGAGGCGGGCCTCGGTGAGTGGGGACGCGCGATGGCGACATCACATATCGATTGGCTCGTTGCCGCATCTCCTGCCGTGCTGCCCGGACAAGAGGCGCCTCCCGGCGGGCGCCTGTTCGATGAGTTGCCGCCATCAGTGGCGATTCACGTCGATCCGCGACTCCACCTCCGGATGAACGTTCGCAGTCCCCGCGCCGAGCGACTCAACACCTGGGTGGATCGGAGCCTCACGCTGCGCCTCGACGATGCCCGCGACGCTCTTCCCGAAGGGCGCGAGTTCCCCCTGGTGATGACTCGCAGTATCGAGTCAGCCAAGGAGTGGCTCCGCGATCGACGCTTGATCGACGCAGATCAGCGCACCGGTCTGCTCATGAGCGCCGACGCTCGACGGCTTCGAGCGTGGGGATTCGACCTCACACTCCGTCGAGAGAAGAAGTGGGCCGACTGGTTCCTGAGACCTCACGGGGACGTCCGAGGTTCTGATCAACTGGAGATCGCTGCCACGAACTTCGACTGCCAGGGGCTGGAACTCGACTGGGCCTGCGTTCTCTGGGGGAACGACCTCGTGCCCGACGCGTCGTTCAACCACCTAGACGCGCGCCAGTTCAAGGGTACGAAGTGGCAGAAGGCCAACGCCGAGCGGGCGAAGTACATCGTGAATGGCTACCGCGTGATCCTGACCCGCGCGCGCCGAGGACAGATCATCTGCATCCCAGAGCCGGACGGTCGAGACAAGACGCTCCCGCCTGAGGAGTTCGACCGCATCGCCGAGATGCTGCGGCGCTCGGGTGTGCCGTCGATCGACTAACTCTCGCGAGCGGCGTGGGACACTCCTGCCGTTGAAAGGAGTGACCATGCCAACGTTCGCCATCACCCGCACCTGGTCAGTCGCTGGTTGAGTGACAACCGACATCGAAGCGGACTCCGAGGAGGCCGCGCGCGCCATCGAGGAAGGGCGCTGGCAGGAAGCCGGCGCGGTGGCCTCGCTCCCGAGTGCGCTTCGCCAGCACATCGAGGAGATCTACGAGGAGATCGAGGACGTTCGCGCGCTACCTCCTACCGGCGCCTGACCCCCTACCCGGCAGCGCCTATCGTCCGGCCCTCGTAGGATGCGGGGACGATGGTGAGTGACGCGCGCAATGTTCTGCGGCTGCTGGTGCAGTGTCCTGACCGGCCCGGCATTGTCGCCGCGGTCTCGCAGTTTCTGTTCGCGCACGGCGCCAACATCATGCAGGCGGACCAGTTCTCGACGGCGGACGGGGCGGGGCGGTTCTTCCTCCGCGTCGAGTTCCAGACGGAGGCGCTCGACTGCTCGCAGGAGGAGCTCGAGGGGGCGTTCGGGAGCGAGATCGCCGAGCGCTTCGAGATGGACTGGCGGCTCGCCGGCGCGCGACGCAAGCGGGCGGCGCTGCTCGCTTCGAGGACGGACCACTGCCTCCTCGACCTGCTGTGGCGCTGGCGGCGTGGCGAGCTCGACGTGGACATCCCCCTCGTCATCTCGAACCACGACAACCTCCGCGACGACGTGGCGACGTTCGGGATCCCGTACCACTACCTGCCGGTCGGCAAGGGGAAGCGCGCCGAGCAGGAGGCCGCGATCCGCGCGCTGCTCGTCGAGCACGATGTCGACCTGGTGGTGCTGGCGCGGTACATGCAGATCCTCAGCGGGGACTTCATCGAGGAGTACCCGAACCGGATCATCAACATCCACCACTCGTTCCTGCCGGCGTTCGCGGGGGCGGATCCGTACGGCCGGGCGTTCGACCGCGGGGTGAAGATCATCGGTGCGACCGCGCACTACGCCACGGAAGACCTCGACGAGGGGCCGATCATCGAGCAGGACGTCGAGCGGGTGACGCATCGCGAGGGGCGGGACGACCTCGTGCGCGTAGGGCGCGAGGTGGAGCGCTCCGTGCTCGCGCGAGCGGTGCAGTGGCACCTGGAGGACCGGGTCTTCGTGTACGGGAACCGCACGGTGGTCTTCCGCTAGGGGCGCTCGGAGCCCTCACCCCAGCCCTTTCCCCCTTCGACAGGCTCAGGGTGAGCGGTGTGGAGAGGGGGTCAGAGTCAGAGGGGTGAAGCGGTCGAGCGAGGTGCCTCGATGCGGGCCTCTGTTCGCTGAGCCAACATAAGCGGTACAATGGGCGCAATGAACCTCCTCTCCCGCGACTGTCCAGGCGCGGAAACCACCCCCACCAGGAACTCTGTATGACACTGCTCTCATGCACGGGGGGCGTCCGATGACGCCCCTACGTGGAATCCTTCGCATGCTGAAGGGCGACCCGCCCCCTTCGCAGTCCAAGACCTCGACCGCTTCCCGTTCCGATGAGCCTGCGACTGTCGCCTCTCGGAACCGGCGCAATGCCGCCAGCCCCAACAACACCGCCACCGGTGGGGGCCCCATCCAGACCGACGAGACAACGAAACGCCGCCGCGGACGCCGTGGTGGTCGTGGCCGCAACCGTGGCGCGGGCAGCGGAGTCGCCGAGGGCGGCTCGGAGGCCGCCCAGGCGGAGACCGAGTCCCCCGGGCGCTCATCCTCGAACGGACGCTCCTCGAACGGCACGAGCGCGGAGCCTCGCGGCTCCCGTCGCACGACGGCACGGCCCAGCGGGCAGTCCGACTCGCGCTCTCGCAACGGTCGCTCCGATGACGGACGCTCGGGCGACGCCCGTGCGGACCGCCCGACGGGCGCCTCCCGTGACCGCTACCAGTGGGGCCGCAAGGTCGACAACGACGAGGCCGACCAGCGCTCGCGGCAGGCCAACCGCCGCCGTCGTGGCCCGCGCCGCGATGACCTCGACGCACCGCTCCCCGAGGACGTCGCGTTCCGCCCCGGTGAGGCCGGTGGCGACTCCTCGATCCTCCCGACGCGTCGCCGACGCCCGGTCGGCTTCCACGACACCGCCCGCACCCTCGTCGGTGGAGCGCGCTCTATCGGCACGTGGGTGAAGCGCGACGAGCGCCACGGCAGCGACCTGGACACGACCGAAGAGGTCGAGACCGCCGACGTCGATCCGCGCGAAGAGGCCGCCGACCGCAACGTCGCCCGCGCTGCTCGTCAGATCGCCGTTGCGCCGCAGGCGACTCCGACCCCCACCGAGGATGACGACGACTCCGACGATGACGCCACAGGCGAGACGACCGACTCCGCCACCCGCGACGACGACGAGCGCCCCGCGCGCCGCCGTGGTCGGCGCGGCGGCCGCGGTCGAGGGCGCTCGCGGGCGGACTCGGAGAGCGGATTGGAGGACGACGGCCCGGATGCCTCGTCCCCGCGTGACGACGATGACGACCGTGATGACGAGCCGCAGTACCGCGACGACCGCCCCGAGTCGAACGACCGTGACGATGACCGCAACGCCAGCGATGACGACGAGGACGACCGGGACGATACCGATGACCGGGACGAGGAAGAGCGCCGCCCGGCGCGCCGGCCCTCGCGCGGTCGTGCGCGGACGCTGACCCCCGTCGCTGACGAGGACCTTCCGCCCGCGTTCGCGGCGCTCGGAATCCACCGCACCAGCCTCGAGCAGCTCGCACGCTTCGGCTTCGCCTCGCCGACGCCGATCCAGGTGGAGGCGATCCCCGCGCTCCTGAACAGCCTCGACGTGGTCGGCATCGCCCAGACCGGCTCCGGGAAGACGATCGCGTTCGGTATCCCGATGATGGAGAAGCTCGACCCGCAGCTCGCGGAGGTGCAGGGCATCGTCCTCGTGCCGACGCGTGAGCTCGCGCAGCAGGTGCTGGACGTGCTCGCCGAGGTCGGCGCGCCGTGGGGCCTCAACGCTGTCGGGCTCCTCGGCGGTCGTTCGCTGAAGGCGGACTTCGCTGCGCTCGACCACCGCCCGCACATCGTGGTCGGTACACCCGGGCGCATCCTCGACCACCTGGGACGCCAGACGCTGTCGCTCCGGCACGTGCGCTACGCCGTCCTCGACGAGGCCGACCAGATGCTGGACATCGGGTTCCTGCCGGACATCCGGCGGATCCTGAGCCGCACCCCGCAACGCCGGCAGACCGCGCTGTTCAGCGCCACGATGCCGTCCTCGATCCGTCGCCTGATCTGGCAGTTCATGACCGACCCGGAGACGGTGCGCGTCGACGCCGAGTCGAGCACTGTCGACACGATCGAGCAGATCTACTTCGAGGTCGCCCAGCGCGACAAGGTCCGCGCGATGCGCGAACTGATCGAACGTGAGCTCAAGGGCCGCTCCCTGATCTTCTGCAACATGAAGCGTAGCGTGGACCACCTCGCCCGCGAGTTGAGCCGCGACGGCCTCAACGTCCGAGCGCTGCACGGCGACCTGGATCAGCGCCAGCGCGACCGCGTGGTGCAGGAGTTCCGCAACGGCGAGATCGACGCCGTGATCGCGACGAACGTCGCGGCGCGCGGCCTCGACATCCCGGAGATCACCCACGTCGTGAACTACGACGTCCCGCAGAACCTCGAGGAGTACGTGCACCGCATCGGCCGTACGGGCCGCGCCGGGCGCGATGGCAAGGCCATCACGCTGGTGTGCGAGTGGGACATGGACTCGTTCGACGCGATCCAGCGAGGCGTCCCCGCGGGCATCAGTCGCGAGGAACTGAACCTCTACCAGCCGCGCACGCCCGCCGCCCCACTCGTGGCGTTCGCTGTCGCCTCGGACGAACCGTCCGAGGATGACGACGCGCCCGACGTGGACCTCGACGATGCCGCGGAGGAAGTCCCCGTCGCGACGGAGGAGTCCGGGGTCTAACCCTCTCCCTCTCCCTCCGCCTCTGGCCCCCCTCCCCCCCTCGCGGGGGAGGGCTGGGGTGGGGGACTACCTCACTGCTGCAGGCCAGCGTCCCGGTGGCTCCCACTTCGACAGGCTCAGTATGAGTGGGGAGTGGGCATCTCAGGGTGCCGGTCGTCCCGCTCCGACGGAGGGTAGTGGGTCAGTTTGACGCCTCGAAATTTTCGAGCAGTTCAACCAGCTCGTCCAACGTCCATCGGTGATCGGCCACGCCGACCCGCTGCGCGGGCGTGAGCCCCTTCAGGCTCATGTGCTTGCGGCCCCAGTTGTAGTGCCACATGTGGAGCGCAACGGCGTGCTCCAGGTTCTCGACCTTCTTCGAGAACGCGTTCGTCAGCCGCGTGAAGCGACGGCACGACATTCGGAGCGTCAGGTTGCTGCGCTCGATGATCGACGTGCTGACGTACGCCTTGTTGGGGTTCCCGTAGACCTGCTCGCGCCTTAGCCCAGTCACTACACCGGGGGGAGTAGCGGGAATCGGGCGAGTGATTGGAGCCCTCGGCTCCATAGAGTTTCTGAAGTACCGCGTAGTCCACGCCCTCTGCGCCGAACGCCTCTTCGACGGCGGTGAGGTAGGGCCGGTGCCCGTCGGTAGTGAGTTGCACGCGGTGTGCGAGGCGTCCGGCAACGTCGGCCATAAAGAAGGCGGCGCTCACCGTGTCGCGGGAGCCTGACGGCGCGTCTATTGTGTCGGAGGCTCAGGCGATCGCCAGCGCGCAGCAGCAGCCTTCTTAGCGATGTCGCTGCGCTGCTCAGGCGTCAACTTAGCGGCCCTTGCAGGGCCACCCTTAAGGCCCCCTCGCCGTCCTAATGAGACAGCGGCGGGATCTTTCTCGCGCGTGGACTCGTCCACGATGCGAGCGGCAATCTGGTTCACGTCGGGCCTCTTTGAGCGGTCAGGCATACACCGAGGATAGCACCAGCAACATGACGAATGAACCGCTCATAGTTGAGCTGCGAGATTTCGCGTCTGGGGATGCGGACGCTGTGCTAGCCCTCTGGCACCGGGCAGATGCCGTCCCACGCCCGACGGATCGAGCGGATGCCCTCCTAAAGAGACTTGCGTTTGGCGATGACCTCTTCGTGGTGGCCGTGTCTGGCGATGACGTTGTTGGCAGCCTCATCGGCGGTTGGGATGGGTGGCGCGGCGGGCTATATAGGCTGGCCGTCGATCCCGCCGTTCGCCGGATGGGTGTCGGGACTCGGCTGGTGCGCGAAGTCGAGGGGCGGCTGCGACGTGCGGGCGCGGAGCGGGTTCCAATCCGCGTCTTCTTTGGTGAACCCGGTGCCGTCCACTTCTGGGAGTCAGTCGGCTACAAGCCGGATAAGGACGAAGCGATCTTCGTCAAAGACCTCTAGGGTCAAACTGACCCACTACCCGACGGAGACTTCCGAACAATCACGCCTATACTCCGCGCGCGGCGCGCCATGGCGTCGCGTCATAGCGGCACGACATGGTGCTGCACGCGAAAGGCACGATTACGTGCGCAAGATCACGATGGGTATCAACTGGCAGGGCGAGTTCGACCTGGATGACATCATCCAGCAGGCGAAGATCGCCGATGAAGCCGGGGTGCATGAGATCACCGTCGCTGAGGCATGGGGACGAGACGCGCTCTCGATCCTCGCTGTCCTCGCGCGGGAGACCTCCAACGTCCACCTGGGCACCAGCATCATCAACATCTTCTCGAGGACGCCCGCGGCGATGGCGCAGCACTTCGCCACGCTGGACGAGTTCACCGGCGGGCGCATGGTGATCGGCCTCGGCAGTTCGGGCCCGAACGTCATCGAGCACTTCCACGGCATCCCCTTCAAGAAGCCGCTGACGCGGATGCGGGAGTACGTGGAGATCATCAACATGCTGATCGCGGAGGAGCCGCTGACGCTACTCTCGGAGGCCGTGCGGCAGCTCGGG
>CAYPYF010000073.1:0-658 GCA_964414675.1 uncultured Dehalococcoidaceae bacterium
GCCGCCAGGCGCTGCCCGCCCGTCACCGCCTCGAACGTCGGCGTCAGGCCCAGGGCCATCACCACCTGGCCCGCGAGCCACGGTGCGACGAGGAGCGCCGGAATGGCGAGCACGAGCCCCTCGACGAACGACAGGCCGACCAGTTGGCCCGTCGTTGCGCCTCGGCTGCGGTAGACGCCGATCTCCTCCTGCTGACGCTCCAGCAGCATCGCCATCACCATCACGACGTAGTAGACGACGATGCCGACGACCTGCAGCAGCATGATCAACAGCGGGATCGACGTGAACGACTGCGACGTGCGGTAGCCCTGCAGCGTCTGCAACAGGTCGATGTTGCCCGCCCCGTTGAGGCTGAGGCGTGTCCGGATCTCCTGCCGCCACGCCGACAGGTCCCCGATCGCGTAGTCGACCTCGTCGAGGCCGACGCGCGAGGTGTCCACCACCACGCCGGCGCGGTGCGAGAACGTGGACTCCGGGATCGCGTTCCGGATCACGGCGTCGAAATGCTCCTGCGTGACCAACAGCGGCATCTGTCCTTCGCCGCGCGCCACCTGGCCACGGCGCGGGTCGTTCGGCAGGATGCCGGCCAGGCGAGGCGCCACGGGCGCATCCGGGGTGACCCACTCCCCCTGGAACATCGACCAGCGCTCGTCGTCGA
>CAYPYF010000073.1:668-13469 GCA_964414675.1 uncultured Dehalococcoidaceae bacterium
GGGGCCGCACGAACCCGACGATCGTCACATCGACGCTCGTCGAGGCGAACGCCGTCGGCTCGCACTGGATCTCCTCCGCCGCCTGCTGGGCGTCCTCGGAGGGCGGCAGGTTCGGGCAGTCGTCGAACCCGGTCGCCTGGAGGCGCACGACGTCGCCGAGGGCTGCGTGACGCTGGAATCCCCACGGGAGCACCGCCTCGGCGGTCGTCGTCCCCTCGGGGAGCCGTCCCTCGACGACGTCCACGTGACCTTCGAGGTCGCCGAGGTGGAACAGGTACCCACCCCACGGCTGTCGTACCGACCCGATCGCGCCGACCGGCACCGCAACGGGCTCCTCGGGTGCCTCGACGTCCGGGAACGAGATGTCGAACCGCTGCGAGCGATCCTCGACGAGGACGTCCTCACCCAGCCAGCCCAGCCGCGCCTCGGTGATCGCGTCCATCGCCGCCGCAGATGCCTGGTGCCTGGTGTCGCCGAACCGCAACCCGTCCGCACCGAGGTACGTCAGGCGCTCGTCGATCGTCCCCAGCTCCCGACCGAGGCGAAACGAGAGTCCGAGGTCGGACATCGAGGAGGCGTAGATGGGAGTGATGGCGAGGAGCGTCGCGGCGACCAGGACGCCGGCCGCGGCCACGAGCATGAATCGCCACCCGGCCCGCAGCCTGCGTAGAGCGAAGCGCCAGCCGGCGAGGAAGTCCGTCATGCCGCGCGAGTGTAGCGGCTGTTCGGTATCCACGACTGCCCTAGTCTGTACCTGGCAGTCGTACGGAGTCCCTCGTGTTCCCCAGGCCCTCACTTAAGTTCGCCCTGCTCGCCGGCGCGGCCGGATTCGTCACCGCGTACGTCGCCCGCCGCGGCCGGGGACACGCACGCTCGCACGCCACGCTGCAGGGCGTGGAGTGGTTCCTCTCGGCCGGGGGCGCCTCCCTGCTCGTGAGCGCCCTCCGCCGCACGCTCGATGAGGCCGACCTCGAGGTGACCGAGCGCGTGACCAGCATGGAGCAGACGATCGTGGACCACGCGCCCCACCTGTAGGCAGCAGGCAATCGGTAGCCTCCAAACCGCCCCGCTGTTACGTTGGGCGCCGTGCCGGGCGACCCCGCGAGCGGGGCCTCGGTCTGACGTGAAATCACACGCGGCACTGACCGCGCTGACGATGGGAGTCCGAATGCCGGCACCGTGGAGCCAGTACGCCGAGGTCGTGGAGCACATCTTCCGGGTCGCCCCCGAAGCGAAGCCGACCCGCTCAGACTTCCTCGACATTTGCTACGCCAACGACATCGGTGACGACGTCATCGACGGCTTCGACTCCCTCCGCGAGGGCGTCACGTTCAACAACCCGGACGAGGTCAAGGCCACGCTCGAGGCTGGCGGCCAGATCGAGGGCTAACGCCCTCGGGATCCTCCCCCGACGACTGAGGTACACATGACCACCGACCCCGCTGACGCCCTGCGGGAGCAGGCGCGCGAGTGGGGTCGCGCACTGCTCGCCGGATCGCCCTGGAGCGACGTGTCCGACCGCGTCACGCTGCTCCTGGTCGACCCCCCCGCGAAGTTCGAGGGCACGACCAGCGTCACCTACTGGCTGACGCTGGACCTCGCGGCGGCCCGACGGCTCGCCGATCCCTACGGCCCCGCGCTCTCCTCGGAACGAGCTGTCGTCGAGCACCCGCGCGCCGAAGGCCTCAAGGTCACGCTTGTCGTCATGTCGGACGAAGCGCTCCACCGCTACCTCCAGGGCGCCACACCTGCCGCGATCGAGGGCCGCTGGCAGGCCCGCCACCACGAGGCGATCTCGGACCGCCTCCGCCGTGGTGAGCAGTACGCGCTCCGCGCCAACCTCCTCCCGGACGACGCCCCCGAGCGGATCATCCGCACGCTCTTCCTCGACCTCGTGGCGTCGATCCGCGCGCTCGGCACGCTGGAGGCGGCCCCGGCCAACGCGCTCGCCGCAGCCGGCGCAGCCAGCGCCGCCGCCTGCCGGATCGCCTGCTTCGACGAGGGCGGCGCGTACCCACCCGCCGAGCACCTCCGCCCCGTCGCGGCCGACACCAGACTCGGCCGCCGTCTTGTCACATGGTTCGACGACCTCGCCGCCGCCGTCGGTGGCGACGCTGCCGCGGCACGCCGTGCGGTCGCGGCCGGCGACCAGGTGATCGAGGAGACCCGCAAGGTCCTTGGCGAGATCTACCGCGACCGTCTGTGGCTTCGCACGCCGGAGGCCTTCGCCCTCCGCGCCCCGCGCTAGCTCTACCCTCGCCACATGGCCCTCGACGCCGACGCCATCGCCTGGCTCCGCACCGCCGAGGGCTCGGACGCCGCTGCGGACGCCGCACGCACGCTCACGGAGGGCACGGCACTCCTCAAGGTGGTGGAGGCGCTCCGCCGCGCCCACGGCCCGGAGCAGGCGCGCTGGGCGGTGACGCTCGCAGAGGGACGCGCTTCAGCACACGCCAAGTTCGAGGATGCCGGCCTCCTCTTCTTCGACCGCGAGGCCGCCGAACAGGCCACGAGTGCTGTCGTCGCCCGTCACAGCGCCCGGAGGTTCGCCGGTGCAACGCGGATCGCGGACCTCGGGAGCGGCGCCGGCGCCGATGCGCTCGCCCTCGCTGAGCACGCCCCGGTGCTCGCCGTCGACCTCGACGGTGGGCGTGCAGCGATGACCGCGGCGAACGCCGCCATCCGGGGACTTCCGGTCGAGGCCGTGGTGGCTGACCTCCGCGACATCGACCTCTCCGGCGTCGACGCTGCCTGGCTCGACCCCGCCCGGCGCGACGCCTCCGGGCGCATCACGGATCCCGAGCGCTGGAGTCCGCCTCTCTCCGAGGCGCTCCGGATCGCCCGGTCGGTCGGCCGCGCTGGCATCAAGGTGGCGCCCGGCATTGACCATGACCTGGTGCCCGAGGACGCCGAGACCGAGTTCATCTCGCTCGACGGTCGTCTCGTCGAGGCGGTCCTCTGGCTCGGGGACGCCGTCACCGCCGCTCGACGCGCGACCGTGTTGCCCGAGGGCGCGTCGATCGCCGGCTCACCCGACGTCGGTGCCACGCCGCTCCGCGCACCGGGGCGCTACCTCTACGACCTCGACCCCGCT
The DNA here is from genome assembly GCA_964414675.1 of uncultured Dehalococcoidaceae bacterium. Lineage (GTDB taxonomy): Bacteria > Chloroflexota > Dehalococcoidia > UBA2979 > UBA2979 > W-Chloroflexi-9. The sequence goes on from CAYPYF010000073.1 coordinate 3,763, forward strand.
GTCGGGCGAGCCGGACTGGTCGATGTGCTCGCGCCGACGCTCGAAGCCTGGCTGCTCTCGGCCGGTGTCGGCTACCTCAGTGGTGACGAGCCACGCGACACACCGTTCGCACGCCGCTTCCGCGTGCTCGCGTGGGCGCCGTTCTCGGAGCGCTGGCTCGTCGAGGCGTGCCAGTCCGAGGGCGCCGCGCGCGTCGAGGTGATGCGACGCGCCTCGCCTGTCGAGACGAATGAGATCGAGGGACGGCTCAACCGGGTGCTCTCCGGCGGCCCGGGCCGGGTGCTGACCGTTGCCCTCACCCGCGTCGAGGGCGAACACGTCGCCATCCTCGCGGAGCGCGAACGCCAGTCGGGTTAGTCGCCGGCCGCCTGGACGGGGCGGACCGCGGCGTCGATCGCGTGGCTCTGTTGCTCGGCGCGGGCCAGCTCCGCGTCATCCTCGAAGCGTGCTCGCGCGATCACGACGTTGATCTCCGCGCCCAGGATCAGGAGCAGCGACGAGAAGTACATCCACGTCATGAGGATCACCACCGCACCCAGGCTCCCGTAGGTCGCGTTGTAGGAGCCGAAGCTCGCCACGTAGAAGCCGAACCCGACCGTCGCAATGACCCACGCGACCACGAAGACCACCGCGCCGCGGGAGACCCAGTGGAACGGCTGCCTCGTCGCCGGCGCCGACCAGTAGACGAGGCTCACCGCGACGCCGATGAGGACGAGCACCAGCGGGATCCGCCCGAGCATCACCACCAGCGACCACGCCCCCTCGAGCCCCAGCGCGTCAGCGATCCCGTCCCCGGCTGCCTGCCCGACCACGAGCACCAGCGCCCCCGCGAGGAAGGCGAACCCGCCCACCAGCGTCAGCCCGACGCCGACCAGTTGCTTCCGCACGAACGAGCGCCGCTCTTCCACCTCGTTCACGCGGTTCAGGACCTTCATCACGGTCTTCGTCCCGCTGGAGGCGGCCCAGATCGCGGTCACAGCGGTGACGGTCAGCAGTCCGGCGTTCTGGCTCTCGAAGATCTCGGTGAGTTGTGCCTCCAGCAGGCTCGAGACATCGGCGGGCAACTGTGCCCCCGCCTCGTTGAGGATCTCCTGCGTCGGGTTGTCGATGCCGAGCCAGCGGGCCACGTAGCTGCTGAGGGCGGCGAGGAAGATCAGCAGCGGGAAGAGCGCGAACATGAAGCGGAACGCGAGTTCCGCTGCGCCACCCATGGCGTCGTCGTCCTGGACCTTCCGGACGACCTGCCTGCCCCACTCCGTGATCGCCATGCGTCTCCTCCAGCCTCACCACACCGTACGAGGTGCGTGGTGACAATGGCATCACGCGCGCGGCCTGACGAGTACACGAGCGGTGGAGGCGGCGAAGGAAGGCCGGGCGCCTACCCGGCGAGGTAGCGGGCGTGTTCCTCGACGGCGTCGGGCGACTCGTCCGGCCCGTCTCCCTCGTCGAGGAACTCGAACTCCGGGTGGTCGCCCGCGTCCCCGAAGAACTCGTACATGAGGCGCTCGCGGAGGTTGTCGATGCCGATCCCCGTGGTCGCGGACGCAAAGACGATCTCGCCGCTCACGGTGTCGCCCGGGTCGTACTCCGTCGCGAGGACGGCGAGGTCCTCCTCGGTCGTCACCGGCGAGCCGTCATCCAGCACCAGGCCGTCCGCCTTGTTGAAGACGGTCAGCACCGGCAGGTCGTCCAGGCCGAGCTCGTGCAGCGTGTCCAGCACCGTCTGGATCTGTGCGTCGCGCGTCCCCGCCGTCGCGTCCACCACGTGCAGGAGCAGGTCGGCCTCCCCCAGCTCCTCGAGGGTGGCGCGGAACGCCGAGACGAGCTGCGTCGGAAGCTTCTGCATGAAGCCCACCGTGTCGGTGAGCAGGAACGCCTCGCCCGTGCGCGTCCCGATGCGGCGCGTCACCGGGTCGAGCGTCGCGAACACGGCGTCGGCGACGAGCACCTTCGCGCCCGCGAGCGCGCGCATGAGCGACGACTTCCCGGCGTTCGTGTACCCCACGAGGGCGACCACCGGCAGCCCCTGGCGCTGGCGGCGGCTCCGCTGCAGGTCGCGCTGCCGCTTCACCTGGTCGATCTGCTTCTTCAGGCGCGCGATCCTCGTGCCGATCAGGCGACGGTCGGTCTCGAGCTGCGTCTCACCGGGACCGCGCGTCCCGATCGCGCCCTCGGTGCGTTCGAGGTGCTGCCACTGCCCGCGCAGGCGTGGCAGCAGGTACTCGTGCTGGGCGAGTTCCACCTGCAGGCGCGCCTCGCGGGTGCGAGCGCGGCTGGCGAAGATGTCCAGGATCAGCGCGGACCGGTCGAGGACCTTCACGCCCAGCGTCTGCTCCAGGTTCAGCTGCTGCGTCGGGGAGAGCGCGTCATCGAAGACGACCAGGCTGTAGTCGAGCTCGTCGCGCTGCTGCGTGATCTCGTCGAGCTTGCCGCTGCCGACGTAGTGCGCGGGGTCGGGGTGCGGGCGCCGCTGTGTTGTGCTCCCCGTCACCCACCCGCCGGCGGTGCGTACGAGGCGTCCGAGCTCGCGCAGCGACTCCTCCGTCGTCATGTGGCCGGGCCGTTGGCCGGAGTCCACGGCGACGAGGTATGCGCGCTCCTGGCGAGGTCGGGTGTTGTGTCCGCCTTTGCTCGACGCCCCCTTCGAGGAGGCGGAGCCGCCCTTCGACCGCGGTTCCGCCGCGCCCGTCTGGGCGTCGTCGGTCTCGGTGGTGGACGTGGGGTGTGGTCGCTTACGGGGGATAGTCAGCAGTCTCCTCTGAGTGAAATGTCCACCCAGTGTAGGCGAAAGGACCTGATCCCGATCTCGCGATCCCGTCGCAGGCGCTACAGCGCCTGCTCGCCCCGCGCGAACTTCCCGAGGCGGTCGAGCGCCTCATCGAGGCGGTCGTCCGGCGTGGTCAGCGAGATGCGGATGTAGCCCTCGCCCGCCTGCCCGTACGACATGCCCGGCGTCACCACGACACCGGTCTGGTCGATGAGGCGGCTCGCGAAGTCTGCGCTCGACCGCTCACCCTCCGGCAGCCGTGCCCAGATGTAGAGCGACGCCTTCGGCGGCTCCACGCGCAGCCCGAGGGCGCGCAGCACCTCGATCGCGCGGTCGCGACGGCGCGTGTAGATCGCGTTGTGGCTGGTGATCGCATCGCGCGGGTCGTCCAGTGCGGTGATCGCCATCTGCTGGATCGCCTGCGGGATCCCGGAGTCCATGTTCGTCTTCACCCGGGTGAGGGCGTTGACCAGTTCGGCGTTGCCGACGGCCATCCCCACCCGCCAGCCGGTCATGTTGAAGGCCTTCGAGAGCGAGTTGAACTCGATCGCCACGTCCCGGGCGCCCTCGACCTCGAGGATGCTCGGCGGCTCGTAGCCGTCGTACGCCACGTCGGCGTATGCGAGGTCGTGCGCGATCGCGACGTTGTGCGCCTTCGCCCACGCCACCGCATGCTCGAAGAACGCGAGGTCGGCGACGGCACCCGTCGGGTTGTTGGGGTAGTTCAGCCAGAGGATCTTGGCGCGCGCCGCCACGTCGGCCGGGATCTCGTCCAGGCGCGGCAGCCAGCCGTCCTCTTCGCTCAGCGGCAGCTTCACGGTCTCGCCGCCCGCGAACATCGTCGCCACCTCGTACACCGGGTAGCCGGGGTCCGTGATCAGCGACACGTCGCCGGGGTTGATCAGGCACAACGGGAAGTGGGCGATGCCCTCCTTCGACCCGATGAGCGGCACCACCTCACGGTCCGGGTCGAGGACGACGCCGTGCCGGGTCTGGTACCAGCGCGCGATCGCCTGGCGCAGCTCGGGGAGCCCGTCCGACTCCGGGTACCGGTGGTTCGCGGGCACCTCGGACGCCTGCTTGAGCACCTCGATCAGGTGTGGGGGTGTCGGCAGGTCGGGGTCACCGATGCCCAGCGAGATCACGTCGACCCCGGCCGCGCGCTTCTCCGCGATCAGCGCCGAGATGCGGGCGAAGAGGTACGGCGGCAGTTGCTGCACGCGCTGAGCGAGCTCCACGGTCGGTCCTTCCGAGGGGTGCGAATCGTTCGAGGTCGGTGCGGGACTAGCGCCAGCCGCCGAAGCGAGCCTTCACGCCTGCCTTCGCGCGCTCCGCCTTGCGCTCGGTGATTGCCTCTTCGTCCATCTCGCGACGGAACTCGAGGCCGGCCGACTGGTGTCGATAGCCCAGCTCGGAGCAGGTGCGGAGGCTCTGCTTGATGTCCGGCCGGACGCGGAGCGAGGCCTTCACGGCACCCGCCGAGGCGAGCGCGTAGGTCGCGGCGCCCAGGATCAGCTTCCCATAGCCGTTGCCCCACGCCTCCGGCTTCACGGCCGCCGCGAGGATGCGGCCGACGCCGCGCTCGACCTCGCCGGTCATCGCGAACGCGACGATCTCACCGTCCTGCTCGAGGCAGCCGGCCCACACGGCCTCGTCGGTGATCCAGTCGAACGTCGACGGGCCGTCGCCGTAGTCGCCGTAGGCCTCGGTCCAGATCGTGTAGAAGGTCGACAGGTCGTCCTCGTCGGCGCGGCGCATCGTGATGTCGTCCGGGAACTCCGGGACCTCGACGCTGGTGATGTCGGGGTGCCCCATCTCCATCCACTCCGCGAAGAACGCGAAGTCGGCGTCGATCAACAGCGGGTCCAGCCAGGTGCGGGTCGGCAGTCCGGAGATGTCCATCGACACGTAGTCCGCGTGCTCGCGGTCCAGCTGCGCCTTCACGTCCGGCCACATCATCGGGAAGTCGTTGCGCATGTCCTCAATGGAGCGGAAGCCCCACCAGACCTTCTGCTGCCCCTGCTCGTGCGCCAGGATGATCTCGCCCGCGTCGCTCTCGATGGCATACGTGGTGTCGCGCTCCAGCAACTCCTGCCGGTCCTGAGGGCGCAGCGGAGCGTTCTTCAGCTCGTAGGGCTGCTGAGTCTCAAGGGCTGGGCGTGCATTCATCGCGTCCACTCCGATTCGAACACCTGCTGTGCGGGGCCCGTCAGGGTAACAGCGCCCTCGCCCGACCACTCGATGCGGAGCGTGCCGCCCGGCAGGCGCACGTCCACCACGTCATCGACCAGCCCCTGCACATGCGCCGCCACCATGACCGCGCACGCGCCGGAGCCACATGCCATCGTCTCGCCCACGCCACGCTCCCAGACGCGCATCTCCATGTGCGTCCGGTCGAGGACCCGCGTGACCTCGTAGTTCGTGCGGTGCTGGAACATCGGGTGATGCTCCATCAGCGGCCCGATCCGGTGCAGCGGGTACGCCTCCGGGGCCATCTCGATGAACTGGATCGCGTGCGGATTCCCCATCGAGACCAGCGCGACGCGCTGCTCCGACTCGCCGAGGGTGTCCCGGGTCGTGACCGGCAGGTCGAGGACCGGCGCGGGCTGCTCGACAGAGACGCCCGAGGCCGCCGGGTCCAGGTCCGGTACTGCTGCTGTCACCTGCACACGGTCCACCTTGCCGTCCACGTCGAACGAGGCGACACAGCGCATCGGCCCGGGGCCGGTCTCCACCACCATTGCGCCGCCCTCGTTCGTCACGAGTCCACGGTCGAAGCAGAACTTCACGAAGCAGCGGATGCCGTTCACGCACATCTCGCCGTCGCTGCCGTCGGCGTTGAAGATGCGCATCTTGCGGTCAGCGCTCGTCGAGGGTTGCACGAGGATCAGGCCGTCCGCCCCCACCCCGAAGTGCCGGTCGCAGACCTGCACGGCGAGGGCGCCCCATTCCTCATCCGTTACGTCAAGAAGCGGCACCTCGGCCACGACGAAGTCGTTGCCGGCGCCATGCATCTTCAGGAACGGCATCTTCAGGAACGGGAGTGGGCTCGGGATGTTGCTCATTGGACTCACGATCCTACGAGGACGCCCCATCGCCCACAACCGCCAGCACCGCGCGCACGGTGGCCTCGATGTCGTCGCCGTCCACCCACTGGATGCGCGGATCGTCCGCGCGGAACCAGTTCGCCTGCATCCGGATCAGCCGGTGCGTCTCGATCTGCGTCCGTCGGACCGCCTCCGCGACGCTCGTCGTGCCTTCGATCACGCCGAGGGCCTCGCGGTAGCCGATGCTCCCGAGCGCGTCGAAGTCCCGCCCGTACCGCTCCACGAGCCCGCGCACCTCCTCGATCAGGCCGCCCTCGAACATCGCGACCACGCGCTCGTCCGCACGCTGGTGGATCGCCTCGCGCGACCATCGAAGGCCGACCACGTGTGCATCGAAGCCCGGGTCACGCGGCTCCAGCGGCGCCACGGGCGCGCCCGTCGCCTCCACGATCTCCAGCGCCCGGATCACCCGCCGCGAGTTCCGAGGATCGATGCGGTCCGCCGACGCCGGGTCGACGGCGCGTAGCTCCTCGTACAGCGCGCGCCCCTCCCCCGCCGCGGCACGACCCTCGAGGTGGGCGCGGAACTCGGGCCGGGGTGGCACCGCCGGCACGTCCCACCCCTCCAGCAGCGCCCAGACGTACTGGCCGGTGCCCCCGACGACGATCGGCAACGCTCCGCGCCCGAGGATCGCCGGGACCAGTGCGCGCGCCTCGTCGAGCCAGTCGCTGAGGTTCCACGTCGCGTCCGCCGGGACCACCCCGACGAGGTGGTGCGGCACGGCGTCTCGCTCTGCCGAGGTCGGCGCCGCCGTCCCGATCGCCATTTCGTGGCGCACCTGGCGGGAGTCGGCCGAGATCACCTCGGCGCGGACGCGTCGAGCGACCTCGACTGCGACACCGGTCTTACCCGAGGCGGTTGGGCCGACGATCACGGCCACGCGAGGACGGATGGGGAGGGTCATGGGTGGCCGGGCACGCTCAGGCTGCGGCTGCGGCCCGGCAGATCGCTGCGAACGCGGCAGCATCGAGTGACGCACCACCGACCAGTGCGCCGTCGATGTCGGGCTGTGCGAAGAACGAGGCAGCGTTGTCAGCAGTCACGGATCCGCCGTACTGGAGGCGGACATCCTCGCCGGCCGCATTGCCGTACCGCTCGGCGATGACCCCGCGCAGGAACGCGCAACGCTTCTGCGCGTCAGCCGGTGTCGCCGCCTCGCCGGTCCCGATTGCCCACACCGGCTCGTACGCCACGATGAAGCCGCGCGGCATCTCCGGGACCCCGCGCAGCCCCTCGGTCAGTTGCCGTCGCAGCCCGTCCTCGGTCCGGCCGGAGCGGAGGTCGGAGAGCGGCTCGCCCACCGCGAGGACGGGTGAGAGCCCGGCTGCGCACACGGCGCGCATCTTCTGTCCCGTCTCCCAGACCGTCTCGCCAAACAGGATGCGCCGCTCGGAATGCCCCCCGAGCACGTGCGTCGCGGTGCCCTGCAGCATCGCCGGGCCCACCTCGCCGGTGAACGCGCCGCGCTGCTCCCAGTACCCGTTCTGTGCGCCCACCTGCAGCGTGGAGCCCTGGAGGGCGTCATGCGCGTCCCCCAGCCACGGCGCCGGCGGAAAGACGATCACCTCGACGCCGTCGAGCCCGTCGAGGTGGCCGCGCAGCTCCGCCAGCAGGTCGCGGGCTGCGGGCCTCGTGAGGTTCGCCTTCCAGTTCCCGCCGACGACGGGTGTGCGCACGCCTAGGCCCCGTACTTCGCGAGGCGTCCGGCGTGCGCGAAGGCGATCGGGAGGACCTCCTTCGCCGGAAACGTACCGAGCTCCCCCGTCGCACAGGCGGGGTCGTTGAAGTGATAGCCGTGGTCGGACCGCACGTAGTCGCCCCACAGCAGCAGCGGGACAGGATGCCAGGAGTGCGCCGCCATCACGGAGGGGGTCGAGTGGTCCCCGGTCACCACCAGCACGTTCGGGTGCAGGGCGAGCAGCCTCGGCAGCGCAGCATCGAACTGGTTGATCGCGTCCACCTTGCGGTTGAAGTCGCCATCCTCGCCGGCGCTGTCCGTGTACTTGTAGTGCACGAAGAACAAGTCGTACTCGTCCCAGTGCTGGGCGACCAGGTCGAGTTGCTCCGCGAAGGTGTGGGCGCCCTCGATCGAGTCCATCCCGCACAGCTTCGCGACGCCGCGGTACATCGGGTAGACCGTGACGGCTGCCGCGCGCAGCTTCCACAATTCCGGGAACGGCGGCATGTCCGGACGCTTCGACCATCCCCGCAGGAGCACCCCGTTGCCGCGCTCGCGGCCGCCGAGGATCTCGCGCGCCTTCGCGATCCACTCGCGCACGAGGCCGGCGGATCGCTCGCCCTCCGGGCTCGTGGCGGTCGCTTCGATCGGTGCGACGCCCTCGCGCTGCGGATCGGTCTCCGCGATCGCTTCGCTGAGGCCCTCGCCCCGCAGGACCAGGACGAAGCGCTGCTCCTGCACCGGCTCCACGAACACCTCGATGCCGGGGAACTGGATCGCGCGCAGCTGCTCGCAGATCTTCGCCGTCTCCTCGGTCGGCAGGCGTCCGGCGCGGCGGTCCGTGATGAGGCCGTCCGCGTCGAGGTCGCAGAGGTTTCCCCGCGCGGCGACATCGTTCGGCCCGAGGTCGAAGCCGATGCCCGTCGCCTCCAGCGCGCCGCGCCCGATCTCGTATGTCAGCGGGTCGTACCCGAAGAGCGCGATGTGCCCCGGGCCGGAGCCGGGCGTGATGCCGTAGCCCACCGGCAGCGTGCGGCCCAGGCTCCCCGCCTGCGCCAGGTCGTCGAGATGGACGAGGTTCGCCTCCTCGAGTTCGGTCCGCCCGCGCGGGCCCTGGATGCCGCCCAGGCCGTCCAGGACGCACAGCACCACCTTCGTGTCGGCCGGCTGGGAAAGTCTTCGGATCAGGTCAAGGTCCATGAGCCCAGTTTCGCTGCCAGTCCGCTGACTGTCCGCTGTTGTTGTCGTCGTCTACTTGTCGCGCAGGATCTCCACGCCCGGCAGCGTGATCCCCTGCAGCATCTCGAGCGACGCGCCCCCGCCCGTGGACACGTGCGAGATGTGCGAGGCCACACCGGCCTTCGCGACCGCCGCCGCCGTCGCGCCGCCGCCGACCACCGTGGTCGCACCGACGAGGTCCGCGAGCATCCGCGCGACCTCGTTCGACCCGCGGTCGAACGGCTCCCGCTCGAAGAACCCGACGGGGCCGTTCCACACCACGGTCTTCATCGGCGCCAGCGCCTCGCGCATGTCCTCCAGCGTGCGCCGTCCGAGGTCCAGGATGCGGAAGCCCGGCGGGATGCGGTTCACGGAGACATTGTTGATGCGTCCGCCGCCGGCGTCGGCGATCACCACGTCCGTCGGCATCAGCAGCCGCAGGTCGTTCCGCGAGGAGGCGAGGCGCATCACCTCGTACGCGTCCTGGATGCGGTCCGCCTCGTACAGGGACGCGCCGACGTCGATCCCCTGCGCGCGCAGGAACGTGTTCGCGATGCCGCCCCCGACGCAGATCAGCGACGCGCGGTCCACGAGGTTCTTGAGGATGGCGAGCTTGTCCGCCACCTTCGCCCCGCCGAGGATCACCGCGAAGGGCTTCTCCCCGTCCGTGGCGACGCGCCCGACGTAGTCAAGCTCGCGCTCCATCAGCAGTCCCGCGACGGCCGGGAGGTAGTAGCCGACACCGACGACCGAGGCGTGCGCACGATGGGCCGTCCCGAACGCGTCCGATACGAAGACCTCGGCGAGGGCGGCGAGCTGGCGGGCGAACTGCGGGTCATTCGCCTCTTCCTGTGCGTAGAACCGGACGTTCTCCAGAAGGATGAGCTCACCGGGCTGAAGCGCCTCGACCGCTGCCTTGACCTTCGGGCCGATGCAG
>CAYPYF010000074.1:0-13130 GCA_964414675.1 uncultured Dehalococcoidaceae bacterium
TGCAATCCACCGGGCAGACAGACACACACGCCTGGTCGGTCGTGTCGATACACGGGTCAGTGATGACGAATGTCAAAGCGAGGCCTTTCCGACGGGCTCACGCGTCCGAGAGCACCGGGACGGATCGAGCCGATCCTACAAGTCGCCCCCGTCGCGGTCTATCGTCTCGCGCACTCGTGTGCACCATTCTTATATCAACATCTATTGACTCAATCATCACTGATTCACTATCGTACCGGCATGACCATCGACTTCACCTCGACGCCCTCCACACTCGACCGCCGCGCCGAGGCCCACCGGGCACTCGGCGATCCGCTTCGGCTCGCCATCGTGGAGGCGCTCGCGTACTCGGACATGACACCGTCCGAGGTCGAAGCACGCTTCGCGGTGCCCTCGAACCTGCTCGCGCACCACGTCGGAATCCTCGAAGGCGCGCGGATCGTGGAGCGGACCCGCTCCCAGGGAGACGGTCGCCGGCGGTACCTCTCGGTGCGCCGTGGCGCCCTCGCGGCGGCCGGCATCTCCCTGGCCGCCGCCGACGATGCCCCGCTCGAGGCGGCCCGCATCGTGTTCGTCTGCACGCAGAACTCGGCGCGCTCGCCCCTCGCCGCGGCGCTGTGGGGCGAACTGCGAGAGGACATCCCGGCGACCTCGGCGGGCACGCACCCGGCCGAGGCGGTCCATCCCCTCGCGGTGTCGGCTGGCCGGCAGGCGGGCCTCGCTCTTCGCCACCGACCACAGTCCATCGACGGCCTGATGCGCGTCGATGACCTCGTGGTGACGGTCTGCGACCAGGCGCACGAGGAACGCGGCACGCCCGGCACCTCGAACGACGCGTCGCGCGAACTCCACTGGTCGGTCCCGGACCCCGTCCGAGACGGACGGCCCGAGGCGTTCGCAGGGGCGGTCATCCAGCTGCGGGAGCGGATCACCCACCTGGCAGAGCACATGGCGCGCGCCTCGTAGGCCGCGCCCACGGAAGGCGGGAGCGCATGGCTGAGTCGAACTGGATCCGGCGGGCGGCCGAGTCGCTCGCGGAAGAACTCGGGAACCTCGTGCCGACGGACGTGATCGAGGGGTACCTGCGGCTGGCATCCGAGCACCTCGAGTCGGTGGCGGCGGTCGAGACGTTCATCCCCGTGCTCGCCTCGCGGATGGCGCGCGAGCGTGTCCGGGCGCTCGCGCAGGCCGAGGGCCTCGTCCCGAAGACGCACCCGGAGGTGCTCTTCGTCTGCGTCCACAACGCGGGGCGGTCGCAGATGGCTGCCGTCCTCACGGACGCCCTCAGTGGCGGCGCCGTGCACGTCCGTTCGGCGGGCTCGACGCCCTCGGGGGAGATCAACGCGAACGTCGTCCGCGTGATGGACGAGGTGGGACTGGACCTCTCGCAGGAGTTCCCGAAGCCCCTGACCGACGAGGCGGTCCGCGCCGCCGACGTGGTCATCACCATGGGCTGCGGAGACGCGTGCCCGGTCTACCCCGGCAAGCGCTACCTCGACTGGGAGCTCACCGATCCCGCGGGACAGCCGATCGAGGTCGTCCGCCAGGTGCGCGACGACATCCGCGCGCGAGTCCTCGGCCTCCTCGCCGACCTCGGCGTGCAGCCGGTCGAGGCCCGCGAATCGAGCCGCGCGTGACGCCGCTGGGGCACGCCTGTGCGGCGGAGGTGGTGGGGACGTTCCTGCTGGTGCTGTTCGGTACCGGCTCGGTCGCGGCAGCGGTCATGACTGAGGCGCAGGTCGGCCTCTGGCAGGTCGCCGTCGTGTGGGGGTTCGGCGTCACGCTCGCGATCTACGCGACCGCCGCCGTCTCCGGCGCGCACCTGAACCCGGCGGTCACCCTCGCGTTCGCGATCCTGCGGCCGGAGTCGTTCCCGAGGCACCGCGTCCTCCCCTACTGGGGCGCCCAGGTTGCCGGCGGCATCCTCGCGGGGGCCGTCGTCCTCGCGGTGTTCAGTCCGTTCATCGACCGCTTCGAGGAGCAGCGCGGCATCGTCCGCGGCGAACCGGGCTCCGAGGCGTCCGCGATGATCTTCGGCGAGTACTTCCCGAACCCGGCGATCTTCGGGACAGACGCCGAGGCCGAGGCGCTCGTGAGCCCGCTGATGGCGACTGCCGTCGAGGCGCTGGGCACGGGCGTGCTGGTCTTCCTGATCTTCGCGCTGATCGAGCCCAGGAACGGCGCGCGCCCGCAGTGGATGGCGCCGTTCTTCATCGGGTTCACCGTTGCCGTGCTGATCAGCCTGTTCGCGCCGATCACCCAGGCCGGCTGGAACCCGGCGCGCGACTTCGGACCACGCGTCGTCGCGTTCCTCGCCGGGTGGGGCGAGATCGCGATCCCCGGCCCGCGAGGCGGATTCCTCGCGTACATCGTCGGCCCACTGGTGGGCGGGACGCTCGGCGGGCTGCTGTACGACCTCGTCATACGCTCGTCGCTACCCCTCGAGGCCCCCGTCCCCGCCGAGGTCTCCCGGGGCGGCACGAGCGAGTAGCGAGTCACGGGATCGATAGTCGTATCGCGTCCCGGGCGGGGGTTGACGCATTCGCTCTGAAATCGCTATCGCTGCCCACAACTGATCGTTCCGATCACGGCAGATGGAGCCTTGACTAGTTGCGCGAGAATCCTCCCGCAGAGTTAGCACCGCGAGTGTCGCAGAGTGGGGTGACCAAGATGGAGATTAACTTCCTACAACTGCGACAGGCGGCCAACGACTGGTCCGCGCCGGTACTCATTCGGAAGTACGAGGGCAAGGCTCCCGACAACGACTTCCAGGCGGAGGCGGAGATGCTTGGCCTGCGGGGATACTTCCCGGACGCGCATGCCAGCGATGGTGGGCACATCCACGCTGGTCGCCTCCTCCTGACGGGTGGCCTCTCAGTGTTCGCCGGGCGCTCCGGTATTCGGAGTAAGGGCTCCGTGACCGTCACCTACAAGCGCGCCCAAGGCGAGCGGGTGGACGTGGTAGTGGATCGCTGGCCGCCAACCTGGAAGCCCGGCGCAGACTCCCAGATCCGAGCGTACCGATTTGCAACGGATGAACGGCTGGACCTCAGCGGCGCACCTCAGCGCATCCTGAATCAGGTGCCTATCGAACGCGCCGAAGCCGTGGAGGCTTGGCTGAAGCCTCTCCGAGCCGATGTGCGAATCATCCGGCCGGAGACCACCACCTCCGCAGCCCCCGATCCCCTCGAACTCCTGGAGCGTGCATCCCGTCTGCGGGACCAGGGCGTCCTCTCCGACGAGGAATTTCAGCAGGAAAAGGCGCGCATCCTCGGCCGATAACTCATCTGGTGGCTCCGACTGAGTGCTCGCCGAGGGAGCGAGACCACCCCTCTCAACACCCACACCTCAGCGCTCATCTCCCTCACCACCCCGGCGGGTTCCTCGCGTACATCGTCGGCCCACTGGTGGGCGGGACGCTCGGCGGGCTGCTGTACGACCTCGTCATACGCTCGTCGCTACCCCTCGAGGCCCCCGTCCCCGCCGAGGTCTCCCGGGGCGGCACGAGCGAGTAGCCGCCCCGAGGCGAGGAGCGCCTCAGGTGTCGCGGGCGGTACGATCGGGCGGCCGCACATCGCGCATCGCGTCCCGCGTGGGCGCGTGCCACGGAGGGGTGGCGGAGCGGTTGAACGCACTCGTCTTGAAAACGAGCGTCCTCGCGAGAGGACCGTGGGTTCGAATCCCACCCCCTCCGCCATTGGCCTACCGAGACGTCCGAGGCTGCCGCTAGCTGGCGGCGGCGCGCTCGATCGGACCGCCCTCGGGCGGCCCGCTCTCGTGCGGCGCCTCGACGAACTCCTCGAACCCCAGCACCGGCGTGGTGTCCACGACATGCAAGAGGGCGTCCCGGGCGGCGGCGCGCGCTGTCAGCGTCTGCGTGAGCACGATCCCCCAGAGGACGAACTGGATCGCCGCGCCGGCCGCGGTCAGCCAGAGGCCCAGCGAAGCGAACGCCACACTCGACACCCCGAGCACGACGAAGATCGTGGCGCTGGTGGTGAGGGCGGGCTTCACCGGCCCGACGATCGTGGGAATGATGCCGGCGGCGATCACGAAGCCGCCGACCGCGAGGACGAGGTCTTGCCATGACATGGGTGCGCTCCGACGGGCGGATCCGCCGCCGCGGCCAGGACCGGGGGACACGCGAGCGGACTCGCGTGCGCGGCGATCATCGGGGGCGCGGGTGATGTGGGGAAGCGGTCAGGCGGCGCGCTGGAGGCGGACGTGGCGGTGGGGACGCCCCTCGACACACGCGGCAGCCTTCGACAGGTCCGAGAACACCTCGAAGACCTGTCCGCAGTCGTCACATCGGACGACGGGCCGGGACGGAGTCGCTGCCTTCATGACTCCATCGTGGCGGTCACCGGTGAATGGATGATGAAGCACCGGTTTCGGCGAGATGAACGTCGATCGGACCGGCCCCGTCCCGATCGGGGCCGCATCCGAGGGATTTCCCTGAGGGGCATCCGCTGAAGACGTTCGATGATCGCGGGGAAGCCAGCGGACGAGCCGGAATGGGACATCACCAGAGCCGGCGTTGAAGAGATTGCGTTGTCCCGGTGGAACTGAACCCGGAACTCGATCAGCTCATTGCGGAGGTGGCGGAACTCCGCCCCCTCCCGGCGGTCGCTGTCCGCGCGCTCGAAATCGCCGAGGGCGAGCAGTTCTCCGCGCACGAGCTCGCGCAGGCGATCTCGGCAGACCAGGCGCTGACGGCGAAGCTGCTGCGGCTCTCGAACTCGGCGTACTACGGCTTCCCGAGGCGCATCACCACCGTCCGCGACGCCGTCGTGCTGCTCGGGTTCCGCGCCGTGCGCTCGGCCACCCTCGCCTCGTGTGTCATCGACACGCTGCCGGGCGGCGCGGTCATGGACCCGACCACCGCGTGGCGGTACTCGGTCACGACGGGACTCCTCGCGGAGGTGCTTTCCCGCGCCGCCCAGACCCACCAGGACGAGGCGTTCACCGCCGGCGTCCTGCACAACATCGGCCGCCTCGCCCTCGACCAGCACCGATCTCGCGAGCTCACGGCGTCGAGGGCGCTCGCCCGCCAGCAGGGGATGCCGCTGATGGAGGCGCAACGCCTCGTGCTCGGCTTCACGGACGCCGACCTCGGCGGGGCGCTGGCGCTGCACTGGAACTTCCCGGAGGCGCTCGCGGAGGCCGTCGCGCACCACCACCTCGATATCAACGCGCTCCCCGACCCAGCGAGCGTCACCGCCTTCGTCGTGCGCGCCCGGCTCTTCGCCCGCGCGAACGGCATCAACGATGGCTTCGACGTGCCCGAGGAAGCCCCGCGCGCCGATGCGGAGTGGCAGGCGGGACGCGTGAGCACCGCCCTCAACCAGAGCGGCGGCATCGACGGCATCCTCGAGCGGGTATCGGCGTTCATGCAGAGCACGCGCGGCTAGCGCGCCGACCAGCGCCCTAGCGAGCCGGCGCGAACTCCTCGGTCCACGCGCGGAAGGTGCCGCGGCCCCCGGGGCCGCCGGGCGACGTCTCGATCCACCCCACCGTGCCCGGGACCAGGAACGAGGGGTACCCCTGCCCGCCGTTGATGAAATGCACCCCGTGCGCCACCTCGGACAGCGGCACGTGGATGTGGCCGTACGCGAGGACATCGAGGTCGCCGAACTCGCCGGGCGGGAAGTCGGGCAGCAACTGCTCGAGGTCGGGTTCGATCGTCCCCCAGGCAGGGTGCGTCACGCCGATGCGGACGCTGTCGACCTCGATGATCTCGCGGTACGGAAGCGCCTTCCGCAACTCGACGGGGTCAGAGTTGCCGTGCACGACCACGGCCTGACGCGCCTCGCGACGGAACCCCTCCACGGCGTCCATGCCGACCCAGTCACCGCAGTGGACCGCGATGTCCGCGCCCACGATGAGCGCACGCAGCGCCTCGGGCATCTGGTCCCAGCGCTGCACGTGCGTATCGCCAACCACGAGGATGCGCGTCATGCACGTGTTGGTAGCACGCCCCTCCGATGCGGGCGAGGCCGGTCAGCGTGCGACGTGGACGCGCGATGCGCGTCACTCCATCCGCGTGCGGCTCGGGTCGACCGAGAGCTCCTCGACGGTCATCGCGCCGTAGTACCGGACGCCGAGCCCATTGTGGCGCTGGAACGCCGCGGAGAGCAGATGCTTCCGCTCGTCGTCCTCGGCCTTCGCGGCGATGACGACGCCGCCCTGCTCGACGACCTCCTGGTACTCGGCCAGCCGGTCGCGGTCCGTGAGCAGCAACTGCACCGACCGCACGAGGACGCTGCCGAAGCCGTGCGTCGTCCCGTCAGCATCGAGGCCGTCCGCACCGGCCTCGCCGGTGTAGACCGCGATCTCGGGCTCGGGGACGCCCTCGGCGCGCACATCGTCGAGCGCCGCCGCCGCATCGGCCCGCGAGTCGAACCCCGCAAGCACGTGGTCCTCCGGGTAGCCCTGGAATCCGTCGCTGGTCATGAGCGTCCTCCATCCCTCTCGGGGTGCCCTCCAAGCGTGCGGGACGCGGCGGTGGAGTCGCATCAACGGGAGGGGCTGGGGGTGAAGGAGGTGTTGCAGGTGTCGAGAGAAGTCGGGTGACCTCCCGATCCTTCCGGCTCGCTTCCGGCGAGCCTTGCCGTATTCTGATCTTCCGCGGATCGAGGAGATGAGATGGCGCTCGACCTGTCCTATCCAGCCCTGCAAGCGTTGATCGCGCCCTATAAGCCCGAACCCCGTACGGAGTCGCGTGCCTTCCTCGCTTGGTTTCTCGAGAATATCTACCGACTAGAGAATTACGCGGCCCAAGATGCTGTTTGCGACGGAACCGACGACAAGGGCATCGACGGGATCTACATCGACCACGAGAGCCGGATGATCGACGTTCTGCAGTCGAAGATTGTGCAGACGGAGAAGACCCTCGGCGACACGCAGGTGAAGGAGTTCGCCGGAACGCTGGGTCAATTCAGGTCGAAGGAGAGCATCGAAGAGATTGCCGCGACAACGAGGAACATGGAACTCGCTGGCCTGATCAGGGATCAAGGGATCGGGGAACTCATAGAGGCTGGTTACGAAGTTCGCGGAGTGCTCGTAACGAACGCCACGCTCGACCCCTCGGCTCCGGAGTACATCAGTCGGAGCGGTGCTCCGATTGAACTCCGAGACCGGGTAGAAATCGCGGCGACTTACGTGTCGGCGAGCCACGCCGCCCCGATCCGAACGCCGATCTCCTTTGATGTCTTCGGCTGGGATGTCGCCCAGTACCAACCAGGTGGAACCCTAACTGTTCTCGCCCCGTTGAAGGCGACCGAACTCGTGACTATGGACGGCCTGCAGTCACAAGAGCTCTTTGACTACAACGTTCGTCAATCGTTAGGCCGGACGAAGGTAAACAAGGACATTGAGCGGAGCATCGGAAGCCCCGCAGAACACAGCAATTTCCTCATGTACCATAATGGGATCACGGTTCTAGCCGGACAAGTCTCAGTAGAAGACGACAAGGTCACCATCAGTGACTACGTTGTAGTGAACGGTTGCCAGACGCTCACCGCTCTATGGAATAAGCGAACTGTGGTAACCGACGATCTGAGAATCCTGACGAGAATTGTGAAGTTGGATCACTCCAGCCCTCTCGTCGAGCAGATCACGCACCACTCAAATAATCAGAACGGAATCAAACCACGCGATTTCCAATCAAACAGCGCACTGCAACTCCGCCTTCGGAATGAGTTCGAGAGGGACTACCCTGGTGAGGTCTTCTATCGAATCTCAAGAGGCGAGGAGAGCCCGCTTCCCATTGCGATCGACAACGAACTCGCAGCAAGAGTGCTCTTAGCGTTTGATCTCGATGAGCCGTGGAGTTCGCATCAGACCTACAAACTCTTCGACGACCTGCACGGGGACATCTTCGCTCGACCAGTCGTCAACGCTGGCCGAATCATGGCCCTCCACGAGGTGTACCTGGCGGTCGCCGAGCATCTGAACTCCATCCCCGATTCTCTCTTCGCTCGATACACCCTAAGTCGCTTCTTCCTGCTCTACCTCCTGAAGCAGGCTTTGGGGTTGGACGAGCGTGGACGCTCATTTATCGAGAACCCCGCGGCGCTTGTTCAGACGCAGAGCGATCGAGACCGTCTAAGAACGGTGGTGACGGAGATACTTACCGACCTCATCGTCGACCTGAACGGTGAGGTCAAGGATCGCGAGGAACGTGACGAGCCGTTCGACTTCAAACGAGACCTCAAGAGCGAATCGGCCGTGCGCTCTTTGACAAAAGCAATCATGGGTGTGTATGAGCGCTACCTGAACCGAGGACGCACACCGGGCTTCGGCGAACTCTGGGACGAACACGCCCCAAACTAGCCCCCAACATCCCCTCTGCTACCATCGCGCGGGCCGCCATCGGCGGCCCGTTCCTTCGTCCCACACCTGACTCCACTGCACCATCCCCACGGATCGAGGCGTCATGAAACTCCACGAGTACCAGGCCAAAGAGGTCCTCGCGCGCTTTGGCGTGCCGGTGCCGAAGGGCCGCGTTGCCACCACCCCGGACGAGGCCGAGGCCATCGCGAAGGAGCTGGGCGGCAAGGTGGTCATCAAGGCGCAGGCCCACACCGGCGCCCGCGGCAAGGCCGGCGGCGTGAAGGTCGCGAACGACCCCGCCGAGGCGAAGAAGTTCGCCAGCGAGATCATCGGGATGACGCTGGTCACCCATCAGACCGGGCCGCAGGGCCTGCCCGTCGGCTCCGTGCTCGTCGAGGAAGCGATCGACATCGACCGCGAGATCTACCTCTCGGTCGCCATCGACAACACGCCGGGGCGCCCGGTGATCATCGCCTCCTCGCAGGGCGGCATGGACATCGAGGAAGTCGCGGACAAGACGCCCGAGGCGATCATCAAGACGCACATCGACCCGGCGTGCGGCTTCCAGCCGTACCAGGGGCGCAAGCTGGCGTTCGCCGTCGGCCTCGACGGGGAGCACCTCAACGCCGCGTCCGCGCTCATCGGCAACGTCGCGCAGGCGTTCCTCGAGAGTGACGGGGTGATCGTGGAGATCAACCCGCTGGTGGTGACGAAGGACGGCCGCATCCTGGCCGCCGACGCGAAGTTCTCCATCGACGACAACGCCGACTACCGCCAGAAGGCCCTCGGCGCGCTCCGCGACCGCTCGCAGGAGCCCGACAAGGAGCTGGAGGCGCACGACGCCGGCATCCAGAACTACGTGAAGCTGGACGGCAACATTGGCTGCCTCGTCAACGGCGCCGGCCTCGCGATGGCGACGCTGGACGCCCTGAAGTTCGCCGGTGGCGACGCCGCGAACTTCCTGGACATCGGCACCGCGAACAGCCCGGACGCCGTGGTCTCCGCGCTCAAGATCATCGGCAGCGACCCGGACGTGAAGGCCGTGCTGGTCAACATCTTCGGCGGCCTCGCGCGGACGGACATCATCGCCGAGGGCACGATCCAGGCCATCAAGGGCGGCTTCGTGACCCAGCCTGTCGTCGTCCGGCTCGCCGGCACGAACGTCGAGCTCGGCTCGAAGATCCTCGACGAGTCGGGGCTGGACCTCGGCCGGGCGGACGGATTCGCCGAGGCAGCGCGCATGGCCGTCGCGGCCGTCAAGTAACCCGAACGACTGCAACGCAGGCGCGAACTCGCGAGCGTCGCAGTCCCCCACCCCAACCCTCCCCATGAACGGGGAGGGGGCCGGACGAGAACAGGACCGGCCTCGTACCCCTCAGGACTGAGGGGGCCGAGGCGAGAAGGAGTACCCCATGGGCGTTCTGATGGATGAGAACAGCCGAGTCGTCGTCCAGGGCTTCGGCGGCGCGGGCCAGCGCGAGGCGATCACCGGCCGCGCGTACGGCACCAACATCGTCTGCGGTGTCACCCCCGGCCGCGGCGGCCAGACCATCGAGGGCTTCGAGGTCCTCAACACCGTCCGCGAGGCCGTCGAGAAGTACGACGCGAACATCTCGCTGATCTTCGTCCCGGCGCCCTTCGCCGCGGACGCCATCCTCGAGGCGGCGGACGCCGGCATCCCGACGGCGATCTGCATCACCGAGGGCATCCCGACGCTGGACATGATGCGCGTGAAGCGCGCGCTGGCCGGCAGCAAGACGCGCCTCATCGGCCCGAACTGCCCCGGCGTCATCAACCCGGCGGCCCGCTCACGCGCCGGCATCATGCCGGTCGACGTCTACCTCGAGGGCTCCGTGGGCGTCATCAGCCGCTCCGGCACGCTCGTCTACGAAGCCGTCGACCAGCTCACCCGCCTCGGCATCGGCCAGTCGGGGTCAGTCGGCGTCGGGGGCGACCCGATCATCGGCACCTCGCAGCGGGAAGCCCTCGAACTCTTCGAGGCCGACCCGGACACCGCGGCGATCGTGCTCATTGGTGAGATCGGCGGCACCGCCGAGCAGGAAGCCGCCGAGTACATCAAGCAGATGTCGAAGCCCGTGGTGGCGTTCATCGCCGGCGCCACGGCGCCTCCCGGCCGCCGGATGGGCCACGCCGGCGCGATCATCGCCGGCGCCGCCGGTACCGCCGCCGCGAAGCAGGAGGCGCTCCGCGCCGCCGGCGCCGCGGTCGTCGAGAACCCCGGTGACATCGGCTCGACGATGCAGCGCGTGCTGAAGGAGAAGGGGCTGGCGTAGCCAGCACCAACTAGTCCACACGCCGCCCTCCAACAGGTGGGGGCGGCTACGATGCGGGGCGTGATGAGACGCCCCGTTGTCGTACTCGCCCTCTTCGCCGTGGTTGCGGCGCTGCTTGCGCCGGCGCTCGTGTCGCCTCGGACGGTGGAGGGCGCTGAGCCCGAAGCTCACTTCGAGCCCGCCAGTGGTACTTGCGGGCATGCGTGGGTCGTCGCGGGCAGCGGATATCCGGCAAGGTCACTCGTCAGCCTCGGCATTCCGAGCATGACGGAGATCAAGCCGGTGACTGAGACGCGGACCGATGCGGACGGCTCCTTCCGCGTCGTCCTTCCCGACGCGTTCGCGGTGGAATGTCGACCGGGAACCCTGCTGGGAATCTCAGCGGTCGCCGGAGAGGGCGCGTCGCGCGTGTTCCGCATCGCCGCGTACGAGATCGCGAGTCCGTACCAACTTCGCACCGTCGCGTGCTCTGGACACGAGTCGACGTTCGAAGGAGCCGGTTACGCCCCGGGACTGTCGATCCCACTGATCTGGACCGCGGACCGACCGTTCGTGGACAACGCTGCGATCGTCGGGACAGTGGTCACAGACCGGGACGGGCGCTTTGTGGCGACCTTCAGGATCGGGTGTCTGCCGGAAGGGGACACGATCACCGCGGGTGGAGCACGTCTCGATTCCACGGCTACGATCTCGCCCGCCGCCACGGGCCACGGCCTTGCTCGCACCACCGGCCGAGGCGTGCCGATCGCCCTCGCGATCCTCGCGCTTGCGACGCTCGGCACGGCGCGACACGTCGGAGCGCGCCGTCCGCTATCCTGAGGACTGGCACCGGAACACACCCACCGTCCCGCTCGGAACGCCCGGAGTCCCGGGTGAGAGAGCGCCTCAGCGAGGAGTTCGATGCACGTCCCACCACGGGTCGCCGGCGGCTTGCAGGCGCAAGGTTCGTTCTTCGGCCGCAACATCTCTGGTCCTGCACAGCATTTCATCCACGAGGAAGGTTCCAGCGGTCGCCTGCTGCTGGTGGCCGCGATCATCGCGCTCGTCTGGGCGAACTCGCCGTGGTCTGAGTACTACGAGCGGCTCTGGCACCACGAGATCATCCTCAACATCGGGTTCATCAACGTCGCTGAGGACCTGCGTCACTGGGTGAACGACGGCCTGATGGCGGTCTTCTTCTTCCTCATCACGCTCGAGGTCAAGCGCGAAGTCACCCGTGGCGAGCTGTCGTCGCGTCGGAAGGCCGCGCTGCCGATCGCGGCCGCGTTCGGCGGCATGGTGCTGCCGGCCTCGATCTACCTCGCGTTCAACGCGACCGGAGCGAACCCGGAGGGATGGGGCATCCCGATCGCGACCGACACGGCGTTCGCCCTCGGTGCGCTGGCGCTGATCGCGCGAGGTGCGCCGAGCGCACTGGTCACGCTGCTGCTCGGTACGGCCGTCGTGGACGACGTGATGGCCATGCTGATCATCGCGATCTTCTACACGGAGTCGCTCGACCTGCTTGCGGCCACGGTCGCGGGAGGCATGTTCCTCGCCGTCCTGGTCGCGCAGTGGATGGGCATCCGCGCGATCGCGGCGTACCTCATCATCGCCTTCGTGCTGTGGCTGGCCGTGCTGCAGTCCGGCGTCCACGCGACGATCGCCGGCGTGCTGCTGGGCGCGCTCACGCCGGCACGCCCCGTCCTCGACATGCGGCTGCTGCCGGGCCGGGCCCGGCCGCTGCTCGACACCATCGAGAACGCCGGAGGCGACGACCGGGACCCCGAGGCGGACCACGCCCTCGGCGAGCTGGAGTCCCTCGTGTACGACACGGAGTCGCCCCTCGAGCGGATGGAGCACAAGATCCACCCGTGGTCTGGCTTCGTGGTCCTGCCGCTGTTCGCCCTCGCGAATGCCGGGATCGTCCTCAGCACGGAGGCGATCAGCGACGCCGTCGGAAGCACCGTGGCGCTTGGCGTGTTCCTCGGACTCTGGATCGGCAAGCCCATCGGCATCGTCCTCGGCGCGTGGTTAGCCGTGCGCCTGCAACTGGCAGCCCTGCCCGACAACGTGTCGTGGGGCCGGATCGCCGGAATCGGCGCGCTCTCCGGCATCGGCTTCTCCGTCTCCATCTTCATCACGGACCTCGCGTTCGAGGGCGACGTGGCGGAGCAGGCGAAGCTCGGC
Source organism: uncultured Dehalococcoidaceae bacterium (assembly GCA_964414675.1). GTDB lineage: Bacteria > Chloroflexota > Dehalococcoidia > UBA2979 > UBA2979 > W-Chloroflexi-9. The sequence continues at coordinate 12,798 of CAYPYF010000074.1, forward strand.
ATCCTCACCGCGACCGTGCTCTCGGCGCTTACCGCAGCGGTGATCTTCCGTCTGGCCCGACGCTCGGACGATGTCGTGGAGGCCGTCGACCTCGTGGAGGCATGAGGGTCTCCCGGGCGATCTCGCCGGCCAACAACACGTCCTCCTTGCCGCCGCGTCATGAGCGCGAATACGATCACGATTCGCGCGGAGAGGTCGCATAGTGGTCTAGTGCGGGCGCCTGCTAAGCGCTTGTCCCGGGTTTCCGGGACCGAGGGTTCGAATCCCTCCCTCTCCGCCACACGCACCGTCCCATGAATTGGGGTAGCACCGGTGCACCAGACTCAGGCCGAG
>CAYPYF010000075.1:0-13077 GCA_964414675.1 uncultured Dehalococcoidaceae bacterium
CCGGATCCTCGGCGTAGAGCCGGCCCTCGATCGCATGCCCGCTCGGCCTGGCGGACATCGCGCGAGCCGAGATCGCCTCGCCACTGGCGACGCGCAGTTGCTCCTCCACGAGGTCGATCCCGAAGACTTCCTCGGTCACCGGATGCTCCACCTGGAGGCGGGCATTCACCTCGAGAAAGAAGTGGGACGATTCGCCGACGAGGCACTCGATGGTGCCAGCGTTCGTGTACCCGATCGTTGCCGCGAGCCTTCGAGCATCGGCGAGCAACGCGTCCTCGACACCCGCACCGAGGCCGACCGCGGTCGCTTCCTCGATCACCTTCTGGTGACGCCGCTGCACAGAGCAGTCCCGGGTCCCCAGCGCCAGGTGGTTTCCATGCGTGTCCGAGAGGAGTTGGACCTCCACGTGGCGGGCGGGCTCGATCAACCGCTCGAGGTAGATCGTCGAGGACCCGAAGAAGCGGTCCGCGAGGCCGCTCACCCGTCCGAGCGTCGCCCCCAGCTCGTCGCTGCTGTCGACCCGCGTGATGCCGATGCCACCGCCGCCGGCGCTCGCCTTCATCAACAGCGGGAAGCCGAGGTGCTCTGCAGCCGCCTCGACGGACTCGACAGATATCGGTCCGTTCGTGCCAGGGACGATCGGAAAGCCGGCGGCCCGGGCGCTGGTACGGGCCGCGAGCTTGTCACCGACCGCTTCCATCGCCTGGGCGGACGGGCCGACGAAGGCAAGGCCTGCCTCCTGCACGGCGCGGACGAAGTGCGGCTGCTCCGACAGGAATCCGTAGCCCGGATGCACGGCTTCAGCACCGCTGCGCCGTGCCACATCGATGATGGCGTCCGCCCTGAGGTAGCTCTGGCTCGCCATCGACGGGCCGATGAGGTACGCCTCGTCTGCCATCGCGACGTGCAGCGAGTGCTGGTCTGCCTCGGAATAGACGGCGACTGCGCGGATCCCCATCCGCTGACAGGTGCGGATCACGCGGCAGGCGATCTCACCCCGGTTGGCCACCAGCACGCTTGAGAACATGGGACCTCGCCCTTGCGCTTGGCCTTGGCCTTGGCCTTGGCTGATCTACTCGACGGACAACAGGCGGTCACCCAGCTCGACGTAGTCGCCGGACGCCACAAAGATCTCGGCGACTCGTCCGGTATGCGTGGCCTCGATGGCCGTCAGCATCTTCATGGACTCGATCGTGAGCACTTCCTGGCCGGCCTGGATCTCATCGCCCACGGCGACGGTTATTTCTTGCACGATGCCGGGCCACGGTGTCTCGAGGATGTTCGCCATGCGCTGATGCTCGCTCTCTCTACGCTCGACTGATGACTCGCGGCCGAGGCGGCCCGATGCCTACGGGCGGATGGGACGCTGTTTCGGGCCGACCATCGTGCGGAGGTTCGCCTGGGCGCGCCGGACGAACTCCACCGTGAGGGGGCGTGACTCGCGCGGGTCGATCAGGTCGTGGAGGCCGAACCCCTCTGCCCGGCCGAAGGGGGTGCGGATCTTCTCGTACTCCTGCTCCAGTTCCTGGCGGCGCGCCTCCGGGTCGGGGGCGGCCTCGATCTCGCGACGGTGCGCGGCCCAGACCCCTCCCTCGACGGGCAGTGACCCCCACTCGCCCGAGGGCCAGGCGTAGACGGGGCCGCTCCCCGTGTGGTGGGCCCCCGCCGCTACGCCGTAGGCGCGGCGGACGATGAACTTGATCCACGGCACCGTGGACTGGTGTACGGCCGCCAGCGCACGGACGCCCTTCCGCAGGGTCGCAGCGCGTTCCGCGTCCAGACCGACCATGAACCCCGGTTCATCCTCGAACGAGACGATCGGCAGGTGGAACGTGTCGCAGAGGTCCACGAACCGGACGATCTTCTCGGACGCCTGGCCGTCCATGGCGCCGCCATTCGCGTTCGGATTGTTCGACATCACGCCGACGGCGTAGCCGTCCACGCGAGCAAGCCCCGTCATCAGCGAGCGTCCGAAGAACGGCGTGAGCTCGAAGAACGAGCCGCGGTCCACGACACACTCGATGAGCTTGCGCGGACTGAATGCGCGGCGGCGTTCTCGCGGGATGATCTCCAACAGGAGCTCGTCGCGACGGTCGGGGTCATCCTCCGGCGTCGCGCGTGGCGTGAGTTCCCAGACGTTCGAGGGGAGGTAGCTGAGGAACGCCCGGATCTGGTCGAAGCAGCCCTGCTCGTCGTCGGCGACGTTGTCGACGGTGCCGTTGAACGCGTGGATGCGCCAGCTGCCCAGTTCCTCCTTGGGGATGAAGCGTCCGAGCGCTCGCTCGACGACCGGTGGACCACCGGCAAAGATGAACGAGCGCTCCTTGATCATCACGGAGAAGTGGCTGTAGACGACGCGCGCGCCCACGATGCCGGCACACGAGCCGAGGGCAGCCGTCGCGACCGGGACCGTCGCGAGCAGGTCCGCATAGGGCGACAGCAGGTGTCCTGAGATGCCCCGCTCGTTCCCGCCCTGACGCTTGCGGTTGCTCGTAATGCTCCCGCCGGCGCCCTCGTGGAGTCCGATCAGCGGAAGGCGGAGTGAGCGCGCGAGGTGCTCGCTGTAGTAGGCCTTGCTGCGGCCCCCTCCGTCGGACGAGCCGCCTCGGATCGTCATGTCCTCACCGCGGACGACGACTTCGCGGCCATCGACGCGGCCGGTACCGAGGAGCGAGTTCGCCGGGGTGAAACTCGAGAGCTGGTGGTCGTCGTCGTAGTCGGCGGAGCCGGCGATTGGACCCAGCTCTCGGAACGAGCCCTCATCCAGGAGCGCGTCGATCCGTTCGCGGATCGTGAGGGCACCCTGCTGATGCTTCCGCTCGACCGACTCCGGGCCACCCATCTGCCGGGCCAGGCTACGGCGTCGGTTGATCTCTTCGACTTCGGGAAGCCAGCTCATGTAGATCCCTCTCGGGCCGAGGCGCGTCGCGCCCCCACCTCGTGTTGGTCGTCCGCGGGACACCGAGGCATCCGCGGAACGCCTTGCGTTAGTAATAGTCCGGTCAGCTCATGACACTCGTAACCAACTCAGTCGCAGCACGATTCATTTCTGTTGTCGTCCGTGTCTGCGCTCGACTGCCGATCATCCAACCACCACACCGGCGGCGCGGAGAGCCGCGAGACGCTCCGGCGACACCCCGAACTCCGCCAGCACCTCCGCCGTGTGGGCGCCCAGCGTCGGCGCCCCGCGGGTGATGCTCGCGGGGGTCCGGCTGAAGTCGATGATCGGCTTGACGTGCGTCTGCGTTCCGAAGTCCTGGTGGTGCACGTCCACCATCTCGACCCGCCCCTGTGGGTCGTCCGCGAGTTCCTCCGGGAGGTTCACCGGGGAAATGGGGACGCCCTTCGCACGGAACAGCGCGATCCACTCGTCCAGGTCGCGCGTCAGGAAGATCCGCTGGACCTCCTCCCGGAGGGCGCGCGAAGCCGCACGCCCCTCGGGCGACAGCGGGTCGAAGTCAGGTGCGAGGGTCGGGTCGTCCGTAATCCCCAGCACCACCCGCGCCGTCGCGCGGGTGTTTGGAGTGAGGGCGCCCAGCACCAGCGCGCCACCTCGGACGCTGAACCCTCCGTAGTACGGACTCCCGCCGCGCGCATCCCCGTCCATGCCGCGGCGGGAACGCGCCGCCAGGATCTCGGCGTAGCCACCACCCTGCTCGCGCGCCTCGCGGATGCTGTCCAGGACCGGCCGCTGCGTGACCGCATCCGAGATGGGCTCCCGCATGTTGAACATCCCGCTGAACGACATCACGGAACGCACGAGGCTGGTGCTCACCCGCTGGCCCAGACCGGTTTGCGTGCGCTCGTAGAGGGCGGCGCAGACGCCGAGCGCGAGCGCGAGCCCGCTGCTCAGGTCTGCCAGGGTGACCCCGGTGTTCACCGGCGCGTTGCCCTCGCCGAGCTTCCCGCCCAGCACGACCGCACCGCCATACGCCTCGCCCACCACGTTCGTGGCGGCCTCATGGGACCAGGGGCCACCGCTACTGAAGCCGGTGATGTCTGCGTAGATGAGCGCCGGGTTCAGCGCTGAGAGCGTCTCGTAATCGACCCCAAGCCGCTCCGGTACTCCCGGACGGGCGTTGATGACGGCGACATCCATCGCGAGGACCATCTCGTGGATCAGCGCGCGTCCCTCCTCGGTGGCCAGGTTGACGGCGATCCCTCGGCGTCCCCGGTTGAGGTACTGGAACGTCTTGCCGTTGTTCGGGATCACCGCACCGCTGGACCGCCAGGGATCGCCTTCCGGGCTCTCCACCTTGATCACATCGGCGCCGAAGTCGGCCAGATGCAGCCCGGCGTACGGCCCGGCGTAGATGATGCCCAGGTCCAGCACGCGGACGCCCTCGAGCGGGCCGCTCATCAGCCTCTCTCCCCTCGCAACGGGACGCCTAGATCGATCCGCGCAGGCGGGGATCCAGGACGTCTCGGAGTGCATCACCCAGGAAGTTGAACGACAGGATCAGCAGGAAGATCGCCGCGCCCGGGGCGAAGACCTGCCATGGAGCCAACCGGATCGACTGCAGACCCGTGGAGAGCATGGTCCCCCAGGTCGGCGCGGGCGGGGTCACACCGACGCCCAGGAAGCTGAGTCCGGCCTCCGCCAGTACAGCCCCGCTCATGGTGAGCGAGCCGGCCACGATCACCGGCGCGAACGAATTCGGGGCGACGTGCGAGAAGAGGATGCGAGGCGTCCCGGCGCCGCTCGCGACGGCGGCGAGCACGTAGTCGCGCTGCATCTGGGACAACGCCTGACCCCGCATGAGGCGCGCCATCCCCGGCGTCGCGGCGATCCCGAGGGCGAGCGACACCACCAGGATGCTGCCGCCCATGATGCCGACGAGCAGGAGCGGCAGGATGATCCCCGGCATCGCGAACATCGCGTCCGCGCTGCGCATCAGCATGAAGTCCACCGTGCCGCCGAGGTAGGCCGAGACCAGGCCGATGACAGAGCCCACGCAGACAGCGAAGAGCGCGGTCAGCATGCTCACGGTCATGGACGCCCGGGCGCCGTAGACGAGGCGGCTGAACTGGTCTCGTCCGAGCTGGTCCGTGCCCAGCCAGTGGCTGGTCGATGGCCCCTCGGACGTGAACGTCACGAGGGCGAGTGGGTTGTGCTGTGCAACCACGGGTGCGAACAGGCCCGCCAGCGAGATCACCGTCAGCACGGCCAGCGCGAACACCGCCAGCTTGATCCGGAGGAGCCGGCGGAGCCACGACCCCCTGCTGAGCAGCGATCGCCCCGGGCGGGCAACCAGCAACGACTCGGCTTCGGCCGGAAGTGAACTAACGTGCGACAACGGCGACCTCGATCCAGATCGTCTGGGAGTGGTGGTTCATCAAGACAGCCGGATCCGTGGGTCGAACACGACATAGAGCAGGTCAGCGACCAGGTTCCCCACGATGGTCACCACCGCCAGCAGGAGCACGATGATCTGCGTCACCTGGTAGTCGGCTCGATAGATCGAGTTCAGCGTGAGCAGGCCCATCCCGGGGATGTTGAACATCGTCTCGATGATGACCGCGCCCGAGACGAGGTTGCCGATCTGGATGCCGGCAAGCGTGATCACCGGGAGCAGCGAGTTCTTCAGGGCATGTCGGATGACGACGCGCTGTCCTGAGAGTCCCTTCGCACGCGCGGTGCGGATGTAGTCCTCGTTCAGCACCTCGAGCATTCCGGAACGAGTCTGGCGGAGCAACGATGCGAGTTGGCTCGTCGCGAGGGCGGCCACGGGCATCGCCATGAACTTGAGCGAGCGGACCGGGTCGACCCAGAGGTCCTCGAAGCCACCGGTGGGCAGGACACCGAGCCAGACCGAGAACACGATGATCAGGAGCAGGCCGAGCAAGAAGTTCGGAGTCGCGACGCCGGCAAGCGCGACCACGTTGAGGATGACGTCTACCCAGGTGTTCCGCCGAAGCGCCGAGAAGACCCCCAGCGGGATCGCCAGGCACAGCGCACACAGCCAGGACAACGTCGCGAGCTGGAGCGTCACCCAGAGCCGGTCGTTCAGCAGGTTCACCACCGGGACCCCGCTGACGTTCGAGCGGCCCCAGTCACCGTTCGCGAGGTCCCACAGCCACGAGACGTACTGCACCGGCAGCGGCCGATCGAGACCGAGTTGCGCGCGGAGGGCATCGCGCTCGACGGCCGTGAGGGCCTCTGCCTCCACCTGGCCCAGCAGTGCCTGCACCGGATCCGAAACCACGCGCAGCAGCGCGAAGACGATCACCGTGAGGATCAAGATCGTCGGGACCGCCTGAATGCCTCGGTGGGCAACGTACCGCCACATATCGATCCCCTTGCCAGCCGGGAGGGGGAATCCCGGCTGGCGTCGCGCCGTCTAGGCCAATGAGAGGATGCCCGGCCGCGAACTGGCGCCGCCGGGGGTGTTCGCGAACTCCGGGTCATCCCAACCCAGGACGCTCTGCTGGCCGAACGCGAATCGATACTTCGAGACGACAGGCAGCTGACAGAAGACGTTGTCGACGAAGATCTTGTGGATCTCCTCCAACTTGGCTGCCCGCGACTCGTCGTCGTAGTCCGCCGCAGCCTCGAAGACCATGCGCTCCATCTCGGCCTGCGCCGGATCCGCGGAGTCCCGTCCCGGGTTGAACCCGCCGACCGAGGTCGCGTACAGCTGGAACGTCGACACCGCGTTGGGGCGCACGGCGACCGGGAAGCCTGCCATGTGGTGCGACCGGTTGAGGATCACCGCGTCCTGCACGTCTGGCACATTCTCGATCTGGACGTCGAAGCCAACCTCGTTCAGTTGCTGCTGGAACAGGGCCGCCGTCTGGGTGGCCCGCTGGGTGGGCGGGCTCCCCAGCGCGTAGGTGACGCGCAGCGGGAGTTCCAACCCGGAGTCGGCGAGCGCCTGCTTGGCGGCCTCCACGTTGTACGGATACGGCTCGTAGTCCGAGTAGCCACCGAGCACGGACGGGATCAGGGACAGTCCCGGACTCGCGAGGCCCGCGTGCAGCGCCTCGATGTGCTTGGTCTTGTCGATTGCGAACGCGAGTGCCTTCCGGACATGCAGGTTGTCCAGGGGCGCCATCGCGTGGTTGATCATCAGCGTGTCTGGGCCGGCTTCCCAGCGCTTGTTCCAGAGGTTGTTGTTCCCCATGAGGCGGGCTACCGCGGGCTCAGCGCCCGTGAACCACACCGCGTGCACGTCGCCCACCTCGAGCGCGGCCGCCTTGGTCTCGCCCTCGATCGGCCCGGACATGATCAGTTTGTCCAGGTACGGGTGGGCGTCCTTCAGCCAGTAGTTCGGGTTCGCGACCATGGTGAGCGCGTCGCCGTCGACGAACGACTCGACCATATACGGCCCCGTGCCGGCCATCTTGGTGCGTGCCTCCTCCTCGCCGATCTTGTCGATCTGGTCGACGGAGAAGCTGCATCCAGGCTGGACGCCGAGGTTCGAGAGGAACCCGATGTCAGGCTGCTTGAGGTGGAAGATGAGCTCTGAGTCGGACGCGGCCTCGACCGTGTCCAGCGTCTCGATCAGGGCGCGGTAGCCGAACTGCGGGGTCGCCTGGGCGTCGCGCAGGTACTCGATGCTCCGCCTCACGGTCTCCGCCGTGAGTGACGTGCCATCGTGATACGTCACACCCTGGCGTAACTTCCCGCGGAGCGTCACGGGGTCGGTGTACTCAACAGCCTCCATGAGCGACCAGTCGAGCCTCGTCGTGCCGTCCGAGGAGACGTAGGCCAGCGCGTCGCTCGTCGCCACGTGGAACGAGACGTTGAACCCGCCACGAGACACCCAGATACCGGGCGTCGGAACCGTCCATGCGAAGCGAAGGGTGCCGCCACGCTTCCGGGTCGCAACCGTCGCGCTCCCGGCGGCCGTTCCGGACGGCCCTGCGGTCGAGGTGGCCGAAGAACCCGGGGTCGCCGCCTCTTCGTCGTCACCACACCCAATGAGAGCGGCGCCGCTCAGTCCAGCGACGACCAGCCCAGCGCCGCGTAGCAATCGACGCCGTCCAAACCGAGTCTCCCAGTAGGACCCGTTTCGCTCCATGCCGCCCTCCTTCAGTGCCTCCCGAAGACGGGGCGACTGTATGGGGGCGGTGACGGCCCAGTAATAACGATGGTGATTGAATCCGCATTGATCCCTGTTGGATCCGAGTTCGTCCGAGCCGCTACCGACCCTGCTCGACAGGCGACAAACCGGCATCCGTATCCCCGGAAGATCCAAGGGCGGATGCCGGCCCTTGCGCTGTCGACCAATCGGTCAGGTCAGGGGCGCATGTGGTGCGTCTTTCGTCCCGTGAGTCGAGGCAGGCGTTCGTAGGCATCGCGCACCCACGAACAGAGCATCGGGCGGGTCGCCCGCGGGTCGACGAGGTCCTCGATGTTGAACGCCTCGGAGCCGCGGATCGGATTCCGGACCGCGATGAACTCATTCTCGATGCGAAGCCGTTCCGCCTCGGGGTCGGGCGCGTTCTCGATCTGGCGGCGGTAGGCAGCCATCACGCCGCCCTCGATCGGGATCGACCCCCACTCACCGGACGGCCAGGCGATCCGGAACGCGTGGCGGTTGTGGTTCTGGTGTGCCGCGCCGGCGACGCCATACGCCCGGCGCGTCACGACGGTCGCCCACGGGATGACAGCGTCGTAGATCGCGGCGAGGGCGCGGACGCCCTTCTTCAGGGTGCCCGCCTGCTCCGCCGCCGGGCCGATCATGAATCCCGGCTGGTCGACGAAGTTCACAATCGGGACATTGAAGTTGTTGCAGAGGTCGACGAACTTCCCGAACTTCTCGGCCGCGTTGGCGTCCATGGACCCGCCGATGATGCGCGGGTCGTTCGCGATCACGCCGACGGGGTGCCCGTCCAGCCGGGCCAGCATGGTGATCACGGAACCGCCGTAGTTCTTGCCCATCTCGAAGGTCGAGCCCTCGTCCATCACGAGCCGGACGATGCGACGCGAGTCGTAGGCGCGACGGCGGTCCTTCGGGATGATCGAGATCAGCTCTTCGTCCCGGCGGTCGACGGGGTCGGAGGACGGACAGACCGGAGGCACCTCGTAGACGTTCGGGGGCAGGTAGGACAGGAACTGGCGCACCTGCTCCAGCGCCTCCTCCTCCGTCGCCGCCTCGTTATCCGCGAGCCCGCTGCGGGTGTGGACGTCGACCCCGCCGAGCTCCTCCTTCGTGATGTCGCGCCCCAGCGCGCGGATGACGACCGGCGGCCCGGCCGCGAAGATCTGCGACTCACCGCGGACCATCACCGTGAAGTGGGTGGCGGCGGCCTGTGCCGCCGGTGCGCCGGCGACCGCGCCGAGGGCCGCCGCGACGACGGGCACCTCGCCCATCATCGAATGCACCATCCACCAGTCCCCCATCTCAGGGAGGTAGGTGCGCTTCATGGTGCTCACGGCGCGGATGCTGGCGCCGAACGCGTCGATGAGGCGGATGTACGGAACCTTCAGTTCCAGCACCATCTCTTCGGCATAACTGGCCTTGTTACGGACACGGTCGCCGGCGGCCGGCGCCCGGCGCGCCGTGAAGTCGGAGCCACTCACGACGACGCGTCGCCCGTCCACCCGTCCGAGGCCGATGACGGTGCCGGCGGGGTGGAACGCCTCGAGCGTCCCGTCCTCCGCGTAGATCGCGGTCCCGGCCAGCCGGCCGTGCTCCTCGAACGACCCCTCGTCGAGGACGAGGTCGATGCGCTCACGGACGGTGAGTTTGCCGTCCGCATGCTGCGCGGCGACGAGTTCTTCGCCGCCCATCCGGAGGCCAAGGGCGCGGCGCTCTTCGATCTCTCTGACTTCTGGTTCCCAGGTCACGCTGCCTCCTATCCGTCCGGCGGACGGTCCGCGATCACCCCGCGCTCGTGCAGGGACGTGATCTGTCCCGCGGAGCGCCCGAGGAGCTCCGCGAGGATTTCATGGTTGTGTTCGCCCAGCGTGGGCGCGGCATGCCAGCCATCGTGGCGGGTGCCATCGACCTCGACCGGTGAGCCGGGATACGGCTTCGGTCCCGCGTCCACGTGGTCAAGCGTGACGAAGAACCCGCGGGCGTTGAGGTGACGATCCGCCAGCAACGCCGCAGCATCCGCGACAGGCGCGGCCGGCACGCCGGCGGTGGCGAGGCGCGCCGAGAGCACCTCGGGCTCCTGCGCTCGCGTCCATCGACGGAGGTCGTCCTCGATCTCGTCCTGGCGTGCGAGGCGGGCTGACGCCGACTGCAGTTCGGCGTCCCCCGCCCACTGTCCACCGAGGAGGGCGGCGAGCGCCCGCCACTGGCGGTCGTCGGCCACCTCGATCGCGATCCACTGGTCCTCGCCCGCGCAGGGGAACACGCCGGACGGCGCATTCATACGGCTGCGGTTCGCCGCGATCGGAGCGTAGCCCGGCTCCGTCTGGAACGAGGTGAGCGGCCCGGCGAGGAAGCCGATGAACCCCTCCTGCTGCGACATGTCGACGTGGGCGCCGAGGCCGGTGAGCCGGCGTCGGGCGAGCGCGGTGCAGGCGGCCGCCGCTGCGACGGTGCCGGCTGTCGCGTCGGGGAGCGCCAGGCCGGTCACATGAGGTTCGCCCTCGCCGTAGCCGAAGAGCCAGGGGAGCCCTGTCTTCGGCTCGATGCTCGGGCCGTAGGCCACGTAGTTGCGGTACGGCCCGCTCGACCCGAACCCGGGCATCGAGAGATACACGATGTCCGGGCGGGCGCCTCGCAACGCCTCGTACCCGAGGCCGAGGTCGTCCATCGTCCCGGCGCTGAAGTTCTCGACGACGAGGTCGCTCTGCGCGACCAACTCGAGGAAGATCGCTCGCCCGTCGTCCGCCTTGAGGTCGAGCACGAGGCTGCGCTTGTTGCGGCTGAGCTTGTTGAACGAGCCCTGTCGATTCCACGGACGGTCTCCGGGCTCACCGTCGGGGTAGTGCCCCTGGCCGGGCCTCGGCGTCGCGACCCCGCGCCCGCTGGCTGCTTCCACCTTGATCACGTCCGCACCGAGGTCGGCGAGGATGCGCGTGCCGAGCGGCCCGGCCCACACTCGCGTGAGGTCAACGACACGGATGCCCTGCAGCGGTCCGGCTGCCACTATCGGTGCGCCTCGACGACCGGTGCCGCGGAGCCAGCGCCCGGGCGGCCTTCGCCCTCGAACATGAACGGCACGCCGGGGTAGCGCACGCGGCGCCCCCCGACCTCTGCATCGGTCCAGAACGCCCGCTCGTTCAGGTGTGGGTCTGCCAGCAGGTCCGCCGGCGTGTCGACGGCGCCGACCGGCACCCGGTGGGTGATCTGGCCGTCACGCTCGAGCGTGCGGCGGTCGAGGGAGGCGATCGCCGCGTGCATCTCCTGGTCGAGGAGGTCGCGATGCTCCCACCTGGACGGTGAGTCCTTGAACCGCGGGTCGGTGAGCCACGCGGGGTTCAACCAGCGCGCGAACGGCTCCCAGAACGGCGCGGTGATGCAGAGGCCGAGCCATCCGTCAGCGCACGGGACGATCGTGATCGGGTAGGTCCCGTCGTACTGGTTCCCGCGGCGGCGGCGCGTCCGGCCGCTGTACGAGTACATGACCGTCGTGTGCTGGTGCAGCGTCGCGAGGACCTCGAGCTCGCAGACCTCGATCGAGGTGGCCGGGCCGGCGCCCGGCTCGACGTTCGCCAGCCATGCGGCGAGCACGGCGGCGTAGGTGTAGAGGCCAGCCTGGTACGCCACGTACTCCCGGGGCAGCGTCAGCGGTTCGCGGTCCGGATCGCCCATCAGGAACGTGTGTCCGCTCCGAGCGAGCAGTGTGAGGGCAGTGCTCGCGTTCGCCGAGTCCGGTCCGGAGCGCCCCATCGGCGTAATGCTCGCCCGCACGGACAGCCGGGGGCTGTCCAGGTCGTCCCAGCCGACGGCCGCGAGTTCCTCGGGCAGCAGGTCGGAGATGACGAGGTCGGCCTCCGCGATGTGCATCGCGAGGGCGTCTCGCAGCTGCGCGCCGCCCTCGTACCTCACGATGTCCTGGCCACGGTCCAGGTGAGGCCAGGGTGAGTCGGTGCCGAGCGGTTCCTGGCCGTCACTCAGACGGGTGACCGCTGCGCCGTTGTCGGCGAAGTAGCGTCCGGCGAACGCGGCCGACGCACGGCTACCGACCTCCAGGACTTTCAGCCCCTTCAGAGGAAGGACAGGCGTCGGCAAGGCTTCCATTCGGGTGACGGTATCCACTGGCGCACACCCCGCAATACATCGGTGACGTACCCCCGGAGGCGGGGATGACATCAATCGACGGCGTACGCATGAGAACCCACGAGGTCTGACGATCGGGCCAAGGGAGGATGCCCGATGTTCAAGCGTGTGCTCGTAGCCAACCGTGGCGAGATTGCGTGCCGGGTGATCCGGACGTGCCAGCAACTCGGGATCGAGACCGTGGCGGTGTACTCAGAGGCCGACGCGGACGCCCTCCACGTCGAGATGGCCGACCAGGCGATCGCGATCGGGCCGTCATCCGTCCTGGAGAGCTACCTCCAGCGCGAACGGCTGATCGAGGCCGCGCGCTCCTCAGGCGCCGACGCGATCCATCCGGGGTACGGGCTCGTCTCCGAAGACCCGACCTTCGTCCGGCTCTGCGCGGAGGCCGGTATCGCCTTCATCGGCCCCAGCCCGGAGTCGATGTCTGCCGTCGGCCACAAGATCCCGGCGCGCGCACGCGCGGTCGCCGCCGGGGTGCCGGTGGTGCCGGGGCATGACGCCGCCCTCGACGAGGCGAGCGTGCTCGCCGCCGTGCAGCAGGTGGGTCTCCCGGTCGTCCTGAAGGCCAGCGCCGGCGGTGGTGGCATCGGCATGACGGTGGTGACGGCGGAATCCGAGGTCGCCGACGCGCTCCGACGGACATCGTCCGCAGCGTCCCGCTTCTTCGGTGACGGCACCGTCTACGTGGAGCGGTACCTCTCGACCGCGAAGCACGTGGAGGTGCAGGTCTTCGGTGACGGTGAGTCCGTGGTGCACCTGTGGCACCGGGACTGCTCCGTGCAGCGGCGACACCAGAAAGTGATCGAGGAGGCGCCCGCGCCCTCGCCCAGCCGGGAGCTCTCGGATCGCATCACGAAGAGCGCCGTCAGCCTCGCGGCATCGATCGGCT
>CAYPYF010000076.1:0-1888 GCA_964414675.1 uncultured Dehalococcoidaceae bacterium
GATCCGCCGCTTCCCCATCCGCCGCGCGAGGAGCGCCTGCCCGAGGACGGCGTTGATCTTGTGCGCGCCGGTGTGGTTCAGGTCCTCGCGCTTCAGGTAGACCTTCGCACCCACCTCGGCGGAGAGTCGTGCAGCGTGGGTGACCGGGGACGGACGGCCGACGTAGTCCTTGAGGAGCGCGTCGAGCTCGGCGGTGAACTCCGCGTCGTCCCGATAACGGGCATACGCCGCCTCCAGCTCCGCGAGCGCGGGCATCAGCGTCTCGGGGACGTACTGCCCGCCGAACTCGCCCCAGTGGCCGAGGTCGTCGGGTGCGCTCGGGTCCGCGGCGTGGTCCTGGGTCATGCGTCTACCTCTGCCGCGAGCGCTGCATCTGCCGCGCGGACTGCTTCGATGAATTCGCGCACGCGCGCGTGGTCCTTCACACCGTCGGTCTCGGTGCCGCTCGCGACGTCGACGGCCCACGGTCGGACGGTGCGCACGGCATCCTCGACGTTCTCCGGGGTCAGGCCCCCCGCGAGGACGATCGGGAGGCGCTCCGACATCTCGCGCGCGACGCTCCAGTCGAAGGTGACGCCACTCCCCCCGCGATACGGGCCGTGGGCGGAGTCGAGCATCATCGCGAGGGCGAAGCCGGGCTGGACGATCACGGACACGTCCGCCGGCGCGTCCAGCGGCGAGATGTGCGCGACCTGGAGCACCGGGCGCTCCACCAGCAGACAGTCCTCCCAGCTCTCGTCGCCGGACAACTGCACGAGGTCGAGCCCGACCTCCTCGCTGATCGCGTTCACCTCGTCGATCGGTTGGTCGGCGAAGATGCCGACGGTCAGCGGTCGCTTCGCCGCCAGGTAGGCCTCGAGCACGGCAGCGCCGTGCTCGAACCACGCACCGAGGTCCTCGCGCTGCTCGGGAGCGATCGGCGGCGGCATCTCGAATGTGCGGGCGTCGAGCGGCGTGCCGAGCGCACGCACCATCGCGAGGCCCTGCGCCGCGTCCACGCGCCGCTTCGAGGCCGCGAAGTTGATGCCGACGAAGTCCGCGCCCGCCTCGGCGGCGACGAGGACGTCCTCGGGGGTGCGGTTGCCGCAGATCTTCACGAGGGTCATGCGGGCTCCGCGGTAAGCATGAACGAGCGTGCCGTCTCGACGACGGTGCCGGAGCGGACGAGCGCCTCCCCGACGAGGAGGGCGTGCGCGCCGGCCTCGGCCATGCGGCGGGCGTCCTCAGGCGTACGGATCGCGGACTCGGCGACGAGCGTGACGCCCGACGGGGCGAGCGGCGCGAGGCGCTCGAAGAGCCCGAGGTCCTCCTGGAACGTGCGGAGGTCGCGGTTGTTCACGCCGATGACGGTCGCGCCGGCCTCGACGGCCGCGCGGAGCTCGTCCTCGTCATGCACCTCGACCAGCGCTTCCATGCCGAGGGCGCGCGTCTGAGCGAGGAGGTCGCGGAGCGCGTCGGGCTGGAGCAGCATCACGATGAGCAGGAGGGCGTCCGCGCCGAACGCGCGCGCCTCCAGCACCTGGTAGGCGTCGAAGATGAAGTCCTTGCGGAGCAAGGCGGGGCGTCCGGGATCCTCGGCAAACGCGGCGCTGACCTCGGCGAGGTCGGTGATGCTGCCCTTGAAATGGTCCGGCTCCGTGAGGATCGAGATGGCGGCGGCGCCCGCCTCGGCGTACTGGCGGGCCTGGGCAACCGCGACGAGGTCGGCGTCAAAGACGCCCTTGCTCGGCGAGGCACGCTTGATCTCGGCGACGAGACGCAGACGCGCCGGCATGGCCGAGGGGCGGCCGTCGCGCAGACGAGCGGAGAAGGCGAGCGGCGCCGGGAGGCCCTCGATCATCGCGTGGAGCGCCGTCTCGTCACGCGCCGCGCGGTCCTCGGCGAGGCG
>CAYPYF010000076.1:1898-12836 GCA_964414675.1 uncultured Dehalococcoidaceae bacterium
CCTCGCCGAGGACCGCGCGGCGAGGCGGTGGCGGCGGTCGGCGACGATGCGGTCGAGGATCGTGCCGGTGGTGCGAGCGCCCGGGTGGTCGGCCATACCGACGCTACTTCCCCGCCGCGCGTCGGGTGGCCTCGACGAAGGCGGCGACCCTGGCGGCGGCGTCGCCATCCTCGATCGCCTGGAGCGCCATCTTCACGCCGTCCTTCAGGGAGGCGGCGAGGCCGGTGACGTAGAGGCCAGCGCCAGCCTGCGCGGCGATCATGTCGCGGAGCGCGAGCGGGCCGTTGCCGGCGAAGACCTCGCGGAGCAGGCGTGCGTTCTCCTTCGCATCGCCGCCCACGATCTCCTCGGGGCGGTACCGCTCCAGGCCGAGGTCCGCGGGGGTGATCGTGCGGTGGGTGACCGCGTTCGCGCGCACCTCGTAGATCTCGGTCGGGCCGGTCACGGAGATGTCGTCCACGTTGCCCTCGCCGCTCGCGACGATGGCATGGCGCATCTCCAGGTTGGCGAGCACCTGGGCGAGGCGCTCGGCGAGCTCGGGCGTGGCGGCGCCCATCACGTGGCACTTCGCGTACGCCGGGTTCGTGAGCGGCCCGAGGATGTTGAAGATCGTGCGGAAGCCCACCTGCGGGCGCAGCGGGCCGGCGAACTTCATCGCCGGGTGGAACGACTGCGCGAACATGAAGCCCATGCCCGTGCGCTCGATGCACTCCGCCACCTGTGGCGGCGTCAGGGCGATCTGCGCGCCGAGGGCTTCGAGGAAGTCGGCGGCGCCAGAGTTCGAGGTCATCGCGCGGTTGCCGTGCTTCGCGACCTTCGCGCCGCACGCGGCGGCGACGAACGCGCCGGCGGTGGAGGCGTTGAAGACCTTCTTCGAGCCTCCCGTGCCGGCGGTGTCCAGGAGGGGCTGCACCTTCACGTCCAGGCGCAGGGCATGCTCGCGCATCGCCTGGGCCATGCCGGTGATCTCCTCGACGGTCTCCCCCTTGATGCGCAGCGCGGTCACGAACGCGCCGAACTGGGCGGGGGTCGCGACCTCGCCCTGCGGGTCTTCGAGGCCGGCGCGCATCATCTCGCGCATGGCCTCGGCGGCTTCGGCGCGGGTGAGGTCGCGGCGCTCGTCGACGAGCGCGATGAGGGCTTCGCGGATCACGAGGCGGCTCCTGCCGTCGCGCGGTTCGGCATCTCCAGGAAGTTCTTGAGGAGCGCGTGGCCATGCTGGGTCATGATCGACTCGGGGTGGAACTGGACGCCCTCGATCGCGAACTCGCGATGGCGGGCGGCCATGACGATCCCCTTCTCCGTGCGCGCGGAGACCTCCAGCACTGCGGGGACGGTGTCCGGGCGGATGGCGAGGGAGTGGTAGCGGATCGCCTCGAAGGGGCTCTCGATGCCGGCGAAGACGCCGCGGCCGTCGTGCTCGATCAGGCTGGTCTTGCCGTGCATGATCTCGCCCGCGTACTCCACGACGCCCCCGTAGGCCTCGCCGATGCACTGGAGGCCGAGGCAGACGCCCAGCAGCGGCGCTTCGTCCTCGAACGCGCGCACGAGGTCCACGGAGATTCCGGCTTCCTTCGGGGAGCACGGGCCAGGTGAGATCACGACGCGCTCCGGCTTCATCGCGAGGCAGTCCTCGACGGTGATCTGGTCGTTGCGGTGCACCTCGACGTCTCCGCCGAGCTCGGTGAGGTACTGGTACAGGTTGTAGGTGAACGAGTCGTAATTATCGATCAACAGGATCACGGCTGACCCTCCTTCGGGTCGTCGGTCGGGTAGTCGTCCGCCGCCGAACGCAGCGCGGCGGCCTGCGCCATCATGCGCAGCTGGCCGGCGTGCTGACGGTCATGGTCCGCCATCTTCACAAGGCGGTCGCCGATCTGCACGACACCGCGCTCCGGGTGGTTCGCGTAGGCGTTGAGGGTGTCCGGCGGCTGGTACTGGACCCACGTCCGGGTCTCCGCGCGCACCGCGTCCATGCGGTCGCGGAGCGCGGCCTCGTCCTCGCGGGGGCGCAGGGCGTGGATGTCCTTCCACTCGTCGTCGTTGAACATCCGCCACGTGCGGCCGGGCTCCTCGACGCAGCGGCGCACCTCGTTGCGGTAGTACGCCTCCACGTCCACGGCGTGGGCGAGGACGTCGAGGGGTGACCAGCCGGCCTCGTCGAGGGGTTCGACGCGCAGATGGGTGGGGATGGCGTCGAACGCGGCGAGGAAGTCGCCGCGCGCGTCCGCCAGCTGCGCGAGGATGTCGCCTGTCTCGTAGGCGGCGAGTGCGGGCTCGGAGGGTGCGCCCTGGAAGACCGTGGCGAGCCAGTCACGCAGTTCGGGCATGAGGTCGAGGCCGCTCATGTCCGCGGGCGCGGCCCAGAGCGCGTCGTCGAAGAGCGACGCGGGGAACTTCGCCTCACCCTGCCAGTCGATGCAGGTGAACGCGTTGGCGATGAAGCGTTCATCCGTGGACGCGGTCAGATAGACCGTGTCGAGGAACTCGTACGGGCCGGGCTCGACGTTCAGGAGGTCGCGCAGCAGACGCTCGATGGCGTCCTCGGCGGTCTCGTTGTCGGCCACGCCGATGAACGGCAGCGTCCACATGCCGGCGAAGGGGCCGGCGGCGTGACGGACGAAGAGCGACTTGTGGTCGTCCCGGACCATGAGGGCGAGCGATGCGAGCTGTGGTGCGTCAGGCGCCATCTCAGTACCCCAGGCTTCCCACGGGCCCGCCGCCCTCGCCACGTTCAGCATCGTCGATGGCGGCGAGGAGCGCGCGGGCCTTGTGCTGGCACTCCTCGAACTCCTTCTGCGGGTCGGAGTCGTGGACGATGCCGGCGCCGGCCTGGACATGCGCGAGGCCGTCCTTCATGACGAGCGTGCGGATGGTGATGCAGGTCTCGATGTTGCCGGAGAAGTCGAAGAACCCGACGCCACCGGAGTACGGCCCGCGGACGTCCGTCTCCAGCTCCGCGATGATCTCCATCGCACGGATCTTCGGCGCACCGGACACCGTGCCCGCCGGGTAGGCGGCGCGGAGGGCGTCGTAGGCGGTCATCTCCGGCCGGAGCTTGCCCGTCACGTGGCTCACGATGTGCATCACGTGCGAGTAGAACTCCAGGTCCAGCTTCTGGGTGACCTGGACGCTGCCCGCCGTGGAGACGTGGCCGACGTCGTTCCGGCCGAGGTCCAGGAGCATGACGTGCTCCGCGATCTCCTTCTCGTCGTTGATGAGCTCCTCGGCGAGGCGTTCGTCCTCCAGCGGGGTGTCGCCGCGGCGGCGCGTCCCCGCGATCGGGTGCACCTCCACCTCGCCGTCCTCGATGTTCACCAGTAGCTCGGGGGACGAGCCCACGATGTGGGTCTCGTCGAACTGGAGGAAGAACAGGTACGGCGAGGGGTTGATGCCGCGCAGCGACCGGTAGACCTCGAAGGGGTGTGCGCCGGTCTCACGGGTGAACCGCTGCGACAGCACCACCTGGATGATGTCGCCGGCGGTGATGTACTCCTTGCAGCGACGCACCGCCGCGAGGAAGTCGTCGTGCTCCCAGTTCGACTGCACCTCGTTCCCGCGGGTGCCCGAGAACGGGATGTACGGCAGCGCGCCGAGCGGCTGCTCGAGACGCCCGACGATCTCGTCGATCTTCGTCTGGGCCTGCCGGTACGACGCGTCGATGTCGCCATCGAGACGGACGTGGGCGACGACCTTGATGCTGTGCTTCACGTGGTCGAACACGAGGATCGTGTCCGTGAACATCAGCCACGACTCCGGCACGCCGAGGGCGTCCCGTTGCGCGAGCGGCACACGCGGCTCGAAGTGGGTCACCGCCTCGTAGCCGAGGTAGCCGACGGCGCCGCCGTGGAACTTCGGCAGCCCGGCGACCTCCACGGACTGGAAGCGCGCGAGCTCCTCCTGCACGACGTCGAGCGGGTCGCCGTCCTCGTGCGTGGCGGCGTAGACGCGGTACGGCTCCGTGCCGATAAAGGAGTACCGCCCGAGGCGCTCGCCGCCCTCGACGGACTCGAGCAGGAACGAGTAGCGGCCGCGCGCGACCTTCAGGTAGGCGGACACGGGGGTCTCGAGGTCGGCGCGGACCTCACGGTAGACGGGGACGACGTTGCCCTGGCCGGTCATCCGGCGGACATCGTTCAGGCTGGGCAGGTATTCAGTCATGGGAGGCTCCGAGGCGGGCGCGGGGTTGGTCGCAGCTGTCCGGCTGCCACCACCAGGACCATCCCGTCCGCATGCGGCTGATACCCCTCGGCGGGGCGCCACGGCGGGACGTGAAGATGGACATCCTGCGCTCCTCGATTATGTCCGACTGCTGCTCGGACGTGCTCGACCGGTCGATGACCCAACAAAAAACCACCGCGCCACGCAGTCGTGGGGCGATGGTCCTCGCGGTGCCACCCACATTCCCTCGGGCGTCACGGGACGCACGAGGCTCAGCCAGCGACGGCGCGCCCTGGTGGCTCTGGGCCGACCGAGGGGTTGCGATCACCTGGGCATGGATAACGGCGCCCACACCGCCGACGCCTACTCTCCGCCGGCTCACGCCGTCCGGATTTGGGGCCGGGACTCACGGGTCCATTCGGTCACTGCTGGCAGGCGCCGGGCTTTCACCTTGCCCCGGCTCTCTGGAGCCCCGCTCGTGACGTACTCGTCCCGATCAGCGTCATGTCTACGCGACTGACAGACTTCAACGGTACGGTTCGGCGGATCGCACTGTCAACGACGGCGGGCTCGGGTAGGCTCGGCGCGTATCCACAGCAGGAGGACCTCGATGACCCAGGACGAAGCGACCGCCGTCGCCACCATCAAGCGCTGGCTGGAGGGCTTTAACGCCCGCGACGCCGAGGTACAGGTGGACACGTTCAACTTCCCGCACGTCCGGCTCGCCGGCGGCCAGTTCCGCACGATCGAGGACGGCGACGCGATGAGGCGTCAGAACGAGAGCGGGACGGAACGCCTGAAGGCCGAAGGCTGGGGGCACACGACCCTCGAGAACATCGAGGCAGTGCAGAGCGGGCCGGGGAAGGTCCACGTCGCGGTGCACTACGCCCGGCGCCGGGACGATGGGACGGTCTACAACGAGTTCGACTCGCTGTGGATCGTGACGGAGCAGGACGGGCACTGGGGCGTGCAGTTCCGCTCGTCCTACCTGGGTGCCGAGTAGGCGCTAGAGGCTGACGGGGACGCGGCCGGGGCGGGCGCACTCCGCCTCGATCAGCGCGAGGAAGGCGTCGACCGCGGCGTCGAGGTCGCCCTCGATGTTCACGAGGGGGACGCAGAAGGCGCGGGCGCGCGCGATCTCGGCGGCGGCGATGTCCAGACGGCGGCGCACCTGCTCAGGCGTCTCGCTGCCGCGGCCGGCGAGGTGGGCCTCCAGCGCGTCGGTCGTGGCAGGCTCGAGGGCGACGAAGAGCGCGTCGGGGAGCACCTGGAGCAGCGACTCGGCGCCCTGCACGTCCACGCGGACGATGACGTGTCTGCCGGTAGCGAGGGCGGCACGGACGGACTTCCGGGGGACGCCGTAGAGGTTGCCGTAGACCTCGGCGTGCTCGAGGAGCTCGCCGGCCTCGACGTTCGCGCGGAACTCCTCGCGGGTGACGAAGTAGTGGTGGACGCCCTCTTCCTCGCCGGAGCGAGGATCGCGCGTGGTCATCGTGGCGGGGCGGACGACAGGTGCGCCGCGCTCATCGGCGCGGTTGACGACGGCGTCTTTGCCGACCCCCGAGGGGCCAGTGAGGACGACAACGAGGGGTGGCCGTGAGTTGGACGGTTGGGCCTCGGACGGTACGGCCTCGGTCACCGGCCACTCTCCATCATGGGACTGCGTCGTGGGCTAGCCGGCGGCTGCCGCCTTCATGCTACTGACGCGGCTGTGGAACGTCTCGGGCGTGATCGCGATGAGCGTCACCCATTCCTCATGCATCACCACCACGGCTTTCGTACGCCGGCCGCTGGTGAGGTCGATCGCGCGATGCTGTTCCTTCGCGCGCTGGACCATGCGCTTCATCGGCGCCGACGCCGGTGAGGCCACCGCCAGCACACGGTCGAGCGTGAGGTAGTTGTCGAACCCGACGTGGATGAGTTCCGAGGACATGGAAGCCCCTCTCCCCACGAGAGACCGCCTGCATTCGCGCGGTCACCCGAGGTCGTTCCGGGGCGCAGGATACGCCAACCAGACCCGCCCGAAACCTCTGACCGTAACGTAAGCGGGAGGGCTCCCCAGGCGGGCTGGACGTCGCGATCTCTGTGCCATCAATGGGCGACCACAGGGCACGACGACTACACGCGACGGCGCGCCCGCTCGTCCTCATCCATCTCACGGAGCCGCTTCTCGGAGGCGCTCATGACCTCGTTGTACTTGTCGCGGATCCAGCCACCGGCGAGGTAGTCCGAGACGCCGGCCGCCTCCACGCGCTCCCCGTGCATGCGCTCCTCGCGGCCGACCTTGCCGTACTTGAACTCGGCGTGGTCCATGTTCGTCGCGGAGAGGAGGCGGTAGAACGAGTCCTCGCCCTCGACGTCCACGAGGCGGCGACGAAGCTCCTGGAGCGCGACGACGTAGCGGTCGATCCAGTGGGCGATGTTCTCGCGGTTGGTCATGGCGATGTCGTACGCCATGTCCGGGTCGGTCCCGGCCAGGCGGGTCATGTCCTTGAAGCCGCCAGCGGCGAGGACGGAGAGCTCCGGCCAGGCCTCGGAGGCGCGGCCCATCGAGAACAGCGCCGTCGCGGCCATCATCGGGAGGTGCGAGATCGCGGCGATGTAGGCGTCGTGCTCCTCGGCGTCCATGATCATGGGCGACGCGCCGAGCGTGGTAGCGATGTTGGTGACGACGGTGATCGCCTCGGTGCTGGCTTCGACGGCTGGGACGATGACCCAGCGTGCGCCCTCGAAGAGCGTCTCCTCGGCGGCGGCCGGGCCGAAGTCGGTCTTACCGGCCATCGGATGGCCCGCGACGACACCCGGGTGGCCGGGGAGGATCTCACGCATCCAGCGCATCACCTCGGCCTTCGAGGAACCCGTGTCGGTGATGACGGCGTCGCGCCCGACGGCGTCCTTGATCTCCTCAAGGAGTGGCTTCACGGCGAGGACGGGGACGGCGAGGATGACGACGTCCGCCTCCCGGACCGCCTCGGTGGCGGAGGAGGCGACCTCGTCCACGGCTGCGCGCTTGCGCGCCGCGTCCGCGGCCTGGCGGCTGCGGTCATAGCCGACGACGTAGACGCCTTTGACACGCTCGCGCAGGCCGAGCCCGATCGAAGCGCCGATGAGGCCGGTCCCAAGGATCGCTACACGCATCTGTTCTCCCCTGCTCGGTGGTGTCCGGATCGTACACGCTGCGCGGGGCGAGGGATGTGGCGGCCGCGATGCCGGCCGGACGCTAGACGGAGTCGTCGGCGCGGATGAACGCCTCGATCTCCGGGTCGGCCGAGTGCCTGCCGGTGTGCGCCTCCACGATCGCGACGACACGGCGGGACGAGCCGGCGCGGCGGAGCATCTCGGCGCCGAGGGGCGCGTGCTCTCGCAGCCGCCAGAGGGCACGCCGCCATCGGGCGCCGCTGTTCGAGGCGAGGACGCGGTTCAGCGGCCCGAGGACCACGAACGCGACGCGATGCCACGTGGCGATCTGGCCCTTGCCCACGTCGTGCACCAGCGCGGCGACGAGGGCGTCGTCCGAGGCACCCTGCCTCTGCAGGACGCGGTAGAGGTCCATCGAATGGCGCCGGTCGCGCGGTTGCGCGTTCAGGAAGAGGGCGAACTCGAGCTCCGAAAGGCGTCCGCGCGCCTCGGCGATCTCGTCCGCACGCAGGTGCGGGCGGAGGCCGCGCGTGAACTGGCGGATGCGGTAGCGCGCTCGCGCGAGGGGAGCGGAGCGCATCAGTCCGGACTCGCCTCGCGGGGGCGTGTCCTACACAAAGACCAGGCTCCCGGCATCCCCGGCGAAGAGCGAGAGGAAGAACTGCACGATCGGGCCGAGGATGGTGAACAGGCTGAACTGCCCGTTCGTGATGAACGGAGCCATGATCAGCAGCATCAGGATGCCGAAGCCCCAGGGCTCGAGCCTCGCGTATTGCCTCGCGAGGTCGTCCGGGAGGACCCCGGTGAGGACGCGCGACCCGTCCAGCGGCGGGATGGGCAGGAGGTTGAACACGCCGAGCATGACGTTCAGGAGGAGGACCGTCCCGAAGAACAGCCCCGCGAGATCCTGCGGAGAGTCCGTCCAGACTCGCACCCACGACTCCGCCTGCGAGGAGTTGATGAACGGGTGATAGAGGGGAATCCAGCCGAGCTTGATCGGCAGCCCGGCGAGCCCGGCCACGATCAGGTTGGAGGCGGGGCCGGCGAGGGCGATCACCGCCATGGACTGCTTCGGGTTCTTCGTGTTGTTCGGGTTCACCGGGACCGGCTTCGCCCAGCCAAAGCCGACGAAGAAGATCAGCGTGGTGCCGATGGGGTCGTAGTGCGACTTCGGGTTGAGCGTCAGACGCCCGGCCCAGCGCGCCGTGCGGTCCCCGAGGCGGTCCGCGACGTAGGCATGGCAGAACTCGTGGAAGATCAGGCCTTCGAGCATCGCGAATACGAGCGCGCTCGCCAGGATGACGAACGCCAGCGGCGATTCGCCCAGGACGGAGATGAAGGTGAAGATCACCATCCGAGGATAGCAGCGGGGGCGGGTACGTCCTCGGAGGGAGCGTCCCGCGCGGGGGGGCTACACGCAGGCGCTCGGGACGAGCGCTGATTCGTTGACTGGCCGATCACGCCTGCCTATCGTGGACGGGACGTTGCCGCTCCCCCGGGGCGGTCGCGTGTTCGACTGCTCCGATGAACGCGCCTCACGCTGAACGAAAGGCTGAGGGGTACATCGCGAGCGATGCGTGCCGGCGGGGGCCAGCATCGCAGACCGGACCGCCGGACGCGCGTACCCAACGAGATGTCCGCAGCCCCCCGCGCCCGTTCCCTTTCGCGGAATGTGATCATCGCGACCGCCGTGGCGGCCGTGGGCATCCTTGCGATCACGTCGCTGGTGATGCGCGAGCGCGTGGACACCGATGACGGAGCGGTCGTACAGGCTGCCGGCGCACCCCGCGTGGTGTTCGCCGAGTTCGGGCTCAACGAGGACCAGATCTACACGGCGCCGGCTGACTCGCCGGACGACCGCACCCTGCACGCGAACGTGCCGCATGCCCCCGGCTGGGGTATCAACCCGGGCACCTCGGCCGCCGGGCCGCTGGTCGCCTACACCCTGCTGCCCGAGGACGCCGACCCGACGCGCGAGTCGCCCGCCGAGTTGTGGGTGCTGAACGTCTCCACGAACAACCTCACCCGGCTTGCGCGCGACGCGGACCTGCTGGTGCCGCCCGTCTTCGCGGAGGATGGGGCGACCCTGCTGTACCGGCGCTCCCAGGGCGCCCGCCAGGAGGTGGTGCGCGTCGCGATCGACGACCTCACGCGCGAGGTGGTCCACGGCGAGGAGACCTCGTTCGGGGTGTTCCCGATCGGACTCCGAGGCGCGTCCCTGCTGTTCGCGCGGCTCTCGACGGAGGGCACCGACATCTACGAGGTCGAGCGTGGCGAGGAGCCCCGCTTCCTGCTGCACGCTTCCGACGAGATCGCGCGCGACTGGCGCGTCTCGCCGGACGGGAACGCGCTCTCCTTCCTCGCACCCGTCACGGAGGCCGAGCGCGTGGTCTACCGCGCACACGTCGTCGCGCTCGAGTCACTCGAGCCGGTCGCCCTCGGGCTTCCGGAGGGCGAGGCGACCGCGGCGACGGAGCAGTACAGCCCCGTGTGGACGCCGGACGGCTCCGCGCTGACGGTGGGGCAGGAGGCGTTCACCTCCACGGCGAAGCCCGCGGTGGTCCTCGGCCTCGATGGGACGCTCTCAGAACTGAGCACGCCGAGGTTCGGGTTCGATGTCCCGATCGCGTGGAGCCTGGACGGCCGGTACCTGGCCGTACGGTCGTTCGACGGTCGCAATTCGGTGCAGCCGGGCATCCAGCGGACGGTGATCGTGGACCGCGAGGGCGCACGGCTGTCGATCGACGTCCCGTCCGAGGTGATCTTCCTGGGCTGGTACGCCGGTGCCTGAGGCCGAGACGCACTCGAAGCCGACCGGTCGCGCGCTGGGGCGCGGGCGCGTCGCGCTGCTCCTCGCGGTCGCGATGGGCATCGTGGCGGCGCTGATGCCGCTCGCGACTGACCGCGCGCAGGCGTGCGCGTTCGACCCGCGGACACCCTATACGTACGAAGCCGACCAGTTGCGGACGAACTACCGACTCGCGTTCGACGCGGTCTCGACGAACTCGCTGTTTGCCAGCGACCCGTTCTTCTCGCTGCCCTCGATCGAACGAGGCGCGCGTGCGGCGCGCACCAATGCCACGCCGTTCATCCCGGCCGACCTCATGAAGGCGATCTCCTGGGTCGAGTCGGACATGACCATGGCGCAACGGTCGGTGCGGTTCGACTCGATCGGCCTCGCGCTCGTCTCGTTCGACTGCGGGCACGGCCTGACGCAGGTGACGACGGGCATGACGATCCCCCTCGGCGCGAACGGGCTGCCCTCCGACCGCCAGGTGCTGATCGCGACGCACTACGCGTACAACGTGGCCCGCGGCGCGCAGATCCTGGCGGAGAAGTGGAACGCCGCACCGGAGCAGCGTCCCGTCGTGGGGACGGACACGAACTCGGACCCCGCGCTGATCGAGAACTGGTACTACGCGGTGTGGGGCTATAACGGCTTCACCGGCCCCGGCGCCAACCGCAGCAACCACCCACTGGACCCCGCGCTCCCGTGGCCGCGGCCCGCCTTCCAGTGCGACGGCACGCAGTCGCGCGAGCGGTATCCGTACCAGGAACTGGTGTGGGGATGCCTCGCGCGGCCGGCGCAGCGCAACAACACGTCGCCGGGATCGCCGTCCACAGCGACGTGTTGTTGCG
>CAYPYF010000077.1:0-12376 GCA_964414675.1 uncultured Dehalococcoidaceae bacterium
GAACTACCACGGCGACATCTTCCAGCTGGAGCGCGGCTTCACGCTGCGCTTCAAGCCGGTCCGTCCGCACATCCCGATCCACATCGCCTCCGTGACACCGAAGTCGGTGCAGCAGACGGCTGAGATCGCGGACGGCTGGATCCCGATCTTCTTCCCGAAGTCTCAGTGGAAGACGCAGATCGATGCGTTCTACGCCGCAGTGAAGGCCGCCGGCCGCGACCCGGGCAGCGTCGACGTGCGCAACGCCACCTCCGTGACGGTGTCCGAGGACCGCGACCGCGTGCTCCAGGGCGTGGCGAGCAACGCCGCGTTCTACATCGCGCGGATGGGTGACTTCTACTACGAGCACTTCACGCGCATGGGCTTCGCGGACGAGGCGAACGCCGTGCGGCGCGCGTGGGCGGACGGCGGCTCGGCCGCGGGCGCTGCCGCGCTCCCTCGCGACCTCGTCGAGGAGCTGAACATGTCCGGTTCGCCGGAGGAGTGCGCCGCTGCGATCGACGAGGGTGTCGATGCGGGCTTCACGATGCACAGCGTGAGTGTCGCCGAGCGCGACCCGAAGAAGCGCCTGGACATCCTCAAGCGCATCGTCGGCTAGGCCTGTCGAGTCGCAGAAGCCGCCGGCTGCCCGGCGGCTTCTGTGCGTCCAGGACTGGACGACGCGCGCTGCATGGCGGTGGACTCGATGCGTCTGGTGACGTTCATTGTGGACTACTGCGTATTCTCTGACGTCAGAAATCAGCGTTGCGGGCGCTGATCTGCATCGCGGAAAAAGTCAGGTTCGGGTAGGTTCAGGGTGAGGAGCGTGCGGGCGCCCTCAGGAAGGTGCGGATGGACGAGGCCACACGAGCGACGCAGCGGTTACGCGGGCAGCAGTTCATCGAACGCTTCCTGGGGCTCGCTGAGGGTTCCCGAGACCTCGTCGAGGCGCTCGAACGCGTGCTCGCCCCGGATGCTCGTGTCCACCTCCAGAACGGCGAGATCGTTCCCCCCGAGATCTCCTCGCAGCACGCAGCCTCCGCCGCGCTCGTCTTTCCCGACCTCGAGATCGAGTTCGACGAGGGGCTGTTCCCCGACGATCGGTTCTTCGCTCGCGTGCGCATGACGGGCTCAGCGAGCGGCCGGACGCCGTTCGTCCCGAGGGGCGGCCTGTTCGATGTCGGTGGAGCGTTCATGGCGCGGATCGCGCCGGACTACTCCATCACCGAGCTGTGGTCGTACCTGAATCCCGGGTTCTCGTTCGCGTTCCCGGGCCGTGGCGTCCGCCTGACGCCTCCGCCTCGCGACGGTGCGACCGAGGCGCACGCGCGCGCGCTGTACGAGTCCTGGGTGCGGAGCGCGGAAGCGGGCACGGACTTCGTGACCTCGATCGGGCAGTCGCTGAGCCCCGGTGGCGTCGTCCGCCTCGGGAACGGCGACGTCACGGATGGCGCTGGCCTCGACGAGTTGTTCGCGCGGATCGCCTCGGGCCTGCGCGACCTGGCGATCGAGATCGAGGACGTGATGTTCGACGGCCCGTTCGTGATCGCGCCGTTCAAGATGGCCGGCGTCCACGTCGGGCCGATCGGCATGCTCGCGGCGACGGGCCGCCGCCTGCCCTCGACGGGCGCACTCCTCGCCCGCGCCGACGAGGCCGCCCGCGCCGCTGAGGTGTGGCTCTACACCGCTCCTGCGTATGCCGTGACGTTCCCGCCCGGACGCGGCTGACCCTGCCATCGCTGTCCAGGGGCAGGGCTCCCTCTAGACCGGCGTGACCGTCGGTTCGGGGTGTGGGGCATCCTCGGTCGTCCCGGTGTCGCCATCGGTGGATTCCGCGTGGCTTCGCCGCCGCAGTCGCGATCCGATCGCGCCGCCGAGGTCGCCGAGGACGTCGCCGATGTTCCGGAGGAACGCCGCGCCTTCGTCGTGCGGGAGGCCGATCTCGCGGAGCCGGCTCTCGCGCCGCTGACGGCGTTGCGACCCGCGACCGCGCATCGCGTCCGCGAGCGCCCGGCGCAGCTCGGGACGCAGGAGGCGCACCGCGCCCTCGGGATCGAGGTGCGCGCCGCCCGCCGGTTCCGGGATGACGCCGTCGATGATCCCCAGTGCGAGGATGTCGCCGGCCGAGACGCCGAGGGCATCCGCGACCTCGGGAGCACGCTCCCGGTCCCGGAACAGGATCGCCGCCGCGCCTTCGGGCGAGGTGATCGCGTACATCGCGTTCTGCTGCATCAGGATGCGGTCAGCCCAGGTGAGCGCGAGCGCACCGCCGGAGCCGCCCTCGCCGATGATGACGGAGACGGACGGTGTGGTGATCGTCGCCATCGTCGAGAGGCACTCGGAGATCGTGACCGCGAGCCCTGCGCGCTCGTCGGCGATCCCGTCGTGCGCGCCGGGCGTGTCCACGAAGGTGACGAGGGGCAGCCTCAGCCGGTCCGCGAGCAGCATGAGCCGTCGCGCCTTGCGATAGCCGGCTGGCGCGACGCGGCCATCGTGGCGGCGTCCCTCGAGGTCGAGGTCGCCGCGCTCCTGGCCGATGACGATGACGTTCGTGTCTCCGATCCGGGCGAGGCCACCGACGAGCGCCGGGTCGTCGTCACCGGAGCGGTCGCCGCGCAGCGGCACGTAGTCGGAGGCGAGTGCGCGGATGTAGTGCAGGGCGCGGGGGCGCTCCGGGTGTCGAGAGCGCTCGACGACCGGCCAGCCGCGTTCCTGCCCGCGCACCTCGACGGGCGGTGGCAGGCGGTCCGGGTCGGGTGCGGCGGTGCGCTGCACGAGTGAGACCACGGTCAGTAGCTGGTCGCGCAGTTGTGGGCGCGGCGCGACGAGGTCCACCTGCCCGTAGGCCTGGAGGTCCTCCGCGTAGAGCGTCTCGCGGTCCTCGTTCGCATCGTGCACGGCGCGGACGCGCGGCCCGGCGAACCCGATGAGGGCGCCTGCCTCCGCCATGATCACGTCCGCCTGCGTGCCGTAGGAGGCGAAGACGCCGCCGGTGGTCGGGTTTGCGAGGACGGAGATCATCGGCACGCCGGCCTCGTGCAGACGGGCGGCGGCAGCGGTGGTCTTCGCCATCTGGATGAGGGCGACCATGCCCTCCTGCATGCGCGCCCCGCCGGAGCAGGTCACGGCGATGAAGGGGATCTTCGCCTCGCCGGCACGGTCCATGGCGTGCGCGACACGCTCACCGACCACGTAGCCCATGGTGCCGCCGATGAAGCGAAAGTCGCTCACGGCGACGACGACCGGGAAGCCGCCGATCTTCGCCGAGCCGGTGACCACCGCCTCGCTGTCGCCGGTCTTGCGGCGCGCCTCCTCGAGGCGCTCCGGGTAGGGCTGGGAGTCCTCGAAGCGGAGCGGGTCCGGCGTGGGGATGCCGGTGTACTGCTCGTCGAACGACTGCTCGTCGAAGAGCAACTCGATCCATTCGCGCGCGGAGAGTGGACGCGAGTCCTGTCCGTCGGTCGTGGAGTCGTCGCTGCGGATGGGGGTGGGTGACGTGGTCATCGAGGGTCGGCCTGCTTCCAGCGCACGGCCGCGCCTCCCGTGGGCGCCGTTCCCGAGCGCCCGTCCACCGTAGCACCGCCGAGGATCGCTCAACGGGGCCGCGGCTATCGGAATCGTTACGTCGGACGCGCGCTACCGAGGTTCGAGGATGAACACCGGGATCGTGCGGTCGGTCTTCTGCTGGTAGTCGTTGTACGGCGGGAACGCCTCGGCGGCGGCGGCCCAGAGGGCGGCCCGCTCCGCCGGGTCGGTCACCTCGCGCGCGCGGCGCTCGGTCACCTCGTCGCGGTCGCGGAGGGTGACGTCCGGGTTCGCGCGGAGGTTGTGCACCCACACCGGGTGCTGTGGCGCGCCGCCCTTCGACCCGACTGCGACGTAGTTGTCGCCGACCTTCACGCGCATCAGCGGCGTCTTCCGGATCGCACCGGTCTTATTGCCGACGTTCGTCACGATGATCACCGGCAGCCCGGAGTCGCGGAGTGTGGTGCCCTCGGCGCCGTTGGTGCGTTCGTACAACTCGACCTGGTCGCGCACCCACTGCGCGCTGCTGGGGATGTATTCGCGGTTGTCCGAGGTCATGGCAGGGTTCCCATCGTTCCAGTAGTACCGTCCGAGGCACCGTTCGAAATCGGCGGTGTGTGAGGTGCTCCGTGCAGCGTACCGCGACCGCCCTCGTCCTCGCCGTCGGTCTTGTCGTCGTCGCGCTCGGATGCACGTCCGACGACGACGGGCCCGAGTCGCTCGCAGCCTCCCCGTCTGCCTCGCCGTCCCTCTCTGCGACTTCCACACCCGCGTGGGTGCGTCCCACGGCCGAGCCCACGCCGACCTCGGCGCCACTCGTCGAGGGCGACGCCGGGCTCACGTGGGAGTCGTACGACGTGGATGCAGGGGAAGACCCGGGCTGGTTCCTCTTCGCAACGCGCCTGTTCGACCGCGAGACGGATCAGTTCTGGCGACTCCGTGGCGAAGGGGGCCGTGCGTTCCTCCTGAGCATGACCACCGAGCACGACGTAGCGCTCGGCATCGCGGTCGGAAGCGCCGGGCAGACGGTGGGGCCGACGGTGCTCGTCGACCTTGCGACGGGGCGCATCCGTGCGCTCACGCCGTACGCGGTGAACCCGCGCTCGTGGGCCGGGTTCGAGTCGCTCGATGCGGGCACGATCCTCGTGGAGATCGACTCACGCGCCGGCCCGCGCGACGACGCGTTGCCACCCGGGACGTACGAGGTCGACCTGGGCGCCGGGGAGATCCGCCGGCTGCCGGCTCCCGCAGTGGGGCAGCAGGGCGCGGTCGTCCCGGAGGGCTCGTCGCTCGGGGACGGATCGTTGAGCCTCCGCACGCTCGGAAGTGACGGCCGGACGGCGTTCGTGCTCCGGCAAGCGGACGGGACGGAGCGGGTGCTCCTGGAGGATGTCGCGACGATCTGGTGGAATCCGGCGGAGACGATGGCGCTCCTGGAGCAGTGGAACGACAGGCAGGACGAGCAGTCGTTCATCCTGTTCAACGCGATGTCCGGAGCGTCCAGGGATGTCGAGGTGGGAAACTACGTCGGCGGACCACGCTGGTCCTCGGACAGTCGCTATTTCGCGATGTCATCCGGGGGCGGTGAGGCGGCGATCTACGAACCGGACGACAGGTTGGGAACCGATCCGCTTGTGCCGAAGCTCGGACCCTTCGATGGCAGCGTCTTCGCGGACTGGGGGTCGGGTGTGCCACCCGCCGAGGCACTCCTCCTCGTCGACTACTGCGGAGGCGAGGATGGCTTCAACCTCGAGCGCATCGACCTCGCGACTGGCGAGCGACGTCCCGTCCCTGCTTCGGTCGGTGGGTTCTGGGTCTCTGACTGGTCGCCGGACGGCGCCGTGATCGCGGTCTCGTCGCCGCACCTCGAGCGGGGCTTCGCGCTGATCGATGCGGACACCGGCGACGACGTCACGCCGCCCGTGCTCGCGGCGGCCATCGATGGCATGCAGGACGTGCAGTGGTCGGGCTCGGGCCGGTGGCTCGCGGCCGCGACCATCGGTGGTCGCGATCGCTGCCTCGACGGCTAGTCCTCAGGCCGAGGTGGTGGCGGGGTGCCGAGGAAGTCGCGGATCGCCTTGACGGTCGCCTCGGTCTGGTCGTGGTGCATCCAGTGGCCGGCGTCCCGGATGACTTCGGTGCGTGAGTCGCTGAAGAACGAGTCGACGGGTGTCTCGTGGAAGCGGTCGCGCTTGAAGTGCGAGGTCTCGCCGACGATGTGGAGGACGGGGCAGGTGATGTTGCGCCACATCGCCTGCATCTCCTCGCTCGTGATCTCGATGGGCGTGCGCTGACGCACCCACGGGTCGAACTTCCAGACCCACCCGTTGTCGATCCCGTGCGACGCCCACCGCGCGAGGTGGTCCGCCATCTCCTCGGACAGGGCCTTGTTCGCCTCGCGCATCCGCTCGGCCGCCGCGCGGAACGAGGGGTAGACGCGGGGGCTCTGGCCCTCCAGCGCGCGGACGTCCATCACCCACGTGCGGAGCGACTCGGGCGAGACGGTGGGGGTGCCCTCCAGGCGAGCGCCCATACCCTCCATCTCCACGATCTTTTCGAACTTCTCCGGGAACACGCCGGCCGTGAGCAGCGTGATCGCGCCGCCGAAGGAGTGCGCCACCACCGGCGCCTTGCCGCCCACGAGGTCGATGAGGGCGATCAGGTCCGGCATGTGCTCGACCAGGGAGTAGGTGCTGCCCTCGGCCCACTCCGAGTCGCCGTGCCCGCGGAGGTCGCACGCGAGGACGTGGTAGTCCTCCCGGAACGCCTCGGCGACGCGGTCCCAGTTGCGTGCGTGGTCGCGCCCGCCGTGGACGAGGATGAGCGGGGGCTTGTTCGCCTCGCCCCAGGTCCAGTAGGAGAGCTTCAGGCGCTGGGACTGGTAGTAATGCTGCCATGGCTCGGACACGGACGGACTCCCTGGGCTGGCGCCCGGGAGTGCTCGGGCGCACTTCTGTAGATACCGCGTCGAGGTGACGGGCGCGAGTCCGGGGCATCCGATTGGCTCTCTTGCCCTCGATCCGCGTGCTCCGTACCGTCCGAGGCATGGAAGACGACACGGCCGCCCCCCTCTCGGAGTCGCTGCCGCCGTTCGTGCGGGGGCTGATGAGCGCGTCGGCGTACCCACACTCCCCGGACTCCGTCCGCCTCGTGCAGACCCACATCTCGTACGTCTGGATCGCCGGCGACCTCGTCTACAAGGCGAAGAAGCCGGTCGATTTCGGCTTCATCGACCAGGTGGATGCGAAGACCCGCGAGGCGTTCTGCCACCTGGAGGTGGACCTGAACCGCCGCCTCGCGCCGGATGTCTACCTCGAGGTCGTGCCCATCATCCAGACCGCGGACGGCGCGTTCCGCGTCGAGGGTCCCGCGCGCGAGGGCGAGACGGTCGTCGAGTGGGCCGTGAAGATGCGCCGTCTGCCCGAGGACCGCACGCTCGACCAGTTGATCGCGACGAACGCCTACCCCAGCGACCTCGTAGAGCGGCTCACGCGGAAGCTCACCGCGTTCCACGCCGCCGCCCGCCACCTGGAATACGACCCCGAGTTTGCCGGCGCACCCGCCGAGCGCGCGTGGTGGGTGCGTGAGTACTCGGAGGCCGAAGGCAACATCGGCGGCACGTGGACGGCCGAGGACGCCGCGACGCTGCGCGACTTCGTCGCGCGCTCGCTGGACCAGCAGGCCGAGCTGTTCAACGAGCGCCTGGCCGCCGGCAAGGTCGTCGAGGGGCACGGCGACCTTCACGCGAAGCACGTCTATGTCCTCGGCCCTGCGAGCGATGAGGACGACGGGATCGCGATCGTGGACTGCATCGAGTTCACGGAGTGGTTCCACTTCCGCTACCTCGACGTCTCGTACGACATCGCCTTCCTCGCGATGGACCTCGAGGCGCGCGGGGAGCGGTCGCTTGGTGACGAGATCGCCGGTCGCTACATCGCCACCACCGCCGACGAGACGATGGGCGTGCTCCAGCCGCTGCACCGCGCGTTCCGCGCGTTCGTGCGCGGCAAGGTGGAGTCGATCGGGGCGAACGACCCCGGCATGTCCGAGGCGGAGCGGGCCGCCCTCGTGGAGTCCGCGTCAGGCTACTTCCGGCTCGCCGCCCAGTATGCGGAGCGGCAGCGGCCCCCTGCGGTCGTCGTGCTCTGCGGGCTCTCCGGGACGGGCAAGACCAGCGTCGGTGGCGCCCTCGCGGGGCGCATCGGCGCGGCACTGGTGTCGACGGACGCGGTCCGCGCGGTCGTTGCCGGTGAACGAGGCATTCCGACGACGATGTGGCAGCAGTACGAGTCCGGCGCGTACTCCGCCGAGATGAACGTTGCGGTCTATGACGAGATGCGCCGCCGCGCGACCGAGCACATCCGCCGAGGGCGGCCCGTGATCCTCGACGGGACGCACCGCCGCGCCGCCGACCGCCAGCGCGCCCTCGACCTTGCACGCGAGCTCGGCGTCCCGGCGGTCGTCGTGGAACTGCGGCTCTCGGACGACGCGGCGCTGACGCGCGTCCTCTGGCGTGAGCGCGAGAAGGGCGACACGACGGAGCCTGAGGCATACCGCCGCCACATCGCGGAGTTCGAGCCGGTCAGCAGCCGCGAGGGCAACGTGATCCGGCTGGACGGCTCGCAGAACATCGTGGACCTCGCCGAGCAGATCGAGGACGCGCTGCCGTCGGTGTAGCCCTCGTCCGGCGTTCGTCGTCCATGTAGAGCTCCCCAGGTTGCCGTCGCCCTGCGTCCTCGGACGTCTCTCAAACAACCGCTCACCCTGAGCCTGTCGAAGGGGGAGCCCGTGGGACGCCGTCCTGCAGTAGTGGCGCAGTCCCCCACCCCAGCCCTCCCCCGTGAAGGGGGAGGGGGCCGGAGGCGGAAGGGGAGAGGGAGGGGCGGGGTGAGGGTGGAAGGGTGAGGTGGAGCCGCGACGCGCGACGCGGTAGCCTCCGCACGCCCGCGACTCCTTCCTCGGAGCGTGGACGCGAGGAGGTACGTCGTGCCCGAGTCTCTGCCCCCCGACCTGGTCGACCTGCGTGACCGCCTGACGGCGTTCGGCGAGGAGTTGCGCGCGATGGGCGCAGGTCTCAGCGAGGACGGCGTCCCCGACGAGGTCCGCGCGAAGGTGCGGGAACGCTCGAAGGAACTCGGGTTCTTCGGGATGATGCAGCCCCGCGAAGTCGGCGGCAGCGAGGCCGGTCCGCTTGCCCTGGTGGTTGCACGTGAAACGCTCGCGGCGGCGAACACGCCGCTCGCACGGTTCGTGTTCGGCCCCGACCCGGCGCTGTTGCGACGCGCCGAGGGCGACGTGCGCGCGCGCTTCCTCGAACCAGTGCTGGCGGGCGAGAAGACCTGGTCGTTCGCGTTCACGGAGTCGCGGGGGCCGGGCGCGCCGCCGAAGCCGACCTGGGCCGTCCGCGACGGTGACGACTTCCTGGTGACCGGGAACAAGTCGTTCGTCACAGGTGGCGCTACGGCCGACTTCTACGCCACGATGGTGAACGTCGAGGAAGGCGGCTCGCCTGGCGGGCCGACCGGCACGGCGATGCTGCTGATCGACCGTGGGACGCCCGGCGTCTCGATCGTCCGCGACTTCCGGAGCATGGAGGGCGGCGGGCACGTCGAACTCTCGCTCGAGCAGGCACGCGTGCCGCAGGCGAACCTGCTGGGCGCGGTGGGCGAGGGAATGCCCCGCGCGATGGGGAACATCAGCGAGGAGCGCGTCGCATCGGCGGCGTCGGCGTGTGGCATCGCGATCTGGACCGTGGAGCACGTGACGAAGCACATCACGGGTGGGCCGGAGGGCAAGCGGCTCGCGGATCGAGAGGGCGTCCGGCTGCGGTACTCGGACATGCGCATCGACACCTACGCCGCGCGGGCCATGCTCTACCGCACCGCACGACTCCTCGAAGCCGGCGACGAGGCGATCAACGAGGGTGCGGCCACCAAGGTGTTCTGCACCGAGGTGGCGAGCCGCGTCGTGGATACCGCGGTGCAGCTCGTGGGCGGGCAGGCGCTGATCGTCGGCCACCCGCTGGAGGCGATGTACCGGCGGGTGCGCTCCATGCGCCTCGCGGGGGGCGCGTCGGACATCCTGCGGCTCACCGTGGCGCGCGGCATCGTGGAGTTCGACACGGGCCGCCTCTAGGGCGTAGAACTCGCGCGACTTCGAGGGGGACGACATGCGCTACTGCCCGAACTGCACCCAGCCGCTGACCACGCGCGAGGACGGCGGGCGGGAACGCCTCGCCTGCCCGGACCGCGACTGCGGGTTCATCCACTTCGGAAACTTCTCGATCGGGTGCGCGGGCGTCGTCGTGCGCGACGGGAAGGCGCTGCTGGTGCAGCGCGGCTGGGAGCCGTTCCGTGGCTCGTGGCAGATCCCGGGCGGGTACGTCGAGCACGACGAGCCGATCCTCGAGGCGGTCGAGCGCGAGGTGCTGGAGGAGGCGGGGATCGTCGCGAGGGCGCGCGACGCGATCGCGTTCCGGCACTCGATCGGAGGCTCGATCGGCGGGCCGAGCACGAACATGTACGTCGTCTTCCGCCTCGACTACGTCGAGGGCGAACCGAAGTGGGACGACGACGAGATCATCGGCGCGGGGTTCTACTCCGCGGATGAGATGGCGCAGATGGAGTCGGTGCAGGGGCTCTCGCGCTGGGCGATCGACAAGGCGATCCGCTCGACCTCGAACAGTGGGCTCGAGGTGGAGCGTGGCAATACGGGGATGCCGGCGCGGCCGGGGTGGCAGTTGTTCGGCCTCCAGCTGCCCGATCCCGACCTGCGATAGCGCCGCACACGGTCGGCATGTGGTGACCGTCATGCCGCGTGACAGCGTCCCGGTGCAGCGCTAGGCTGCATCCCTACCGTGAACGTCAGGGTTGTCCGGCGCCGACCGTCGGGACGCCCTCGGGGAGCGATCCGTGAGCAGTGGGCTGACTGACCGCCCCCCGGCAGACGCCGAGGACCGTCCGGCAGGTACCCGCAACGGGCGTCGCGCGAGCACCACCGCGATCGCGGAGCCGGGAGCACCGGCGCCGCAGCCGGGCGCGGGCAACCCGCCCGAGCCGCCCCGCAACTGGTTCACCCGTATCCGCACGTTCGAGTCGATGGGCTACCCCGCGTTCCGCGACTTCTTCATCGCGATGCTCGGGCAGATGGCGTCGCAGAACATGCAGATGGTGGTGCGCTCGTACCTCGCGTTCCTGCTGACGGGGTCGTACGCAGCGCTGGGGATCATAGCGCTGGCGAACGCGATCCCGGGGCTGGTGCTCTCGATGGCGGGCGGGGCGATCGCGGACCGCGTGGCGCGCCGCAAGATCATCGTCCAGGTCGGGCAGCTGCTCAACGCGCTGAACACCGCGGTCGTCGGTGTCCTGCTGGTGACGGACCTGCTGACCTTCGAGTACCTGTTCATCTCCGCGGTGGTACAGGGCATCACGATGGCGCTGATGATGCCGGCGCGTCAGGCGCTACTCCCGGGCCTGGTCCCGCCCGCGTCGATGATGAACGCGGTGGCGCTGAACGCCGCGGGGATGAACTCGATGCGGCTCATCGGGCCGGCGATCGGCGGGTTCGTCTTCGCCTGGACCGGCGCCGGGTCTGTCTATTTCCTGATGTCTGCGATGTACCTGATGGCGTCGTTCTTCCTCGTGAGGGTCCCGGAGACCGCGAGGGCGACCGTGAGCGCGGGCAGCGTCCGCGGCGAGGTGCGTGCGGCCTGGCACAACATGGGCGCCGGTGTCACCTATATCGCGCGGGACAGGATCCTCGGGCCGCTGATGCTGGTCAACGTGCTCGTGGTGCTCACCGCGATGCCGTACATGTTCCTGCTTGCGGGCTTCGTGGTGGACGTCCTGCACTCCGAGGCAGACGCGCTGGGCACGCTGCAGAGCGTCAGCGGCATCGGCTCGCTGGCGGCCGCGCTGGTGGTTGCATCGATGACGCCGAAGCGGCGCGGTGCCTGGTTCCTGATTGGTTCTGGCTTCCAGGGACTGATGTTGCTGGCCGCGTTCACGCTCTCGACGTCGGTCTGGATGATGGCCGGGTTCATGCTGCTGATGGGCATCGGCCAGGCCGCGCGCCAGGGGCTCTCGAATGTCCTCGTGCAGGAGTACGTGCAGGAGGAGTACCGGGGCCGCGTGATGAGCGTGTACATGCTTCAGTTCTCCCTGTCCCAGATCGGCGCGTTCTTCACCGGCCTGCTGGCGGAAGCCGTCGGCCCGCGCGCGGCGCTGGGCACCACGTCGCTGGCGCTGGTCATCCTTGCCTTCGGCGTGCTGATCTTCGTGCCACGACTGCGCAATCTGGATTAGTGTCCGGAGCACCATGAGGCTGGAGCCCTCCCCCGGTGGCTAGACGCGTGCGCCCTCGCAAGGCAGGATGCGTGTAGCGGTGGGGGTGCGTGAGGAAACGGCACCCTGTTGTTTGACTCCGGTTCGCGCCGATCGACCACGATCCGGGGTGTCCTTGCCACCCTGTTGATCCTCGCCGTCACGGGCGGGGTGGTCGGTGTGCTCGCGCTCGGCTCCACCGAGGTCGCCGGCGCCTGGCGCGCGGTGGTCGAGGACCGCGAGTTCCTGGACCGGCTGGGCTTCTCGCTCGCGCAGGCCGCCGCCGCGACGGGCCTCGGTCTGCTCGTTGGGCTGCCTGCCTCCTGGTTCCTCAGTCGCGGGTCGCTGCCGCTGCGTGGCGTCCTCCTGATCCTGATCGTTGCACCCCTCGCCGTCCCGGGCCTCGTCGTCGGGATGGGGCTCGACCTGATGGCGGGCGGAGAGATCCTCCCGCGCGTCCTCGTCGTCCTCGCGCACGCCGTGTTCGCGACGGCGACCGTCGCCTGGCTCGTGACGCCCGCGTGGTCCGGTGGCAACGGACGGATCGCCGA
>CAYPYF010000078.1:0-11854 GCA_964414675.1 uncultured Dehalococcoidaceae bacterium
GAGGTCGCGCGCGGCGATGACCAGCGCGAGGGTCGCCCCGAGCGTGAGTCCCAGCACCATCGCCGCGTACAACTTCATGACGACCCCCGGACGTTCGCCCCAATACTACGCAGATGTGGCGAGGCCGTGCCAACCCTGTCATGGCTTCGCCGGCCACCCGGTCCGAAGCCGGACGGCCTTCCCCGGCGCGTTGAGGGTGCCGGAGGCCGATGTTACGCTCGCGGCCCCGACGCCCGACCCGACGACAACCGACCGGCCTCGGATCCGGAGCACACCCAGGAGCGTGGTTTGACCGATATTTCTGAGCCGGCCT
Organism: uncultured Dehalococcoidaceae bacterium; assembly: GCA_964414675.1. Classification (GTDB taxonomy): domain Bacteria; phylum Chloroflexota; class Dehalococcoidia; order UBA2979; family UBA2979; genus W-Chloroflexi-9. The sequence goes on from CAYPYF010000078.1 coordinate 314, forward strand.
CCGGCGTGAAGGCCGACCTTGAGACGCTTGTCTCGCTCGCGAAGCGCCGCGGGTTCGTGTTCCCCTCGGCTGAGATCTACGGCGGGTTCGCCGCGGCGTACGACTACGGTCCGCTCGGGGCGCAGATGCGCCGCAACATCCGCGACCTCTGGTGGCGCGCGATGGTGCAGGAGCGCGACGACATCGTCGGCCTGGAGGCCTCGATCATCACGAACCCGGCCGTCTGGGTGGCGTCCGGCCACGTCTCCAACTTCACGGACCCGATGGTGGAGTGCCGCGAGTGCCAGGGCCGCTTCCGGGCGGACCACCTCGAAGGCGACGAGTGCCCCAACTGCGGCAAGAAGAACACGATGGGTGAGCCCCGTCAGTTCAACATGATGCTCTCCACCATCGTCGGCCCCGTCGCGGACGACAGCGGCCGCGCGTTCATGCGCCCCGAGACCGCGCAGGGCATGTTCGTGAATTTCGACAACGTCCAGACCACCACGCGGAAGCGGCTGCCGTTCGGCATCGCCCAGCAGGGCAAGTCGTTCCGCAACGAGATCACGGTCAAGCAGTTCATCTTCCGCACGCGCGAGTTCGAGCAGATGGAGATGGAGTACTTCTGCCATCCCTCGGAGTCGCTCGCGCTGCACACCTACTGGAAGAAAGAGCGTCTTCGCTGGCACCTGAGCGTGGGCCTGCGCCGCGAGCACCTGCGCCTCCGCAACCACGACCAGGACGAGCTCTCGCACTACTCGCAGGCGACCGCGGACGTGGAGTTCCACTACCCGTGGGGCTGGGGCGAGCTGGAGGGCATCGCGCATCGAGGTGACTACGACCTCACCCAGCACGCGGCCCACTCCGGCAAGAAGCTCACCTACCTAGACCCGGAGACGAACCAGCACATCGTCCCGCACGTGGTGGAGCCCGCCCTGGGCCTCGACCGCGAGATGCTCACGATCCTGTTCGACGCCTATGACGAGGACGAGATCGGCGGCGAGAAGCGTGTCGTCCTGCACCTCGCGCCGGACGTGGCGCCGGTGACGGTGGCCGTCCTGCCGCTCTCGAAGAAGGACACGCTGGAGCCGACCGCGCGCGAGGTGTCCGCGATGCTGCGGAAGCAGTTCCGCGTGCAGTACGACGACACCCAGTCCATCGGCCGCCGGTACCGGCGGCAGGACGAGATCGGGACGCCGCTCTGCGTCACCGTCGACTTCGACTCGCTGGAGGACCACGCGGTCACGATCCGTGACCGCGACACGACCGAGCAGATCCGCGTCCCCATCGTCGGACTCATGGACGCTGTCCGTGACCGGCTTGAGGCGCTGCGTCCCGTCGTCCCGTCCATCGACGAGATCGAGGTCTAGCGTGCTCCGTCCGAGGCTGCGACTGCTGCATACCTCGGACGTCCACCTCGGCGCCTACGACTACCGCGGCGCCTCCGAGGACAGCCGTGCGAGCCTCGAGGCCGGCTTTCGGCGGGTGATCGACATCGGCATCGCCGAAGGCGTGGACCTCGCGCTGATCGCGGGCGACTTCTTCGACAACGCGCGCGTGCGCGAGGAGACGCTTGAGTTCGCCGGTACGGAACTCGCCCGCCTCGGACGCCCCGTGGTGATCGCGCCCGGGAACCACGACCACGTCGGCCCGAACTCCGTCTACGACCGCAAGGACCTCAGCGAGGCCGCACAGAACGTCACGGTCATGCGCGCCCGGGACGGCGAGACGGTCGCCCTCGACGGGCTCGAGGTCGAGGTGTGGGCGCGATCGCACACGGAGACGCTCCCCGACTTCCGCCCGTTCGACGGCGTCCCGGGCCGCGGCGACGCGCCGTGGCAACTTGCCGTCGGCCACGGGCACTTCATCCATCCCGAGGCGCTCCGTCACCACTCGTTCCACGTCTACGAGGAGCAACTCGTCGAGATGCAGCGTGACTACGTCGCCCTCGGCCACTGGGAGCAGATGACACGCGTCGCCGCTGGCGAGCTGGGTGCGGCGGCGTACTCGGGCGCGCCGATCGGCCTCGGCGGTGAGTCGGGCGGCCACGTGCTGATCGTCGACCTCCACGAGGACGGCCGCGTCACCCTGCGTGCCGTGCCGCTCCGCGACGACCTCCCGCACCTCGAGCACGACGAGGTGCCATTTCTCCGAGGAGCGCGGTGACGCGTGGGGCGGCGGCGGTTGCCGCGCTCGCGGTCCTCGCAAGTCTCCTCGGCGGGTGCGACACGGACGGATCCGCGGAGCCGGAGCAGGCGTTCTACCTCGAGGCGGAGATCATCGTGACGGAGGTCGACAGCGGTGGCCCTCCTCGCACGGTCGATGGGCGGACGGCGACGGGGTTGCGGTGGTCGTACCGCGACGATGCGCACTACCGGCACGAGTTCTACAACCCTCGCGCCATGCTCGAATGGGGGCCTCGCTGGACCGTCGCCGATGGCGAGGACGTGACGTCCTACGACCCGACCGTTGGGTCGTATGAGCGGTCATCGCTCGACGAGTCCGGGTTCTACGGGCTCTATCCTTCGATGTCGGCCCTGATCGGTCCGCTCCCGGCCGACACCCTCGACGACTTCATCGCCCAGTGGGGCGGACGCGTCGACCACGTCGAGCGTGCCGGCACCGCGGAGGTCCTCGGGCGGGCCGTCGAGGTGTTCGAGTATGGTCCGACGTGGGGCTCCAGCGGGAGCGACTCCGGCGGCGCATCCTCGGGAGGTGTCGGGCGGTTCTACGTGGACGTCGATGCCGGCTTCATCCTGCGGCACACCGTGGAGGGCGGTGACGACGGCGTGTCCTTCGAGGCCGATGTCACCCATCTCGAACTCGATCCCGACTTCGACGAGGACTCATTCGAGATCGAGTTGCCGCCAGGTGCGGTGGAGATCACGGCCCCGGCCGGTTCGTGCTCCTCGTCGTCCGGAGGCACGGCGTCTGACCTCGTGTCGTTGTCTGCTGGTGGCACCACGTTCGACCATGTGCCGGCCGGATGGACCTCAGCGGGCAGTGGCGCCGCGCAAGGCTCGGGATGCGTCACGCTCGAGGAATGGTCTGCCGTCCGTCGAGGGCCGGGCGAGTTCCTTGTCGCCTCGGCGGTTGCGGTCCCGCCCACCGGGATTCCGGCCGCCCGCGCCGACGCGACGCCGGTGGAGCTGACGGGCACTCTCGGCTATCGCCTCACGGAGGGCGAGATCGAGCGACTGCTCTGGGTGCGCGGTGATGAGATCATCACGCTTTCCAGCAACGCCACGACGTTTGAGGAACTCCTGCGCATCGCAGAATCAGCGAGGTGATACGCATGGCCATCCCGTCAGGACTCAAGATCCGAGAAGCCGGCCCGGGCGATGCATCGAGGATCGCGGGGCTGCATGTGCGGTCCTGGATCTCGGCGTACCGGTCGTTCGCGCCGCGGGCATACCTCGACTCGCTCGACCAGGACGCGCTGCGCCTGTCGTACTGGCAGCCCCGGCTGGAGGCTGCCGTGCCGGGGAGCCGGACGTGGATGGCGTTCCTTGCCGGGATCCCGGCGGGCTTCGTGAACAACGAGCCGCCGCATCCGGACGGTGGCCCGACCGAGGCGGTCCCGGACGGGGTCGGATGGGTGGACCACCTGCACATCGCGCCGGAGTTCCGGGGGCGCGGTGTGGGGGCGCACCTGCTCTCGACCGCCCTCGACGCGCTCGCGAGCGACGGGCTCCAGGAGGCGGTGCTGTGGGTCTACGCCGACAACGCGGACGCGCGCGGCTTCTACGCGCGTGAGGGCTGGCAGCCGGACGGCGCGACGGCGGACAAGGCGCTGAAGTGGACGGGCCGCGACGGCAAGGCCGGGAAGGCGACGCTTGCGATGGTCCGGTATCGAGGCAAGACGGTGCGCTGAGTGTCCACTCCGCGTTGCCCTCGTGCGGGAGTGGAGCAGTCCCCCACCCCAACCCTCCCCCATGGAGGGGAGGGGGCCGGAAGGCACACGGTCCCCGTGTACAACAAAACGGCCGCCCACTGGGCGGCCGTCGTGTTCTGTCGCGTCTGCGGCGGGTCGTTAGACCTTCGCGCGGGCGGCGTCCTTGTCGGAGTACCAGAGCTTGTTGATCTCCGTGAACTTCGACTGGTCGTCCGGGACGTCATCCTCGGGGAAGATCGCGGTCACGGGGCAGGCGGGCTCGCAGGCGCCGCAGTCGATGCACTCGTCGGGGTCGATGTAGAGCATCTTGTCGACGCCCTCGTCGAAGTGGATGCAGTCGACGGGGCACACGTCCACGCACGACTGATCCATCGTGTCGACACACGGCTGGGTAATCACGTAAGTCATGCTGGATCCCTTCTGAGGGGTGCGTCCGCCGCCAAATCTCTCAGCCCGGACTATAGGAGTATCGGCGTGACAGCGACAAGCGGACAGGCCCTACGTGACGTAACGAGGACGCTCCGCACGTGTCCAGGCCCTGCTATCGCTTCCACACCTGCCACCAGCGCTTCTGAGCGCGCCGCTGCTGGCGCTGGTCCTCGATGGCGTGGTCGATCTGCGCCTGGGCGGCCTCGACGGCCTGTGCCATGCGGTTGCGGAGCATGACCGGGTGCTGCACGAGGTCCATCGCGATGCCGGGCTCCTCGACCGTCTCGGGATAGAGCGTATGCACCGCCTCGGCGAAGCGCGGCACCATCGACCGGCCCTGGGAGAGGGCGAACTGCTTGAGCTCGTTCCCGCACCCGAGGAGGGCCTCACCGAGGCGGAGGACCTGGTACGGGGATGCCTCCACCTCCACGACGGCCTGATCAAGGCGCGCGACGACCTCGTCGTGGATCGCCTGCAGGCCGAGGTCGTGCCGCTGGAGGGTGGTGGGGTCGAGCTCCGAGCCGGGCCGTCCGAGGTGGACGAGCGTGGCGAGGTAGACGATCCGAGCGTCCTCGTTGCGGAACTGGAGGGTGGTCATGCCCTCAGCGTAGCCGGTCAGGTGGCCACGCTCAGGTGATCAGGGCGAGCCAGGCCCACACGCCCAGGAGCTGGGCGACGGCGAGGGGTGCACCAACGCGGGTGAACTCCCAGAACCCGATCCGGACGCCGAATCGGCGCTCCGCGACGTCGACGACGATGACGTTGGAGGCGGCCCCGATCAGGGTGAGGTTCCCCGCGAGCGTGCTTCCGGCAGCGAGCGCCATGTAGGCCTCGTCGCCCGCGCGGACCTCGCCCAGCGCGGGGAGGTAGAGCGCGACGAGCGGCACGTTCGACACGAGCTGCGAGAGGCCCGCGCTGATCGCGAGGATCACCGGGGTCTCACCCACGCGGGTGCCGAGGCTTGCGACGACCTCCGCGGTGACGCCGGCCTCGTCGACTGCCTCGACGACGACGAACAGCGCCGCGAAAAACGCGAGGGTCGGCCAGTCCACGCCGCGGAGGACGCCCACGCGTTCGCGGCTCAGGGCGAGGATGAGCACCGCGGGCACGAGTGCGATGACGGTCAGCCGCACCTCGGGCGCGCCCTCGATGCCGACGAGGGCGACCCGGAGCACCACGAGGAGGAGCAGCAGCGCTACGGCGATGCGGGAGATGCGCGCGAGGCCGCCCAGCGCCGGCGTGGTGGTGGGCAGCGGTTGGAGGGTGCTCCCCGCGCCCGGGGACGCGAGCCGCAGGGCGAGGTAGGTCAGGCCGAGGGCGATCGCGGTGGGGGCGGCGAGCCACTGTGCGAACGTCAGGAACGGGTTGCTTCCGACCTCAAGCGCGACGAGCAGGTTCTGCGGGTTGCCGATCGGGCTCACCACGCTCCCCGCCGTGACGCCGAACGCGAGCCCGAGGAGGAGCGGGCGCGGGTCGAGGCCGTGCACCCGCGCGAGGGCGACGACGACCGGCACGCCGACGATCGCGACGGTGTCGTTCATCAGCACCGCCGAGGCGACCCCCGACCCGACGACGACGAGCGCGGCGAGGGCGGAGGTGCTGCGCGTGCGTGCGAAGAGGCGGAACGACGCCTCCGCGAGGACGCCCGAGTCCTCCAGCGCGCGTCCAACGACGAACATCCCGGCCAGGAACAGCATGACGTCGAGGTCGATCGCGCGGAACGCCTCGGGCGGTGCGATCGAGCCGGTGGCGAGCATGCCGAGGGCGCCCGCGACCATGACCTGCCAGATGCGGAGGCGTACCCCTCCGACCTGCCGTACGGCGATCAGGACGATCACGCTGGCCAGCACGACGAGGGGGACGGTCACGCGCTCATTCTGGGGCTCGGCGTGCTCGGCAGATAGCGAGCAGCGCGTCCTCAACCCTTCGCGGACGCACTGCGGTTGTTACGCCCTCGTCGTGTGCGGGGGCGTCCCCGTTAGGTGGGCGATGTGACGGCGCGCCTAGCCTCGTAGAGAGCGATAGATGGAGGACTCCATGGACCAGGGACAGACCTACCAGATGACAGAGCTTGTCGGGACGTCACCGACGAGCATCGAAGAGGCGATCCAGAATGGGGTCGCCGACGCGCAGCAGTCCGGCCGCAAACTCGACTGGTTCGAGGTGCGAGAGGTCCGTGGCTACATCGAGAACGACAAGGTGGGCTGGTACCAGGTGCGGCTGGCCGTCGGGCATCGTGCCGAGTAGGCGCTACTTCCACCACGGATAGGGCGCGGGGAGGTCGCTGCTGACCTTCCCGACGAAGTCCGGGGCGCGCTGTTCGAGGAAGGAGAGGATGCCCTCCTTCGCGTCGGGCGTGCCTCGGGTGCCGCGGGTGAGCTCTGACTCCAGCTGCTGGATGTCCAGCGGGTGCGCGGTGCTGAGGCCCTTCCACACCAGCTGACGGATGAGCGCGATCGAGACCGCCGAGGTCTGCGTCGCGATGTCGTGCGCGATCTCGTAGGCGCGCTCCAGGAGCGCGTCCGGCTCCACGATCTCGCTCAGGAGCCCCGCGTCGAGGGCGTCCTGCGCGCCGAAGACCTCGCCGGAATACATCCAGCGGAGCGCGCGCTCCGGCCCCACGATGCGGGGGAGGAACCACGAGGCCGCCGACTCGGGCGGGATGCCTCGGCGGGCGTAGACGAAGCCGAAGCGCGCGGCCGGCGACCCGATCCGGATGTCCATCGCGAGCGTCGAGGAGGCCCCGAAGCCGACGGCCGCGCCGTTGATCGCGCCGATGACCGGCTTCGGGAAGTCGAAGAGGTGGATGGAGATCGATCCGCTGCGGTCGCTCGATGGCGGCGGGGTGCCTTCGGGCGGCGTGGGCGCGGGGCCGGCGGACATGTCGGACCCGGCGCAGAAGGCGCGGCCGGCGCCGGTGAACACCACCGCGCGGACGTCGTCGTCCGCCTCGGCCTCATCGAGGGCTGCGTGGAGCTCCTGGGTCATCGTCGCGGTCTGGGCGTTGAGCTTGTCGGGGCGGTACAGGGTGATCGTCGCCACCCGATCCTCGACCTCGTAGACGATGTCCTCGTAGTCCATGTGATCTCCTCCACGTCCGTCGTCAGGCGCGAAGGGAGGGTAGCGGGTGCCCGCGGTCCTCGCGCTACCGCCGAAGACGCGTCGAGGCCCGCGCGACGAGCAGCCCGAGCGCAACGCCGAACGTGCCGAGCAGCGCGAGGAGCGCCGAGGCGTCTCGTGCGCCCTCGACGGTGCCGTGGCCCGCCGCTGCGGGCACAGGTGCCGCCGGTCCGCTGCCCGGCGGGTAGGGCGCGAGGTTCTCGAGGCGGTAGAACGGCCCGACGCCCACCGTGGGGCTTACCACGAGCACATGACCGTTCCCGTCGACGAGCGTGATCGCCTGGCCGTACTCGCGACAGATCGAGGGGTGGTCGCGGTGGCTCACCGGGATCCAGGTGTCGTCCGGGTCGCCGTCGAGGGCGGCGGTGCCGCAGTGGGCGCCGGCCACGTACGCGCTGATCCCGCCGAGGAGTTTGAGGTCGCGGACGGTGAGGCCTTCCGTGACGACCTCGATCCCGAAGTGGACATCGGGGCCGTCGACGGCAGGGGGTGGGGCGAAGTTGTCGATCGTCAGCACCGTCCCCGGTTCGTAGACCGGGGTGATGAACATGGGTGTCGCGAATCCCGGGATGCGGAGTTCGATGACGCGCCAGGGGACAGTGCATGGAGCGGGTGCATCCGGCCCGCCGATCTGCATCGTCGTCGTCTCGGCGAAGTCGATGGCTGCGCAGAGTGTCGTCCCGATGTAGGCCTCGACGCCGGGGAACTCGAGGTCGGGTGACGATACGAACTCGATGGTCATCGGTGCCGCGCTCTGTGCGGTGGCGCTTGATGCGCCGAGGGCGAGCGCGGAGGCAACGAGGACGGCGGCGAACGTTTGCTTCATGCCGTCGATACTAGTGTCCCGACGCCAGCGTGTCGGTTAGCGGAAACGCTGGATCGGGCGGCGGCGCGGCATCGGGGCGTCCTCGACGCGGAGGTGGAGGCCGAGCAGGACGCCGGCACCGATGCCGAGGCCGGTGAACAGCATCACCGTGGCGAAGCCGACGATCGGGCCGTCCGGGCCGGCGAGGAGGTCGCCCGACCGCGCCAGGGAGGTCTCGTTCTTCACGGTCTGCTGCGCGGTGGTTGCGGGTGAGTTCGCGGAAGTCGTCGACTGGGGGAACAGGAACCCGGCCACCAGACCGACCACAAAGAAGAGTCCAAGGGCGGTGAGGGCGATGCGCATCTTCATGACGTTGAAAGTAAGGCCACAGTCGTCGCTGACGCGTCGTCGAGATCGCGCATGGCGTTGCGTTTTTGTCTCAAAGAGGTTGCCGGGACGGGAGCCCTCGGAGACGGCGGGCTAGTCGGCGGGCTCGAGGTCCGTCACGCGGACGCGGGCGCGAAGGAAGTCGAAGAGCACGCGCCCGACGGCAAGCATCGGCACCGCGAGCACCACGCCGAGGATGCCGAAGAGGCTGCCGACGGCGACCACCGTGAGCAGCACGATGATCGGGTGGACGCGCACGGCGTCGCCCTGGATGCGCGGGGTGAGGAAGTTCCCCTCGAGCACGTTCACGACGAAGTAGAGGAGCAGCACCCACACCGCGTCGAGGGGCGACTCGAGCAGCGCGAGGATGAGCGCGGGCCCGGCGCCGAGCCATGCGCCCACGTACGGGATGATCGAGGTGATCGCGACCCACACGCCGAGCAGCAGGGCGTACGGCACGCCGAGGAACAGCAGTCCGATCGTGATCAGCACGCCCTGCGCGACCGCGATCACGATCAGCCCGCCGAGATACCTCGACATCGAGTCGCCGAGGTCCGTCCACAGCTGGTCGAGGTCGTCGTGGTACCGCTCGGGGAAGTTGCCGGTGATCTTCAGCCGGAGCCGGTCCGCGTCGAGCAGCAGCGTGATGCCGACGAAGACGATCCCGAAGACGGTGATGAACAGCCCCAGGAGGCCGGTCACCTGTCCGAGGATGCCCGTGACGATCGGCTCGATGCTGTTCTTCGCGCGGTCGCCGAGTTCCGCCTCGAGGTCGCCGATGAGCTCGTCGGCGTCGGCGGGGAGGAGGCCCTGCTCCTCCCACTCGCGGGCGGTCTCGCGGAGGCGTTCCTCGGTCTCGTCGATGATGCCGGGGAGGTCGGCGGCGAACTCCGTGACCTCGGACGCGATCGGCGGGATCGCGATCCACAGCACGACCGCGAGCACCGTGACGGCGCCGACGAGCGTGGCGAGCACCGCGAACGGCCTCGGCATGTAGTTGTCGAGGATGCGCACCGGGTACGACAGCAGCAGAGCCAGCGCCGTGCCGAGGATGGCGATGGTGATGACCGCGGGCACACTCCACAGCACGAAGAGCAGCAGCAGCACGGCGCCAGCCGCCCCGCCGTACGCCACCCGCCGCGACACGACGATCGGCGTCGGCGCGCTGTCCCCGAGCAGCTCGGGTCGCTCCTCGACGCGCTCGCGCTGCTCTTCGGACGTGCCGGTGTCTGCGGGTGCGTCGGGGTCAGGTGGGGTGGGGGGCGGGGTGGTGGTCACGGGAGCAGGATAGCGGGAGGGCTCGAGTTGAGAGCGATACCGACTCGTTGCGACTGATCCCGGACGTTAGAGGTTGGAGAAGTTGCGTTGAATTACCTGATCCACGAACGTTCGGACGATGTCGTCCACCTGCATTTGTTGGAGCGTTCCGTTCTGGTTCCGACCGATATATCTCTCTTCCTTTGGGTCGAAGGAGATCTCACGGAGGTCAGGAATATCTCGGCGTCCAGTCTCGTCGAGCGCGTCCAGTGTTACATAATAGAACGTGTCCGCCGGGTCTTCCTTCGAGATCACCAACGTCACTTCAGGTCGGCGCTCGCCGTGCGGCCAAGTGTGGTGCGGCCGACCGAACCAGAACAGGTAGCGTGCCGTTCGTTCGCCCTGAAGCGTGTCGACTCTAAAATCAACACGAAAGAACCAAGTTCGCTTCACTGGCGATCGGTTTGCTAGGGCCTGATACTTGTCGAGTTCTAGCATCGAGAAATGCTTGAAGAACAATCTCGTCGGTCGGGCAGCCCTCTCGTCCAGTTCCAAGATCACTTGCTCGAATTGCGTCCTCAGCAACTCCATCGCCGCGCGGAAGACCTCATAGTCACGCGCCTGTCGGTCCAATGCCGGCCGGTTGAGGAGGGCTGCCCACCCCTGGATGTCCTCCCGCTCCGCAGCACGCTCCTCGGCGGCACTTTCCCACTCGGCGAGCGCTTCCTCCACCGACTCGACGATCAGAGTCAGGAAAGGCGTAAGGTCCCCGACTTGGGAGACCTCAAGTGCGTCGTAGTACCGCTGTCGGTCGTCCTTTGTAATGACCGCAATCGGATACCCCCGACGCATGAGCACGAGGTTCATCAAGATCCGTCCCGTACGCCCGTTGCCATCTACGAACGGATGGATCTGCGCGAACCAGGCATGCGCTGCGGCTGCAACAACTACGGCGGGCACAGCCGGATCCGCCATTGTCCGGGAGAGCCAAGCCGCGAAGTCACGCATTTCCGGGGGGACCGATTCGGGCGCAGTAGGCTTGAACTGAGACCCGCTGATCTCGACCTCTATCAGGCGGTAGGCGCCAGCATTCGCGTCGTCGATCCCGCTAAGGATCGCCTGATGCACCTGGCGGATGTCCCGCTCGGTAATCGGGATATCGCCACGAGTCGCCAGTTGCTCAAACAGATCTAGTGCCTGTGCAAGGTTCTTGGCCTCTAAGGTATCCCGGAGTGGTTTCCCAGAGATTGTGAGGCCTTGCTCTACCACCATTCTTGTCTCGCCGTAGTCGAGTTGGTTCCCCTCGATTGCATTCGAGTTGTAGATGGTCTTTAGCCGGAAATGCTGACTGATTCGGTGGAGCGCAGATCCGTCCAGCCGACCATCGGCACGCATCTCAGAAACCCGTCCATCAACGTCGGCGAGGATCGTCGTGATCGAACTATCGAACTCGAAATGGGACCCAGGTATCTGTTCCACGTCGCGCCTCCGTGGCGGAATCGTAGCAGTAGGCCAGCGAGCGGGATGAAGGTGCGTGTTCGCGTCTGGCGACTACACCAACACGTCCTTCAGGAACCGGCCGGTGAGGCTCTCCGCACACGCGGCGACTGCTTCGGGGGTGCCGGCGGCGAGGAGTTCGCCGCCTCTTGCGCCGCCCTGGGGGCCGAGG
>CAYPYF010000079.1:0-6016 GCA_964414675.1 uncultured Dehalococcoidaceae bacterium
CATCGAGGCGCCCGCGCTGACCGCGCCGTACAGCGTCTGGCCGAGCATGACCTGCCCGTTGACGGTGTTGAGCGGCACGAACAGGGTCGCGGGGGTACCGGCGACGCCGTCGTAGTAAGCAGTCAGCGTCGTGGCGCCGTCGTAGACGACCGCGATGGTGTGGTCGCCGCCGTCACCGATGTCCGAGCCCGGCGGAAGGAGCAGCAGGGCGCCCATACCCCACGCCTCGAACCAGAGGCGGTCGTTGCCGGTGGCGGTGCGGGCGACGGAGAACTGGCCGATGCCCGTCGCGTTGGTGCCGAAGCCGAAGAGCCCGACGTCGGCGGGCGTGCTCAGGTCAGAGCGGAAGCGGACGACCACGGTGCGGGCGTCGCTGCCGACCGGGACGGACCCCGGTGCGCTGTTGAAGATCAGGGCGCTGCCGTCCGCGAAGACCGGCGTGGCGCCACCACAGTCGCTGGCGACCGGGCCGGCGACCACGTTGCCCTGGATCGTGCCGTCATTGCCGTTCCCGGACTCGTCGGGGACGGTCGTGCCGGTCTCCGGCAGACAGGTCCAGTAGAGGCTGGGCGAGAAGGAGTTCAGAGCGCCGATGGCGGTCGTCGGGACCGCGAGCGAGACGACGTCATCGATGTCCGGGTCGGAGTCGTTCGCGAGCACGTCGATCGTGATCGCGGTGTTGAGGGCGGTCGTCGCGGTGTCGTCGACGGCGATCGGCGCCTGGTTCGGAGACGGCTCGACGGTCACGGTGACCATGGCCTGGCTCGTGTTCCCGAGGCCGTCCGAGACGGTGTAGGAGAACGAGTCGGATCCGTCGAAGGCCGGGTTGGCGGTGTAGGTCACCGTCGAACCGTCGGTCGTCGCGATGCCGTTGTCCGGCGTGGTGACCGAGTCGATCACGAGCGTGGCGGTCGGGTCAGCGATGTCATTCGCGAGCACGTCGATGACGACCGGGTCGGTGCCGACGGTCGTCGCGGCGTCGTCCGCGGCGGTGAGGTCGAGGAGCGGTGCTTCCTCCACGGTGACCGTGACGGTCGCGGTGGACTCGCCGCCGTTCCCGTCCGCGACGGTGTAGGTGAAGGTGTCGACGCCAGAGAATCCCTCGTTCGGGGTGTACTGGAGCGAGTCGAAGGCGGTCTGCGTGACGGTGCCGTTCGCGCCCTGCGTGAAGGCCGGGTCATGGACGACCGACTCGATGATGTCGTGGATGTCGGCGATGTCGGTGCCGGAGAGCGCGCCCTCGAAGACGGCGAAGTGCCGCATCTCGGCCGCGTCACCCACGGCGCCCCAGAGCGTGCGGCCGAGGATGACCTGGGAGTCCACGGTGTTCAGGGGGGCGAAGATCGTGGCGGGCGTGCCGGCCACACCGTCCACGTAGCCGGTGATGGTCGTCCCGCCGTCGTAGACGATGGCGATGGTGTGCTCGAGGCCGTCAGCGATGCTCACCGGGAGCTCGATCACGGTGTCGTTGCCCCAGGCGGTGAAGGACAGGTTGGCGTTGCCGGTCAGGTTGCGCGAGACCGAGAACTGCTGGTTGCCCGCCTCGTTCGTGCCGAAGCCGAACATGCCGATGGTGCTCGGGGTAGCGATGTCCGTGCGGTAGCGCAGGACCACGGTGCGGGCGCTGGCGCCCTGCGGCAGGCCCGGGAACGTGCGGCCGACGTACGACCCGGCGTTCGGGAAGACCATCGTGGTGCCGCCACCACAGTCGTCCGCGAGGGCGCCCGGGGTCACGGATCCGTTGATGGTGCCGTCCACGCCGTTGCCGGACTGGTCGAAGAGGGTGGCGGAGCCAGCCGCGGGCAGACATGCCCAGTAGAGGGACGGGTTATAGGCGTTGATGCCGGGGATCGCGGACTCGCCCTGGGAGACGGAGAGCCCGTCGTTGTCCGGGTCGGAGTCGTTCGCGAGCACGTTGATCGTGACCGGCGTGTTCTCGGAGGTCGTCGCGGCGTCGTCCACGGCGATCGGCGGGAAGTTGTTGCCGGTGCCGCCTACGTTGATCGACACACTGGCGGTGTCGTCGCCGCCGAGGTCCGACGAGACGGTGTAGGTGAAGGTCGCGATGCCGAGCCAGCCGGCCTGCGGCGTGAACTCGACGGTCGTGCCGTCCGTGGTGGCGGCGCCGAACGGCGGCTGCGTCACGGAGTCGATGGTGAGGACGGCGCCCGGCTGGGCGCTGTCGTTCGCGAGGACATTGATCGTGACGGGCGTGTCGATCGGGGTGAAGGCGGTGTCGTTGAGGGCGCTCACACCGGGCTGGACGTCGACGGTGACGAGGGCGAACGAACCGCCGCCGTGGCCGTCCGAGATCGAGTAGTAGAACTGGTCAGGGCCGACGTAGCCCGGGTCCGGGGTGTACGTGAAGCCGAGGTGGTCCGGGGACTCCACCAGCGAGCCGAAGCGCGGGTCCGTGTACGAACGGTTCTGCACGGCGGCTTCGATGGCGGCGTGCACGAGGTAGGCGTCGTCTTCGGAGATGGCGTTCGGGAAGATGGCGAACTGGCGCAGCTCGTCGCCGTTGGAGCGCCAGCCCCACGGCGAGGCGCCGAGCATGACGGTGTCGTCGATGGTGTTCAGCGGCACGGCCAGCGTGCCCTGGCCGGAGGGGATGCCGTCGTAGTACGCGTAGACCGTGAGGTCTCCGTCGTACACGAACATGATGTTGTGCTCCTGGCCGTCGGCGATGTTCGCGCCGGGCGGCAGGTCGAAGTGCAGGTCGTTCGCCCACGAGGTGAAGATCAGCTTGTCGTTGCCGAGGACCGTGCGCGACACGGTGAACTGCGCGTAGGGCGTCGCGTTCTGGCCGTAGCCGAACAGCGGGATGTCGGCCGGCTCGGTGGCGAAGTTGGCCTTGTAGCGGACGAGGGCGGAGCGGGCTTCCTGCCCGGCAGGCAGGTCCGGGTTGTCGAGCGTGACGAGGCCGTCGATGCCCGCGAAGCTCATCGACGTGCCGTTGTCGCAGTCGCCGGTCTCACTGCCCGGCGTCACGCCGGTGCCGACGCCGCCGTTGCGGCCGTTGCCGGACGTGTCGTGCAGCGTGGTGGGCAGGGACTCAGGCAGACACTCCCAGTGGAGCAGCGGGCCAGCGCGCAGGATCGCGCCCCGGGCCAGCTGGCCCGGGGAGACGTAGACGTCGTTGCCGTCCGGGTCGGAGTCGTTCGCGATGACGTCGATGTAGACCGGGTTGCCCATGGTCGTCGTCGCCGCGTCGTCGACCGCGGTGGGCGCATCGTTGGCGGGCGTGACGATCACGGAGACCAGCGCCTGGCTGGTCTCGCCGCCGGGCTCCGTGGTGAGGGTGTAGAGGAAGGTGTCAGTCCCGACGAAGCCCGGGTTCGGGGTGTACTCGATCGTGGTCGCGTCGAGGATGACCGCGGAGCCGTTGGCCGGGGGGGCGACATCGGTGATCGACGCAGTGAGCCCATCCGGGATCACGTCGTTGGCGACGGCGTCGAAGGTGAGCACGTTGCCCGTGGTGACGGTGACAGCGTCCGGCTGCGCGCCGGCGACGCCCGACACGGTGACGGTGACGGTCGCGCTGGCGGAGCCGCCCTGACCGTCCGAGACGGAGTAGGTGAAGGTGTCGACGCCGAAGAAGCCCGGGTCGGGCGTGTAGGTGACGTCGGTGCCGTTGTTGGTGAGCGAGCCGTTCGCCGGGTCGCTGAAGGCCTGCCCGGCGGCGGCGGAGTCGATGGCGGAATGGATCGAGGCGATCGTCCCGGCGTCGAGCGCCGTGTCGAAGATCGCGAACTGGCGGAGCTGGTCGCCGGCGTTTGCCGTCGTCCACGGCGCGGTGCCGAGGTCGACGTTGCCGCCGATGGTGTCGAGCTGGCCGATGGTGGTGGGCGTGCCCTCGACGCCGTTGACGTACGCGGTCACGGTGGTCGCACCGTCGTACACGATCGCGATCGTGTACTCGTTGCCATCGCCCAGGTTGGTGCCGCCCGGCAGCGGGAGGAGGTGGTCATTCGCGAAACCGGTGAACAGGAGCTGGCCGTTGTCCCAGTCACGGGAGATCGAGAACTGGGCGGAGTCGATGTCGGTGGTGCCGGTGCCGAAGATCGGCGTGCCGCCGGCGAGCTCGGTTCCCGCCTGGAAGCGGACGACGAAGGTCCGAGGGCTGGCGCCGACGGGGGCAGCCCAGCCGTGCGTCACAGTGGCGCCAGAACCGACGGGGTAGAGGAAGGCGTTGTCGCCGTCGCAGTCGCCATCAAGGTCGCCGGGGGTAACGCCGCCGCTGATCGCGCCGTCGTTGCCATTCCCACTGCGGTCAGCAACGGTGCCACCACCCACCGGGTAGCACTCCCAGAAGAGGACGGGGTTCGCGGCGACAATAGCGGCGCGGGCGAGGGCGCCCGGCGCGACGGAGAGCGTGCCGCCATCAGGGTCTGAGTCGTTCGCGAGGACGTCGATCGTGACGGGTGTGTCCTGGACGGTGCCGGCGGCGTCATCGACCGCGACAGGCGGGATGTTCGCCTCCGCGAGGACGCTGGTGACCAGCACTGTGCCAATTGCCACGATGCCGATCACGGCAACCGCGACACCCTGGAGGAGTCGTGAATGAATGGACATGTGCCGCCCGCATTCCGTCGAACTTGTCAGAAGACATCTGGAAAGTAAGAGAACGGGGCCGTACGTAGGTGACGGTTTCCTGAAGTTCTGTATGTCCTTCACTGCTTCTCTACCGAGGTCGACGAACGGCGCGGCGAGGCCCTGGCTCGGTTTGTCGCCGAGTGGGTGATTGTTGCGTAAAAACGCGTGTCAGTTAGGCACAGACGGAGTGTGGAGCGGCTACCAGGAGCCTCCTCCGCCGCCCCCACCACCGCCGCCTGAGAACCCGCCGCCGCCGAAGCCGCTGGAGCCCGAACTGGCCGGCGTCGCGGCGATCGCGCCGGCGCTCTCCTGCGTGAATCGCGTCATGTTGTCGGCCAGCAGGATGGGTGCGAGGTAGCCCGTGCCGCCGGAGTACCAGTCGGCCTGCGGGAGGTCTGCGAGGCCTTCGAATGCCTTCGCCCATTCGTCCGTCAGTCCGAAGACTATGGCGTACGGGAGATAGTCATAGAAGGTGCGCGACTGTTCGGCGAACTGTGCGCGGTATAACTCGGCGCTTGCGATGAACCGTTCGAAGCCGCGGACACGTCGTAGTGCGGCGCTGCCCTTCGCGGTGCGCGCCGGGGTCGTCCCGTGGCCGGCGATGAGCGCCACCGCGCCGACCATCAGCGGGATCGGGACGATCGCCCACTGCGTGAAGGCCGCCGCAGCGACGAAGAGCCCTACGGCGAGCACGAGCGCGAGCAGTCCGATGCCGAGCCACCGGCTGCGCGTCGCACTCGGGCTCCGCCGGTACCAGCCCTGCGACACCATCTCTTCGTACAGTGCCTGCTGGACCTCGTGCAGATGCGAGCTGAACTTCTGCCGCAACGCGGAGATGTCCACCGCCTCGCCGTCCTCGAAGAGCGCGTCCATGAGCTTGCGCTCGTACGCGAGCAACGGCTCCCGGGGCTGCGGCTTGAGGCGATGGAGGCGCCAGTCCGTCTTGTCCCGCAGCATGCCCGACGTGGTCACCTCCTCGATGCGGAGGTAGTGCCGCGTCGCCAGGTCGATGATCGTCGCGGTCACGTCGAGGGGGTGCGCCACCTCGTCGCGGAGGGTGCCGATGAGGCCCGGGCGCAGGTTGCCCGGGGGCGAGTACTCCACCGGGAACGGGCCGCCCTCGAACAACGGGACGCGCTCGGCCGCGCCGCTCGGCGTCCCGAAGCGCGCGTCGACGAGCGAGCCCGCCCAGCGCCGGTCGCGTCCGACGAGCCAGAAGGTGCGCACGATCCCACCGAGGACGATCAGGGAGAGCAGCGCGGTGACGCCGATGGTCATCGGATCCAGGGTGAATGCTCGGCTGAGGCTCCAGCGCTCCGTGAGGATCGGCTCCGGTGTCGGTACCGCGCCCGTCGGGATCGAGGCGACGACCGTGACGCCCTCGAACGGACGCAGGCCCGAGTGCATGAAGGTCGCCGTA
>CAYPYF010000079.1:6026-11757 GCA_964414675.1 uncultured Dehalococcoidaceae bacterium
GGCCCGCGCTCGCCGCCGCCCCGGCGCTGTCGGAGACGCTCGCCGCCCCCCTCGCCGCCGCCGCCGCGATCGAGATGCCCGAGCCGGCCCGGACCGCGCTCGAGGCGCACGGAGCGTGCGAGCGAGTCGGGCCGGCGAAGCACAGGGCGTCCTGGATCGCGGCGGGAAGGTTCACCGTCACCATGGCGTGGTCGATGGGATATGCCCACTCGTTGCCGGTCGCATTCCAGTAGAGCTCGTCGTGGTCCGTGAACCCGTTGAGGGCGCCCTGCACGCGATACCGGATCGTGTAGGTGTGCTCGCCGGTAATAGTCTGGTCGGCATCACCGATCCGCAGGCGCGTATAGCCGCCGCCCGCGTCCTCGCGTGCGTACTCGTCGGGCGCGGTGTCCGACGAGACGTCGAGGACATCGAGGCGGTAGACACGGTCGTGGACGTCGTCGTAGTGGAAGCGCACAGGGATGTCGCGGAAGATCCCGTGCCGCTCCGCCGACCCGAAGTCGTAGGTGATCTCCTCGCGGATCTCGAGGTCGCCCGAGACGGAGACGGTGAGCGTGACCGCGAACTCGTGGATGCGCTCGCCGGACTGCGCGCTGGCGGAGGACAGGAACGCGCCGACGGCCAGCGCAGCCACGCCGACGAGGAGCGCGAAGGTCCATCGAACAGTCTTCAAGCCGCCGCCCCCACTCGCTTCCGAAACGGGGTACACCATAGGGGACGCCGCTGGGCGCGGGTGATGTGGAGGCGGGCGTGGGACTCGTGACGTGGGTGGTTCTTGGCGTAGCGGTGCTGCTCGTCGCGTGGGCCGGGTGGACGTTCAACACGCTCGTCCGCCGCCGCAACGGCGTCGAGGAGTCGTGGGCGACGATCGATGTCGAGTTGAAGCGCCGCCACGACCTCGTCCCGTCGCTGGTCGACGTGGTCCGCGGCTACGCCGACTTCGAGGAGGCCGTGCTCACCCGCGTCACCGAGTCACGTGCGCGGGCCATCGGCGGTGGTCCGGACGCTGCCTCGGAGACGACGCTGTCGGACTCGATCCGCTCGCTCTTCGCGGTCGCCGAGGCCTACCCGGACTTGAAGGCCGCGCCGCGGTTCCAGTCACTCCAGGAGGAGCTCGCCCTCACGGAGGACCGCATCGCCTACGCGCGCGCCGTCTACAACGCCTGGGTGACGGACTACGAGACGACGCGCCAGTCGTTCCCCTCGTCCATTGTCGCTGGACTACTCAGGTTCCCACCTCGCCGCTTCTTCGAAGCCGAGGTCGGCTCCCGCGCCACCGTCTTGGTCGCCCTCCGCCAGGACGCTGGGGACGCCTGACAGGCGTCGCGGCATGCCTCGGAGCCGCGGTATGCTGGAGGTCCTCCGCGCGGGAGTAGCTCAGTGGTAGAGCGCCTGCCTTCCAAGCAGGATGTCGTGGGTTCGAGCCCCATCTCCCGCTCCAGATCTCTTGCCATCCTCGGCTGAGAGCCTGCTTCCGGATTCGGAATCTGTCGTTGCGTCACCACGATAGCGCGCGCCGAGGACTGGCCGTGCGGGATGAGGTCGCGCGCAGCGACATCATGCCTCGCAGGCTCGGATCGCCGCCGCCAGATCACGTCCGTTTCACGGAGAGGTCGCGCCGCGGTCACCGATCGTTGCCGTCGCCACCGACGTTCTCGCGAGGGCGCTGCTCTATTCAGTTTGATCGTTTGCTCTGCCGTCGCGGCGGTCACGGCCCCACTGGGCAACGTGTTTCGTGATCGGGCTTGCTTCGAGCAGGAACACGACAAGCCCGCACGTGACGATGGCGACGAGGTACAGCTGCGTGGCAATGGCGATGCCGATGCTCGCTGAGGTCCAGATCGTCGCCGCGGTAGTGATACCTCGGACGCTCGGCCCCTCGTGCACAATGACGCCCGCACCGACGAACCCGATACCGCTGACGACCTGTGCGGCCACGCGTCCGGCATCGCCACGAAACAGAGGTGACACCTCGCTGAAGAGCGCGCTTCCGACACACACCAGAGCCACCGTGCGGATGCCGGCAGGGTAGCCTCGGTACTCACGCTCGATCCCGATGACCATCCCCAGGACGGCTGCCAGGACCAGCCGCCCAACCATTGGAAACTGCGCGTCGAGATCCACCGCCTTCTCCTCAGATAGGTGGGGAGACTGCGCTTATCGACGGGGGCCTGTCAACGCCACGTCCTCAGGCCTTCGTGTGCACGCTGCTGAAGAATCGCTCCATGTCGCCGATGGCGCCGGCCATCACCAACAGGTCGCCCTTCCGGAGGGTGTCGCTCGGCGACGGGTAGACGGTGACGCGGTCGCCGCGCGAGAGCAGCAGCAGCGTGACGTTGAACTCGCCGTCGAGGATCGCCTGTTGCACTGTCTTGCCGACCAGTTCCACGGGCACGGCGAGCTTGCTGATCGAGTAGCCCTCGATCACGTCGAGCGAGTCCGTGATGTCGATGGACGACCACGAATGCGCGACGCGCACACCGGTGTCGCGCTCCGGATAGACCACGCGGTCTGCGCCGACGCGTGTGAGGATCTCGCCGTGGGTCTGGTTGCGGGCCTTCACGATCACACGCTTCACACCCAGGCGCTTCAGCAACAGCGTCGCGAGGATGCTGGTCTCCAGGTCGCCGGTGATCCCGACGACGGCCGCGTCGAACTCGGCCAGCCCGAGGCGGGTCAGCGTCTCCTCGTCGGTTACGTCCGCCTGCACTACGTGCGTGAGCTGCGAGGAGAGCTGCTGCACGGTGGCGATGTCACCGTCGATCCCGAGGACCTCGTGCCCGATGTTCACCAATTCCGTGGCGACTGCGGAGCCGAACCGGCCCAGGCCCAGGACGGCGACGTGTTCTTTCATCGGGCGCTCCTCCGGGGTGCGTGGACTGCATTCGCGTGCCTGGCAGAATCGCGGGACATCGTCATCCGATCTGGATGTCTGCTTCCGGGTAGCGGATCCGCTCGCCGGTCGAGAACCTCGTGGCCAGCGCCAGAGCGAGCGTGAGTGGCCCGACCCGCCCGATGAACATGGTGATGATCAGGATGACCTGACCGGCGCCGTTCAGCGTACCGGTGATCCCCGTGGAGAGGCCGGTCGTCCCGAAGGCCGAGAAGGCCTCGAAGATCACGTCGGTCGCCTCGATGTTGTTCGTGGCGAGGAGCGCGACGATGACCGAGAACACGATCGCGATCGAGAGCAGCGCCACGGTGAGTGCGCGGTTGACCTGGCTCCACGCGACTTCGCGGCCGAAGAGGTGCACGTGTTCCTGCCCCCGGAGAGACGCGATGATCGTCGCGAACAGCGTCGTGAAGGTGTTCACCTTGATGCCGCCGGCAGTCGAACCCGACGCGCCGCCGATGAACATCAGGCCGGAGAGCACCAGGAGGACCTCCGGCTCGGCGGCGCCGAGGTTGAATGCGGTAAACCCGGAGGTCCGCGCGTAGGTCGACTCTGCGAGGGATGAGATGAACGCCTGGTAGAGAGGCAGCGATTCGAGCGCGCCGTCCTGGAACGCCTCGCGGGCGAAGATCACCGCCGTGCCCACCACGATCAACGCGCCGAAGGTGGACAGGACGATCTTGGAGTTGAGCGAGAGGTCGCTCCACCGTCGGGTGCGACGGAGGTCCCAGAACACCGCGTACCCAATGCTCCCGCCGATCGTGAGCGCTCCCACCGTGAACAGGATCAGTGGATTGCCGGCGAACTGGGTCAGGCTTCGCCCGCCGCCTTCGACATCGAAGCCCGCGTTGTTGAATGCGGAGACCGAGATGAAGAGCCCGCGCCACAGTGTGCGGATGCCGATGCTGCCTTCGTCGATGGCCAGGAGGGTGATGAGGAGCACCGCGCCGACCACCTCGAAGACCAGCGTCATGACGACGATGCGGCGCAGGAGGTCGCCCACCGACGATGCGCCGAGCATCCCCGTGAGGCTGGCCGTCACGACCCGCTGGGACATCGACACGCGCCGTCCCAGGACGAGCAACAGCAGGGTCGACGACGCCATGAATCCCAGGCCGCCGAGCTGGACCAGCACGAGGATCACGACCTGTCCGAAGATCGTCCAGTGCTCCCGGGTGTCGGCGACCGCCAGTCCGGTCACGCAGACCGCGGAGGTCGCCGTGAACAGCGCGGTGAGGAACGACGTGCTCCCCGGATCGCGGCTCGAGATCGGCAGCCACAGCAGCACCGTGCCGACGGCCATGAGGATGAGGACGCCCCCGACGAGGCCGAGCAAGCCGGGGCGGCGCGGCTTTCGGATGGACGGACGTTCGACCTGGACGACCTGCTGCTGACGACGCCCTCGGCGCACCCGGAGGTTGCCGATCTGCGCGCCGCGACGTTGCTGGCCGCCTGAATGCACGAGCCCTCCGGGGCAGTGCGCCACGCCGCAGAGGCGTTGCGTGGACACTCCGAACATTCTCAGGCCCGGCTCGCGCGCGGTCTATCGGGGCCGGGCGGCCTCCGCTTCCCGGGGCAACAGCGAGTCCGCCAGCAACTCCAGCACGTGTCGAGGACGTCGGCCCGAGAGGTGCGCGATCTGCTGACGGCAGGAGACGCCCGTCACGAGGATCTCCGTGTCGCCCGAGGCAGCCATCACG
Organism: uncultured Dehalococcoidaceae bacterium; assembly: GCA_964414675.1. GTDB lineage: Bacteria > Chloroflexota > Dehalococcoidia > UBA2979 > UBA2979 > W-Chloroflexi-9. Next base: position 10,620 of record CAYPYF010000079.1, read on the forward strand.
GCGGGGAGCAGCGAGCGCTCGGCCATCGCGCGGGAGATGTCGTAGTGCTCGGCCTCGAATCCGAACGAGCCGGCCATGCCGCAGCACGCCGAGTCGATGAGGGTCGTCTGGAGGCCAGGCACGAGGCCGAGGATCGCGAGTGTCGGCTCCATCCCGGCGGTCGCCTTCTGGTGGCAGTGCCCGTGCAACAGGGCCTCTCGGGCCACCGCGCCGAACCGACTGCGGACCGCGGGATCGGTGGCCGCCACGCGCGCGATCAGCTCATCCACGAGGAGCGCCTGTCCGGCCACGGTGCGAGCGGCCTCGCCGGCGACGAGCTCCGGGTACTCGTCGCGCAGGGTGAGGATGCAGGACGGCTCCGTGCCCACGATCGGGATGCCTCGGGCGGCGTAGGGCGCGAGGCGCTCGATGTTGGCGCGCGCCCACCGCTGTGCGGTGTCCAGCTGGCCCTTCGAGATCAGCGGACGGCCGCAGCACCCGAGCTGCGGGATCACCGTGACCGCGAAGCCGAGGCCGTTGAGTACGCGGACGGCGGCGCGGCCGACCTCGGGGTGGTTCGCCTCGGTGAACGAATCGACATAAAACACGACCTCGCCACGAGGTGCCGGCTCCGGCTGGGCGTAGCCCTCGAACCACGCGGAGAACGGCTGCCGCGCGAGGCGGGGGAGCGGCCGCTCGCGGTGGATGCCGAGGCGGTCATGCATCACCTGTCGCGCGGGGCCGAACGAGCCGCCGAGGTTCACGAGCACGCGGAGCGGACCGAACCGCCTTGCGAGCCGGTTGAACGTGCCGATGCGGCCGAAGATGCGGTCGCGCAGCGGGAGGCCGTGCTCCCGGTGGCGCTGCGTCATCACCTCGTACTTGAGTTTCGCCATGTCCACGCCGGAGGGGCATTCGGACTTGCAAGCCTTGCATTCGACGCAGAGGTCCAGCGCCTCGGCGAGGCGGTCGCCGGTCACCTCGCTCCGCGGGAGCGCGCCGTTGAGCGCCTGCCGCAGGAGGTTCGCGCGGCCCCGGGTGGAGTGTTCCTCGTCGTGCGTGACCATGAAGGACGGGCACATCGTGCCTTCGTCCTTGAGGCAGATGCCCTGGCCGTTGCACTGCTCGGCCCCGCGGGCGAGGCCGCCCTCGCGAGCCC
>CAYPYF010000080.1:0-3485 GCA_964414675.1 uncultured Dehalococcoidaceae bacterium
CCGCCGGTGCGCGCGCCGCGTTCCTCATCGAGGAGCCGATGGCCGCCGCGATCGGCGCCGAGCTGCTGGTGATGGACGCGGCCGGCTCGATGGTGATCGACATCGGTGGCGGCACAACCGAGGTCGCCGTCCTCGCCCTCGGCGGGATCGTGCGCGCCCAGTCGGTGCGGGCTGCCGGGGACGCGATGGACCTCGCGATCGTGGACTACGCGCGGCAGGTCCACAACATGCTCATCGGTGAGCGATCGGCAGAGCAGGTGAAGATCGAGGCCGGCTCCGCGTTCCCCCTCGACGACGAGTGGACGATCGACCTCCGCGGCCGTGACCTCGCGACTGGCCTCCCGAAGTCCGTCGAGGTCTCGACCGTCGAGGTACGCGACGCCCTCTCGCCGGTCGTGAACGAGATCATCCGCACGGTGCGCGCGACCATCGAGACGACCCCTCCCGAGCTCGTCGCCGACCTGATGCTCCACGGCATCGCGATGGCGGGCGGCGGAGCGCTGCTCCGCGGCCTCGACCGCAAGGTCGCGACCGAGACGCGCTTCCCCGTGTACGTGACCGACGAGCCGCTCCGAGCGGTGGTGCGCGGGTGTGCGATCGCCCTCGAAGAGGCCGACACCCTCCAGCGCGTGCAGGCGGCGGTCGCCAACCGCCGGCCGCCTCGATAGGCGACGGGGACCGCATCGATGACGGCGACGCGCCCACCTGACCGACCGGGCGCGACGAGTCCCTCCGCCCCTGGCTCTCGCGCGCCCTGTGATCGAGGACGACCTCCGGTCGAGGTCGCACGATGACCGGTGCGCGGAACGCTGCCTGGTTCTCCAGCATCTTCATGACGGCCCTCGTGCTCCTCGCGCTGTCGCCGCTGCCGGTCGCCGGTGACCTCGAGGGACGGGCCGGCGCCGCCGTCGCGCCGGTCGTGGACCTCGTGCGCGGCGCGATCCGGCCGGTGACGGACGTCGTCGTCCACGCCGGTCAGATCTCCCAGCTCTCCGAGGAGAACGCGGCGCTCCGGCAGGAGCTCTCACGCACGCAGGCGGACCTTGCCTCGCTCCGCGAGGGGCGCATCGCCCTCGAACAGGCGAATGCCCTCATCCAGAGCGTGGGCGCCGAGGCGGGGGCGACGACGACCGCCACGGTGATCCTCCGCGACCCCGCACCCGGGCGGCAGAGCGTCGTCCTCAACCGCGGGAGCAGCGCCGGCGTGCGCGTGGGGCAGCCGGTGCTCGGCAGCGGCGCCACGCTGCTCGGCATCATCACCGAGGTCAACGAGTCACGCTCGCGCGTCCGTCTCATCAGCGACCGTGACGCCGCGATCGCCGCGCTCCTGCAATCGTCGCGCACCGCGGGCTCCCTCGTCGGGGACGGCGACGGGCTGCGCCTGGAGTTCGTGCCGCTCGAGGCGGACGTCGCGCCCGGCGATGTCGTGCTCACGAGCGCCCTCGGCGGTCTGCTCCCGCCGGGGCTCCTCGTCGGCCGCGTCTCGAGCGTCGAAGCTCCCGCCCAGGAGCTGCACCAGCGCATCAAGGTAGACCCGCTCGGCGACCTCGAACGGATCGAGCAGGTGCTGATCATGACCGGCTTCCGGCCGGGGACCACACTTACCGCTGATGCGGGCGGCACTGACGCGGACGGCGACCGGTGACCGCGATCCTCGTGCTGCTCGCGCTGGCGGCGGCGCCATTCCAGGCCGCGATCACCACCGCGCTCGTCCGGGACCCGCTCGCCGCCCCGGTGCTGCCGGTCGCGCTGGTCGCGGCGTGGGCGGCGATGCGAAAGCCCGAAGAGACGTGGCCCGCCATCCTCCTCCCCGCCGTCGTCCTCGGCGTAGCGTCCGAGGAGCGCATCGGGTGGTTCCTCATCGCGCTGCTGCCGGCGCCGCTCGTCGCGTCGTTCGCGGTGCGACGGTTCCGCCCGAAAGTGACGGGGTTCTGGCGGCGCGTGCTGACCGCCGGCGGGGCGGGCGCCCTCGCAGCCGTGCTGTACGCCTGCACGCTCGCGGTCGTCGGAGGCATCGGCGGCGAGCTCCCCGAACGATCGGGCGCGCTGCTCGCCGCGGCCGTCGTGAGCGGCGCGATCTCCCTCGTCGTCGCCGCCTGCTTCTGGCCGCTCCGCCCGCGCCAGCGAGGGCTGTTCGAGTGACACGGCTCAGTCCGGGGCTCCGCGTCCGGGTGCTACAGGCGGTCCTCCTCGGCGCGCTGCTCGTGGTCGCGGTGCGAGTCGCCGGCATGCAATGGCTCGCTCCGGTCATCCCGCCCGAGTACGGCGACGGCCTGGCGCCGCGGACCCTGCAGGTCGAGCCCTCGCGCGGCCTCATCGTGGACCGCAACGGCGAGGTGCTCGCGCGGAACATCCCGGAGTTCCGCGTCATCCTCGTCCCGGGCGACCTCCCGGCCGACGTCGAGAAACGGCGGAGCGCGATCCTCGCGCTGGAGGCTGCCTCGGGCATCCCGTTCGCTGACCTGGAGACGGCCGCGTCGAGCCGGCTCGCGCTCGTCGACCCATTCGCACCCGTGATCGTCGGTGACGGGCTCGACCCCGAGGAGGCGATCCAGCTACGCGCCCGGCTCTCCAGCCTCCGGGGCCTCCGCGTCGAGGCCACCGCGTCCCGCCGCTACCTCGACGACCCGACCCTCGCACATATCCTGGGTTATGTCGGCAAGATCCCCGCTGACGAGGCGGACGCCCTCACCGACCTCGGCTATCCCCTCGACGGACAGGTCGGCCTGAGCGGCGTGGAGGCCGTCTACGAGGACGACCTCCGAGGCGCCCCGGGGCGCCGGCTGGTCCTCTCGGACCCGCGGGGACGCGAGGTCGAACTCCTCGCGACCGACGCAGCCCACGCCGGCGAGGACCTCGTGCTCTCGATCGACCTCGGACTCCAGCGGGCCGCAGCGGAGGCGCTGGCGCGCGGCATGGACGCGGGCATGGCGGTCGTGCGGACCGACACGGGACAGCAGCGCCCCGCCCCGATCCCCCTCGGGGCGGCGGTGGTCATGGACGTGAATACCGGCGAACTCCTCGCCTCGGTCTCGCTGCCCGCGTACGACCCGAACCTATTCATCGACGGGAGCGACGAGGCGATCACGCGGGTGTTCGAGGATCCCGCGACGCCGCTCATCGACCGTACCTATATGTCGCCCCGGTCGCCGGGATCGGTGTTCAAGCCGCTCGTCGCCCTCGCAGCGCTCGAGGAAGGCACGGCGACGGAACACACGACCGTGTTCTCGCGAGGCGCGATCACCATCCCGGACGAGTACAACCCGGGCGTCGTCTACGTCTTCCGCGACTGGATGGCCCACGGCACCGTGGACATGCGGCGCGCCCTCGCGCGGTCGTCGGACGAGTACTTCTACTACATGGTCGGCGGCTACCAGGACTTCGAGGGTATGGGACCGGACGCCCTCGCGAAGTGGGCACGCGCCGCCGGGTTCGGGAGGGCCACGGGTATCGACCTCCCCGGCGAAGTCGCGGGGCTCGTCCCC
>CAYPYF010000080.1:3495-11694 GCA_964414675.1 uncultured Dehalococcoidaceae bacterium
GGAAGGAGGAGGAGTTCGGCGTCCCGTGGGTACTGGGCGACTCCTACCCGTTCTCTATCGGCCAGGGGTACCTCACCGTGACGCCCGTCCAGATGGCGGTCCTCGCCTCGGCGATCGCCAATGGCGGGGACCTCGTCCAGCCGCGGGTGGTGCACGGCTTCCGTGCCGGCGGCCTCGTGAAGTCGATGCCGGTCGAGACGACCGGGCGCCTTGAGGCGACGGACTACCACTTCCAGGTCGTCCGCGAGGGGATGCGCGACGCGGCAGCCGCGGGCGGCACGGCCGTCACCGGGGTCCCATCCGGTGTCACGATCGCCGGAAAGACCGGCACGGCCGAGTTCGGCCAGCCCTACCCGGACGGCCAGTTCGACACGCACGGGTGGTTCGTGGGCTTTGCGCCGTACGACGATCCCGAGGTCGCCGTGGTGGTCTACCTCGAATACGGGGTCGGCTCGACGCACGCCGGCCCCGTTGCGCAGGAGATCCTCGAGGCGTACTTCGCACAGCAGCAGCCGGGCGACCGGGTCGAGGCGCGGCCGTGATCGCCCTCGCACGGCGCGCGGTGCCGGACCCGATGCTGCTGCTCGCCGTGCTCGGGCTCGTGACACTCGGCTCGCTGATGATCCGCGCGGCGACGATGCCGCCCTCGGGCGGACTCTCGTCCGAGGCGTTCCGGCACCTCTCCTACGGCGGGGTCGGCGCGGCCGGGCTGCTGGCCGCGTCGCGGCTGCATGTCGGCATCCTCCGACGCCTCGCGCCGATCATCTACATCGGAAGCGTCGCGACGCTGATCCTGGTGCTCGCCCTCGGCTCGGAGGAGTTCGGGGCGCGCCGCTGGATATCCCTCGGCGGTGGCATCACCGTCCAGCCGTCCGAGTTCGCCAAGATCGCCGTGGTCATTGCCGTGGCCGCGTACGCCGCCGAGCGAGAGCCGGGCGTCAAATTCACGCTCGTGACGCTGGGGCTCGTGCTTCTCCCTGTGGCCCTGGTACTCGTCGAGCCCGACCTCGGCACCACGCTCGTCCTTGGCGCCGCGTGGGTGACACTGGTGGCGACGTGGGGGGTCTCGTGGCGGGTGATCGGCGGCATGGCCGCCCTCGCCGTCTCCGTGCTGCCGATCGCGTTCGCCGTCGCCGTCCCGGCCTACCAGCGCGACCGCCTCGACGTGTTCTTCCATCCCGACCGCGACCCCCTGGGCAGCGGGTTCACGATGCGCCAGGTCGAGATCGCGCTCGGCTCGGGCGGGATCGGCGGACAGGGCATCGACGGCGCACCCTCCGCCCTCGACGGCGTCGCGACGCGGGCCTCGGACTTCGCGTTCGCCCAGCTGGCGGAACAGATGGGGCTCATCGGCACGCTGCTCGTGCTGACGTTGTTCGCCCTCGTCGCGTGGCGAGGGCTGGAGGCGGCGCTGCACTCCTCGGACCGCTTCGGGCGGCTGCTCGCCGCGGGCCTCACAGCCACGATCGTGCTGCAGGCGCTGATGCACATGGCGGTGAACACGAGGCTGTTCCCCGCCACCGGCATCCCGCTGCCGTTCATCTCGAGCGGTGGGTCCGCCCTCGTGGGGATGTGTATCTCCGCAGGCCTCATCCTCGCAGTCGCGTCGCAGAAGAGCGTCTCACCGCATGACCTCTGGCGAGGCGACCGCTAGGCCCTCGATCGTGTCGACGAACGCGGAACGGCCGCCCTCTCGGGCGGCCGTTCATGTATCCACCGAATCTCGCGACTACGAGGAGGTGAGCGCCGGCTCCTCGGGCTGGACCGACTCGGTCGCCTCCCGCTGGAACGTGACTTCACTCTCGACGAAGTCGACGCGGATCGTGTCGCCCTCGCTGTAGCGCTCCTGGAGGACCGCATCCGACAGCGGGTCCTCGATCTGGTTCTGGATGACGCGGCGCAGGGGCCGTGCACCAAACACCGGGTCGAAGCCCTCGGACCCCAGGTGGTCGAGGAGCGAGTCGCTGACGGAGAGGGACATGCCCTTCGCCTTCAGGTTCTCGCGCAGGTCTTCCAGCTCCAGGTTGACGATCTCGCGGATGTGCTCCGCCTGCAGGGCGCGGAACACGACCGACTGGTCGATACGGTTGAGGAACTCGGGCCGGAAGACCCGCTTCATCTCTTCCTCGACACGGCCCTTCATGCGCTTGTAGGCGTCCTCGGCAGTCTTCACGTCGTCCTGCGCCGTCGCGAAGCCGACACGCGAGTCCTTCCGAATGAGGTCGGAACCCACGTTCGAGGTCATGATGATGATCGTGTTCCGGAAGTCGACCTTGCGGCCCTTCGCGTCGGACAGGTGTCCGTCATCGAAGATCTGGAGCAGCATGTTGAACACGTCCGGGTGAGCCTTCTCGATCTCGTCGAGGAGGATCAGGCAGTACGACTTGCGCCGCACCAGGTCGGTCAACTGACCACCGTCGTCGTAGCCGACGTAGCCGGGAGGCGAGCCGACGAGACGCGAGATGGTGTGCTTCTCCATGAACTCGGACATGTCGATCCGCACGATGTTGTCGCGCGAGCCGAACATGAACTCGCCCAGCATCTCCGCCATGTAGGTCTTACCGACACCGGTCGGCCCGAGGAACATGAAGACGCCGATGGGGCGCTTCGGATCCTTCAGGCCCGCGCTGGCGCGGCGCACGGCTCGGGCGACAGCCTCCACGGCTTCGTCCTGGCCGATGACCTTGTCCTTCAGGTACTGCTCCATCTCGAGCAGCCGCTTGGACTCCTCCGCGGCGATACGGGAGAGCGGGACGCCAGTCCACTGCGAGATGACGTCGCGGATGTCGTCCTCGGCCACGACCGGCTGGTCGGTGCCGCGGGACTCCTCCAGCTCCTGCTCGAGCTCTTCGAGCTGGGACTGCAGCCGCACCTCACGCTCGCGGAGCTCCGCGGCGTACTCGTACTGCTGGTTCGCGATCGCCTGGTCCTTCTCGCGCCGGATCGCCTCCAGGCCGCTCTGGACCTCACGGACCGAGGGCGGCGTGGCGTGCCGGCGGATGCGGACGCGGGCGGCGGCCTCGTCGATGAGGTCGATCGCCTTGTCCGGCAGGAACCGGTCAGAGACGTAGCGCGAGGAGAGCTCGGCCGCGGCGCGGACGGCTTCGTCCGAGATCCGCAGTTTGTGGTGCTCCTCGTACGCGGGGCGCACGCCCTCCAGGATGAGGATGGTGTCCTCGACGTTCGGCTCTTCCACCTTCACCGGCTGGAAGCGCCGCTCGAGGGCGGCGTCGCGCTCGATGTGCTTGCGGTACTCGTCGAGCGTGGTCGCGCCGATCGCCTGGATCTCGCCACGGGCGAGGGCCGGCTTCAGGATGTTCGCCGCGTCCACGGCGCCCTCGGCCGCGCCGGCGCCGACGAGCATGTGGAGCTCGTCGATGAACAGCACGCAGTTGCCGGCGGACTTGATCTCTTCGATGACCTTCTTCAGGCGCTCTTCGAACTCACCGCGGTACTTCGTGCCGGCGACGAGCAGGCCGATGTCCAGGGTGAGCATGCGCTTCCCGACGAGGGTGTCCGGGACGTCGCCCGCGATGATGCGGTGGGCGAGGCCCTCCGCGATCGCGGTCTTGCCGACACCGGGCTCGCCGATGAGCACGGGGTTGTTCTTCGTGCGGCGCGAGAGGATCTGGATGACCCGCTCGATCTCGCCGTCGCGGCCCACGATCGGGTCCAGCTGGCCGGCGCGCGCCATCGCGGTGAGGTCCACGCCGAGCTGGTCCAGGGTTGGGGTCCGGACGGTGCGCCCACCCGCGGTCGCGGCCTGGCCGGCGGCCTGGCCGCCCTGCGGCTGGGACTGCGCGAGGATCCGCTGCGTCTCCGCACGGACACGCTCCAGGTTCACGCCGAGGCTCTCGAGCACGCCAGCGGCGATGCCCTCACCCTCGCGGACGAGGCCGAGGAGCAGGTGCTCCGTGCCGATGTACGAGTGCTGCAGCCGGCGCGCCTCGTCGACGGCCAGCTCGATGACTTTCTTCGCGCGCGGGGTCAGGCCGATCTCACCGGAGGCCTGGCGGTCGCCACGGCCAATGATGAACTCGACGGCCGAGCGCACCTTGTTGAGTTCCACACCGAGGTTGGCGAGGACCTTGGCGGCCACACCATCACCCTCGCGTACGAGGCCCAGGAGCAGGTGCTCCGTGCCGATGTACGAGTGGTTGAAGCGCTGCGCTTCCTCCTGAGCGAGGGTCAGGACACGACGCGCACGCTCCGTGAACTTATCGAACCGGTCGGCCATCAGTTGGCTCCGTTCGCCTACCTCGAGCCCCTCACTTCGGACATCCGTCCGAGTCAGGGAGACCTGTAATCAGGCTACCACAGGCCCCGGTTGCGACCTTGCGGCACAACCAGCACTGACCGGACGGATCCGGTCGTTACTACTTCTCATGGTGGGTGGGGGAGGCACCCGGCGTCAGTCGGTGAGTTCCCGATGTCGTGACGTACCCGGCCGCGAGTTCGCCTCGCCGGCCGTTTCGTGGCTTCGTCATGTGTGGTTCGGGAGATCAAACGCGCCGGTTGGATTATACCAACCGGCGCGTCTGCGAATCCTGCGAGGGGCCGAGATTACTCGGACTTCTCTTCTTCCTCGGCCTCCGGAGCAGCGTCTGCCTCCGGAGCGGCTTCGGCCTCGGGTGCCGCTTCCGCGGCGGGGGCTTCAGCCTCTGCCTCCGTTGCGGGGGCCTCGGCTGCGGGGGCCTCGGCTGCAGGGGCCTCAGCTACGGGGGCCTCAACTGCCGGAGCTTCCGCCGCCGGAGCTTCCGCCACGGGGGCGTCAGACTCCGGAGCGTCGTCGTCGCGCTCAGCGAGGTCGGCCTGCGCCTGCTGCATCGCCGCCTGCATGGCCGTGAGCACCGGACCGGAGTCCTGCATCGCCGCCTGACGACCCTGCTGGTCCTCCTGCCGCGCGGACGCGGCCTGCTCGCGCCGCTCGTTGTCGGCCGACGCCTGCGCGATGCGCTCGGCGTAGCGGCTGGTGAGCGAGGCGGACTCGTCCGGGAACGCCTTCTGGGCATCCTCGGGGAGTTCGGTCACGCGGCCGTCTGCATCGAACTGCCAGCCACGGATCATCGCCTCGTTGCGCGCCTCGCGGAGCGAGAGGCCCAGGCGGTGCCGGTCGTGCTCGATGCGCACGATCTTCAGCGGGACGATGTCGCCTTCCTGCACGACCTCCTCGGGGTGACCGATACGACGGTCCACCAGCTCGGAGACGTGCACGAGGCCCTCGACCGGCCCGGGGAGACGCGCGAAGGCGCCGAAGGCGACGAGCTTCGTGATGACGCCCGGGACCACGTCACCCACCTGGTAGCGGGTGATGAGCTGCTCCCACTCCTCGGGCGAGGCCCGGCGGATGGAGAGCGCGATCTTCTTGGTGTCCAGGTCCACCTTCATGACGTAGACCTGCACCTCGTCACCCACGTTGAACAGGTCCTCGGGGTTCGCGTTACGGTCCCAGGAGAGTTCGGACAGGTGGACGAGGCCGTCAGCCCCGCCGAGGTCGACGAAGACGCCGAAGTTGCGGATGGACGTGATGCGGCCGGTGCGGATCTCACCCTCGGTGAGCTCGTCCAGCAACCGGTCCTTCTGCTCGGCGCGCCACTCCTGCAGCGCCGCGCGCTCCGAGAGGATCACGCGGTTGCGGCGGCGGTTGATCTCGATGACCTTCAGGCGAAGGCTGCGGCCGACCTGCGCGGACAGCGGGTTGGTGCCGTCCGTGCCGGGCTTCGCTCCGACCACCTGCGACATCGGGATGAAGGCGTTGACGCCCTCGACGTTCGCGAGGAGTCCGCCCTTGTTGTAGCCGGTGACCTCGGCCTCGAAGATGTCGCCCGCCTCGAAGCGGTCCTGCAGGACACGCCAGCCCTGCTCACCGCGAGCGCGGTCGATGGAGAGGGCCACCTGGCCCTCGGCGGTCTCGGGCGAGAGGACGTAGACGAGGATCTTCTCGCCCACGCTGACCTTGGTCATGGGGTCGGCGCCCATGGAGTGCATTTCGCCCTGGGGCACGATGCCCTCGGACTTAAAGCCGATATCGACCAGGACACCGTCCCGTTCGAGGCTCATCACGGTGCCTTCGACCACTTCGCCTCGGCGGAGCTGTCGGGGTTCCGCAACGTCGCTTTCTTCGAGCAGCGCCGCCATGTCTTCAAGTTCGGCGCCCGGGGATGTCGTCTGGTTCGTCAAGTGCTGTCTGCCTCCGAGTGATTTCTGTCCTCCACCGCCCGCAGGGCGCCTGGAGGAGCCGGCGCATGGTAGCACCGACGCTCGAGGCGGAACCCGCGCACGACGGTTGGGGTACTACCCCGCCCCTGGACGAGAGGCCCGTTTCACGCGTTGAGCACGAAGGTGGGGAAAGGAGCCCAGTCGTGCAGCAGGCCATCCGGTCGTCCCGGATGGCCTGCATGGGTCCTGGCGGTGGCCTATTTTCCGCACTGGGTCTCCCCAGCAGTATCGTCAGCGCTACGACGTTTCACTTCCGTGTTCGGAATGAGAACGGGTGGGGCCGCCGCGCTCTGACCACCAGGACGTGCATTATCTCGACATCGAGGGGTAACGCGCAAGGGTTCCCGGACGCCTAAGCCAGAGATTTCTCAAACCAGTGCGTCGCGAACGGCTCGTCCGTGTACCGGGGGATCTCCCGGTACCCCGCGGAGCGGTACATCGCGATGGCCTCCACGAGGTGCTCGTTCGTGTCCAGGCGCAGCCACGTCACACCCTCCGCCCGTGCGAGGTCCTCCACCGCCTCGAGGAGCCGCCGCCCGAGGCCGAGCCCACGCGCAGACGGCGCCACCCACATGCGCTTCACCTCGGCCGCGCCGCCGGCGTGGTGCTTCAGGCCGGCGCAGGCGATCGCCTCCTCGTGGAGGTACGCGAGGAGCACCTTCCCGTGCGGCGGGCGCATCTCCTCCGCGCTCGGCGTCGCCGCGCGAGGGTCAAGGCCGGTCGCGGCGCGCTCGCTCAGCTCGGTGAAGTAGGCCCGCAGGCAGCGCACGACGTCCTCGTCGGCCGGGTCGACCTCGCGGAGCTCGACGGCTGACGCCGTGAGCAGCCGCTCCACCTCGCCCATCGCGTCGACGAGCCGGACGCGCTGACGGTCGGAAAGCGGTCCGAGCAGCGCGGCGGCGAGGTCGTCGCTGCGGGCGTCGAGGCGGGCGCGCTCCGCGCGGCCACGCTCCGTGAGCGTCACGACGCGCACGCGGCCGTCCGTTGCGCTCGCGCCCACCTCGACGAGGCCGTCCGCCTCCAGGCGGCGCAGGAGCCGGCTCACGTAGCCGGAGTCGAGTCCCAGGCGAGAGCGGAGCTGCCGGACGTCGGCACCCTCGAGCTGGTCACCGATCTCCCACAGCAGCCGGGACGCCCCGAGCGGCCGGCCGCCGTCGAGGTACTCCTCGTTCAGCGCGCCGATGCGCTCCGTGACGAGCCGGTTGAACGAACGGACGCGGGCGATCTCGGTATTGGGGCCGGTCATTCTCTGATGGTAGTCAGAGGTTATCGGTCATCAAGATCCGCGGTTCCGGAGCATTGACCGGTCGGCCCGCCCCTCGAGAACCCGGGAATGCAGAACGGCGAGGCCGTGTGGCCTCGCCGTTCGCTTGTTCTTGGTAGCGGGAGAGGGATTCGAACCCCCGACCTTCGGGTTATGAGCCCGACGAGCTACCGCTGCTCCATCCCGCGCCGTCGTCTACAGGCTACGCGCGGTGCGCCGGACGGGGCAAGGGGCAGCAATGCTGCGGCCGGCCCAGAACGTACGAGTTGCACGAGACCTGGAGAGAGATGACGCCTTCACACAGAACATGCAAGGCAGAGTGAGAGATCAGATTCCTGCGAGGCGGCATGCCTCGGAGTGACGAGCACATCACGAGATGTGCTTGAAGGAAGGTCAAGTCCTCGACCATTAGTACCGGTCAGCTGAACGCATTGCTGCGCTTACACCTCCGGCCTATCAAACGGGTAGTCTTCCCGCGGTCTTACCCGGTTAACCCGGTGAGTGGCCTCATCTTGGAATTGGCTTCCCGCTTAGATGCTTTCAGCGGTTATCCATTCCGGACATGGCTACCCGGCGATGCTCCTGGCGGAACAACCGGCACACCAGAGGTCCGTCCACCCCGGTCCTCTCGTACTAGGGGCAGATTTCCTCAAGCCACTTGCGCCCACAGCGGATAGAGACCGAACTGTCTCACGACGTTCTGAACCCAGCTCGCG